>CAZHKH010000001.1:0-49654 GCA_964532515.1 uncultured bacterium
CAATAATTACAACCAGCCCCATTCCAAGATTGAACGATCGTCTCATGTCATCGATTGGAACCTCGCCGTACTTTTGAATCATATTAAATATCTCTGGCCACTCCCACGTATCCCAGTTGACATCAATGTCCTGTCCTTCATTAATCACTCTGTGGGTATTTTCAACCATTCCTCCTCCAGTGATGTGGGATATGCCATGGAGCCAGTCTTTCTCTAAAATCGCATCAAGTGCCGGGAGATATGATTTGTGAACCGATAGAAGCGACTGACCAAGGGTCATATCAAGCTCCTCAAAGTAGCGATCCACATGATATCTTTCAAGAAGCACCTTCCTGGCAAGCGAGTAGCCATTCGTGTGAAGCCCTGTCGATGGAAGTCCAACCAGAAGATCACCCTTGCTTGTCTTTCTCATCGGCATCATATACTTCTTATCGACTACCCCAATGATCGTTCCGCTGATATCATACTCCCCCTCCTGATAAAAATCTGGCATCTCGGCGGTTTCGCCTCCAATGAGAACCGTTGAGTTCTCTTTGCATGCCACCGCCAAACCCTCTACCACCTGCTCAACAGTTTCAACCGAAAGCTTACCCGTAGCAAAATAGTCAAGAAAGAACAGTGGGCGAGCTCCCACCGCCAGAATATCGTTTGTGCAATGATTAACCAGGCACTGACCTATTGTGTTGTGGGTATCTGAAAGAAACGCAATCTTCAGTTTGGTTCCGACTCCATCGGAGCTTGAAACCAGCACCGGATTCTCATATCTATCCTTTGGGAATAGGTAGCACCCCCCAAATCCCCCGATATCGGTTAATGTATTCTCATTAAATGTCCCTTTTACAAGGTCCTTGATCTTTACTACGGCCTTGTTGGCAAGATCAATATCAACACCGGCTTCTTTGTAGGTGGTCATCTATCTCTCCTATTCACTTGATTCAGCGTACATCGCATCAATTACATCTTTAAAGTTCTCATTTACGACTTTTCTTTTGATCTTGAGTGATGGTGTTATCTCCCCTCTCTCAAGTTCAAATAATCGATTGCATACTGTGAACTTTTTAATTTTTTCATATTTCGGGAATGAGCCCATTCGACTCTCAACCTCAGAGGTGAAAAGTTCAAGCGTATCTGAATGGCTCGCCATATCCTCCGCTGACAGCCCCTCGTGTCCTTTGGACTTCAAATAGCCCTCAAGTGCCTCGAAGTTAGGGGTAATCAGAGCTGAGATGTAGTTTCTCTTATCTCCAATCGCCACAACCTGCTCAATATACAAAGAGGTGATCAGCGCATTCTCAAGTGGAGCCGGAGCAATATTCTTTCCTCCAGAGGTTACAATCAGACTTTTCTTTCTATCTGTAATCTTTAAAAATCCATCCTCATCAAACTCTCCGATATCGCCGGTGCAGAACCATCCATCTGCATCAATGGACTCGCTGGTAGCCTGCTCGTTTTTGTAGTAGCCCTTCATTATATTTGGCCCCTTGGCAAGAATCTCTCCATCTTCAGCAATCTTAATTTCGACATTAAAGAGAGGTCTTCCTACGGTTCCAAACTTGAGTTCGGTCTCTGTGTTGCTGGTAAGAACAGGACTGGTCTCTGTCAGGCCGTACCCTTCAAGAATTGTAATATTAAGGTAGCTAAAAAACTCTGCTACTTCCTTTGATAGCGGAGCGCCACCAGACACAAAGAATCTAATATTCCCACCCAATCTTCCCTTGACCTTTGAGTAAACAAGCTTGTTGGCCAGATTAAATTTCATTTTCATAAGCCCGCTTAGAGTAGACTTATCTCTTATATGAGCGGTCTGCTTTCCGACACCGTATGCCCATTTAAAGATTTTTCTTCGAAGCGATGGAGCTGTTTTAAGTCCATCATTAATTTTATTGTACATTTTCTCAAATAGTCTTGGAACGCTGACCACAACCGATGGATTGGTCTCTCCAAGGTTCTCTGCAACAGTTTCTATGCTCTCGGCGTAGTAGACCGTACCACCCAACGCAAAAGAAGTAAAGTGTCCCCCCATTCGCTCAAGAACATGGCTTAGAGGTAAGAATGAAAGAAAAGAATGATTATCAGTAGGCTTCAGGTCTGCCATATTAATTGTTGCTAATACGTTTGATATTAAATTTTTATGGGTAAGCATCACACCCTTTGGGTTTCCTGTGGTTCCGGAGGTGTAGATGATTGTAAAAAGGTCATCCTCTTTAATTTCACTTGATATCTCACTTAAAGAAAAAGAGTTCTGCTCTTCATATTTCTGCCCCATATCAAGAAAATCTATAAAGTTTGATGCTCCCTGAGTATCTCCATCCAGGCTGTCATCCATCACTATCACATGCTGGAGCTTCTCCAGGTTTCCCTTAATCTGGCTAATTTTATTAAATTGATCCTGATTCTCAACAAAGATTGCCTTGGAGTCAGAGTTCTCTAGTATATACTCAATCTGAGCCGGAAGAAGCGTCGGATAAACGGTAACCGCTGCGGAACCGTTGCATATAATTCCATAGTCTGCCATTGCCCATCGAGGGGAGTTGGTTGATAGAATCGCCACATTGTCTCTAAGCTCTATTCCTATAGATCGAAGTCCAGAGGCAATGTTTCGAACCGTGGCTCTAACATCGCTTCCCTTGATACCAATCCAATCATCATTTTTTTTGTAGTAGTAGAGAGATTTTGAAGAAAATTCATTTGTAGTATTGAGGAACATTTCAGATATAGTTTTATATTCCATGGCAACTCCTTGTTTGTTGGGTGAAATTCTTAGCTATAAAATAATATAAAAAAGGTATCTTATTTTATAAATTATTATATATTTATTGATTTATTTTTAATAGATATACAAAGCCGAGGTGGTGAAATTGGTAGACGCGCTGGATTCAAAATCCAGTTCTCTTCGGAGAGTGTGGGTTCGAGCCCCACCCTCGGTACTAATGAAATTTTCCTTCTGTGATTGGAAAGTAAAGTAGTCGGCAATCTAGTTTTCCATTTTTTAGTACATGCTTTTGCTTTGTTCGCAGTCCAATTGACTTTGATAGCGTATTGTTCATTGAAAATATATACGCATCGTGGTTCTTGCAATTATTTTTAAATGTATCCCCTAGCGATCTATACAAGCCTCTTAGTGCCTCTTCTCTGCTCATTCGATGGCCATGCGGAGGGTTTGTAATAATGACTCCTCTATCGCTGGATGTTGCAAAGTCTTTAATATCCATTACCTGCATATCAATTCTTTCATCGAGTCCTAAAATCCCTAAACTTGATTTAATCAGGTCCAGGTTTTTCTCGGTATTATCTGAAGCGCAGATTTGAAGCTCTTTTGAGATGTCAATCTTAGAGTTGATACTATCTAGATGTTTTTTATACACCTCCTCATCAAACGTTCTCCATTTTTTAAAAGCATAGGAACTTCTCTTGTATCTAGGAGGCATAGAAAGGCCAATCATAAGCGCCTCTATTGCTATTGTCCCAGAGCCACACATCGGATCATAAAATGCAGACTTTCCATCCCACGTAGATAGCATAACTAATCCGGCTGCCATACACGGATTGATAGCCGCTCTGTGCACGCGAGTTCTGTATCCCCGAATATAAAGAGGATCTCCACTTGTATTCAGGTAAAGTTTTATATGATTGTCTTTAATGTTTACAAAAATTTGATAGGTCGGATTCTCTTTATCTATCGATGGTCTTGATTGAGTATCAGTTCTTATCCTGTCGACAATGGCATCTTTTATTTTAAGTGTAACAATATTAGAATTTTTAAATATAGATGAATTGACTCTTGTTCTGATTGAGAAAGTATCATCTTTGGTAATGAGGTTTGACCATTTATATGATTTTATAAGCGTATAAAGCTGATTGATGCTGGTGCTTCTAATACTCATTACTTCCTGGAGTACATGCATCCCCGTTCTTGATGATAGATTGATTTTATATATATCTGAAAAACTGCCTTCCAGATGGACTCCACCATGGTCTACCGTATTCTCTTTACCTAGGATCAATGAGAGTTCTTCTGAGGTTACCTGCTCAAGACCTCTTGGGCAGGTAACAAATATTTTATTTCCCATAGTCACTCTGAATGCTATCGTATACAGCAACCGGCATCTGATTATCAAAATCATAGCAGACGGCTACCACGAGTCCAACGCAGACCGCTTTCTCCTGCTCATCAAAAACAACAGACTCTATGTCAAAGCTTGTTTTTCCAACTCTGGAGACTCTTTGTCCTATCACTAGGGAAGTTGGATGTTTCAGCTGGGCTATATAGTCAATCTTAAGTGATGCCATAATAATGGATTTCCCTTTATTCGTTCCGGGAATCCCCCATCTTTTAAATAAGTCGACCCTAGCAGACTCGATATACGTAGCATACACCGCGTTATTGATATGTTGAAATGCATCGAGGTCTCTCCATCTGGTATCCAGATTAAAGGTAAACGGAAAATCACTGATTTTATAACTGTTTTTCATAGCTTGAAATTATCAAATAAATATTAAAACTATAAGTACTTTGAGTATTCTTTAGTATAAAAACTGAATTTATCCTCTATATCCTCTCTTGAGATGCTGTACTCTGATGGATCAAAGGAATATTTATTTTTAAAAAAACTAGAGGCTCTATTCTGCTCTCTACTACTATTAACTGGCATTTCTAGCTTATCTGAAAGATGATTCAGAAGCGCTTGCCTGTCATCAATTAGCTGATTGAAACTGACATCTATAATCTCTTGTTTTATATTTTCTCTATCCAACATTGTTTTTTTTAGCATTCTTTCATATAACTCTGAAATAAAGCTACCCACCTCTTTTTTATTGGTTCCACCAAAAAATAAATTCCAAACGCTCTCTATCATCGGACAGTATGAGGAAATCGAGTCAAATGGATTTCTGTGCACCCATATAATCTTAGCTTTTGGAAAGGTATTTAGAAGATCAGGAAGAAACATCATGTGGTCAGGGCACTTGAGGGCTGTTTGCTTGTTTTTATTTGATTCCATAATAAAGGTTTTATAGTGATTCAGTAGAGGCGTTGTATCTATAGTCTTCAAATAATCTTCAAGCTGTAAAAATTTTATCTGAATAACATAGTTGTAACATAAAAATAAATGCCTTTGAAAGTGCCAGCACTCCTCGTAGGTATCCATGTTGACTCTATGCATAGATTGAATTGATGGAATCAGGTATCTGTATAAATAAAAACCAACCATAGATTTAAAGCGACGAATTTTTTTATCAATAAACGGATTCCTTGATACTTTTGATGGAGAGGAAAGCTGCCAGTATCTAAGTCCAGAGAAATTGAAATTATTAATAATAAAATTGTGAAGGTTGGTAGTTCCGCTTCTTGGCAACCCAACGACAATAATAGGAGGGTGTGTATCCACCTTTATATTATTTGATTTTTGAAGAAATCTCACCCCCTCTGATAAAGATTGATGCGATAGTATAGAGTGAAGTCTCCTTCCTAAAGGAGAAAAAAGATCTCCATTTAAATGATCAATATACTCAGATACGATACTATCAGCATCTATATCAGCTGGAAGATTGAGCTTTGTTATTTTTTTTGATAATTTCTTCGAAAATCTACTTTTGTTGATTTTTGAAAATGGACTCAAGGCAAGAAATGCATTTAGTACGCTTAAATCTATTCGGGAGTATCTCAATGCTCTATTTTGTTTTTACAGATAATGTGAGGATGAATTTTGCTACAATTTCATCTGAGATACTGGGCACTGCAGCCGTTACGATCACAGGAAGATTTAAACGATCAGAAGATTGAAGGGAGCGCTCCACTAGATCCTTTATTTCCTCTCCCATGTCGCAAGTAAAAACAACATTCCCCATGGATCTTTTGTAAAAATCTGCATGAAAATCTTTAAATATTAATGAAATCTTTTTTTTATGTTTTTGAAGATGATGAAAAGCGAAGTATCCAGATGTAATATCTGCTCCTATCGCAAGGGCACCAAGATACATTGATCCAAGATGGTTTTTAACTTTTCTTTTTAACTTAATTTGAAATTGGACCTGATGATTATCCAAAAAGATAATCTTTGGTCTACAATAGAACAGCAGGGGGATTTTCCAGAAGGAAATAATACGTAAATAAAAATTTAGTTTCTGTAGTTTTGTCAACAATGTTATAACTCATTAAATATAATAGCATAATCTATAACCTTAATAGTTTATGGCAAATAAGTTTGAACATTTAACATTTTTAATTCAGACTTTTTCTTGTCTTTATTTAAATCAACTTCTACAAAATCAATAACTTTGTGCGAGTTGATGTAGATATGTTCGCTTCCAAGGCCAAGTAAGCTATAAAAATAATCATCTGATTCAATATCATCTTCTGATATTATTACATTATGATAGTGCTCGGCTTTGCAATGCAATGGGCACGCATATGTTGATTTTTTTTCAACTTTTACGCTATATACATTCCCATTTACTGTCTCCAAATCATAGTACTTTGGACTTTGATGCTCTGATATTTTACCAATACCAAAAGCAATTAAAATAGTAAGTAACATTTCTGGAATATTCATAATAAACCCCCTAGCAATTAGCAAAATATTTATATGCATATAAATATTGCTGTGTTGACAAATAACAAAAATCACCTAAATAATGTGAAATTTTCTCACAATCTTTAAAGTCTTCATCGTGCATCAATCTAAATTCAATATATAGCTTTCCTTCACTCTGCCCGATCTTATTGAATTTATATTTCCCCATTCCGCATTTTGTTTGAATAACCATTAATGGTTTTTCTTTGCATAGAGCATTTAGATAGTTACTTGTAGAAACTTCAGTTTTGATTTTATCAAGGTTTATTTTTCTTAAGTTTTGACTATTCATTTTATTACTCCTTTTTTGTTGCCTGTAGAATATTAATCATTAAAAAATCAATAAAATGTGATTAAGAACATTAAAATTTTGAGATGTGACCCAGGTCATATTTTTATATATAAGACTATTTATGTGACCTGTATCTATTTGAAGTAAACTTGAGCTAACTAGATTTGAATAAAGAACTACAAAGGTAAAATTATGTCTAAAGAAAAAGCAAATGACCTATCAAGCGTAGCATGGCTAAACTTAGTGCTGGGATTATACAATATATACTTATTCACTGTGGGACACCTACTATTTAATTTTATTATTGGATCTTTAAATATAGGTGTTTGGGTTTTCTTCAGGAAACCTGAAACCCTTATATCTTTAAGTGGAAATAATAGTAGAGAAAAGAAGAACAGTTAAGAGCTAGAATATTTTTTTAATGCTTTTTTTCTCTCTTCTGTATCTAATGTTTTAATGTACTCTCGAAACTCTATATTCAATGAAGATTTGATATCCAAATCAATTCCCTCATTTATAGATATTTTCGCAGCCTTAATCGCGCTTCTTGATGATAGATTGAAACTATTCATTAAATCTACTCCAGAGCTATTAATATCTGCTGATTCACACAATTCATCGATTAGCCCTATCTTCAAGGCCTCTTTGCTTTTGATGCTCTCTCCTGAATAAATCATTTTTTTTGCATTATGAGTGCTTATCAGACGTGGGAGCCATAGAGATTCTCACGAACCAGGAATAATCCGTAGCGTTGTCTCTGGTAATCCAAAAACAGCATCGTCTGTCGCAAACCTAAAATCACAGGCGAGCGCAAGTTCTAGGCCGCCCCCTAGGCATGCTCCCTGAATCAGCGAAACTGTAGGGAAAGGTAGATTGTAGATACTGAAGAATAATGACTTTAGTGTGTAGACAGTGTTGATAGTCTCTTCATTTGACATTTTTGATCTTTCTTTAAGATCCGCCCCTGCGCAAAAATGTTTTAAGGATGTTGAGAATATAATTCCTCTCGAATCTTCTTTCTTTGATATTTCATCTATTAACATAGACAGCTCTGATACAAATTCTAGAGAGAGCGCATTCACTGGCTTATTGGCCAGCATAATTATATATATATTATTTTGTTCTTTAAGTGTTATCATTTTTTTCTCAAATATTCATCATTAAAACTATATAAATACTTTTGGAATGATTCTGGTACATCTAATTCTAACAATAACAATAATTGCCCGTGTGTCTTACCTTGGGCATCATGTAAAAGACTATCGCTTCCCCCACCCTCTAGGCTACCCTTAATTATAAAATTTAATGCCAATAAATTAGGTAACTTGTATCTTACTACATCTTCTTTGGCGATTCCACGCAAATGCTCTTTTACTAGGTCTGATGTTATATTCTCTAGCGCCCAATCATATACCTCTTGATACTCAAAGACTACGCCAATGTTTGAGCTATCCCCCTTGTCTCCAGATCTTGTGCAGGCGATATCCATAAGTCTTATTTTCATTAGTATATCCTAACCTTTGTATCTACCATCGTTTTATCAATAAGCGTTGGCCAGTATGAAATAACCTCCTGCACCTTCGGTCTTCCTCCAGAAAATCCTGTTATTCCAGGAGGGCCATTTGTTATCAGAGGAGCTAACTCCTTTGAAAATTTTTCAATTTTATCTCGAGATCGATCTTTTACAGAAATAGATACAGTTAACTCATTAGGATTATCGTTAACTTTAAGTGTAGAGGCTGAACAAGAATTGTGTCCTATAAAATCAATTTTATACTCATCAAATTCAATATCTTTTCTTTTTAATCGATCTAAAATTATTTCTGATATTTTTTCTGCCTTTTTAATTGCATACGGTGCGGTAACCGTTAGTTTCCCATTGGCTTTATATCCTGAAATATAATTCACGGCTACTTTAAATGTATCGGTGGGCTTCGCTCCTTCTACGTTACGAACAGAGACAACACCCTTTTTATTATCATCTAACTTTATTGATGTAAAATCTACTGTTACATCTGGAGAGAGATATCTTTTTGGGTCTCCCATTTCATATAGCAACTGCTCTGTAACAGTGAGCTTGTTGACTAGGCCACCTGTATTTTTATCTTTGTAGACATCAAAGAGTCCACTTTCATCAATTGAAACAATGGGATATCCTATATTAGTAAAATCATTATTTTCCCACCATCTACTATGATTTCCACCCGTACATTGGGCCCCACATTCAATAATATGGCCAGCAACGGTAGCCGCAGCCAGTTTTTGATACTCATCTCTATTCCATCCAAATTCATGTATACATGGACCTGCCACCAATCCTGGATCTGTAATTCTTCCACCCAGCACAATATGAGGATCACTCTTAAGAGCCTCTGCTACAATAAAACTATCTATATATATATTGGCTGAACATATTGAATCTTTTATCTCATCAATAGATTTTCCATTATCTATATTTTTAAAATCTACCCCTGAGTCAATATAGCCATTTATTTTATCTACAATATTATCTCCCTCTACCACCGCAATCTTAATTCTGTCTGAAGTACGTTTTTTAATTTCCTCTGCGCATCTATAAGGATTCACTCCTCCTGCGTTCGTAATAATTTTAATATTCTTAGATATAATTGAATCGGCTGATTTATCAATAAAATCAACAAAATCATAGGCATAGCCTCTATCATTATTCTTACTAAACTGTTTCTGCATAATGGCCATAGTCACCTCTGCAAGATAATCTAGAGTCAAATAATTAATGTCCGCATTCTCTATAAGCTCAATTGGCGCATCAATAGAATCTCCCCAAAAACCCTGGCCATTAGCAATTTTAATTGTTTTACTCATATCTATACCTGAAGGGCTCCATATGTCGCGTTCTTTATTTCTCCCTCATTTCTAACAACATCAAGGGACTCTATTATAATTTTTCTAGTATCAAGAGGATTGATAATCTCATCGATCCATAATCTAGCTGCAGCATATCGAGGATCTGACTGTTTTTCGTATTGATTCTTTATTTCTAAATAAATTTCTTCTTTCATCTCGTCAGACACATTATTCATTTTTGATATTTTAATAGTGGAAAGCGTTTTAGCTGCCTGGTCCCCGCCCATAACAGCTATTTTTGCTGATGGCCACGCATACAGAAAACGCGGATTGTATGCTCTTCCAGACATCGCATAATTCCCCGCCCCATAGCTTCCACCAAGAACAATAGAAATTTTAGGTACCGTGCTATTAGATATTACATTTACCAGCTTTGCTCCATCTTTTGCAATTCCACCCCACTCAGCATCTTTCCCTACCATAAATCCATTAACATCATGAAGAAACAGCAGAGGAATTTTATCTTGATTGCAGTTCATTATAAATCGAGCGGCTTTATCTGCAGAATCTGAATAGATAACCCCTCCCATTTGAATCTCATTGAGTTTGGTTTTAACATTATTTTTTTGGTTGGCTACAATACCTATATTGTATCCTCCAATTTTTGCAGTTCCGCAGGTTATTGTCTTCCCATAATCTTTTTTATATTCAACAAACTCACTACCATCAACAATCCTTGATATTAATTCTAAAGTATCATAAGAACTTGGGCTATGCGGGTCAAACAAGCTAAGAAGATCATTAATGTCATATTTTGGGTCTGTCACATCATCTTTTCTTATAGTGGTTGATTCTTTAAAATTAATGTGACTCAATATGCTTTTTATTCTATCTAAACCAGCAATATCATCATCCTCATTGTAATCAGTAGTTCCACTAATCGAGCTATGTGTCTCTGCTCCTCCAAGTGTTTCTGAGTCTATATTCTGACCAATTGCGGCCTTAACTAGTGCGGGTCCGGCAAGAAACATATTTCCACCCTTTACAATAATATACTTATCGCACATAACAGGTAAATAAGCTCCACCTGCAACGCAAGGTCCCATCACACAAGCAATTTGAGTTATTCCCATTGCAGACATCCTTGCATTATTATAAAATATCTTTCCAAAGTGTCCCTCATCTGGAAAAACTTGATCTTGCAATGGAAGAAATACTCCAGCCGAATCAACAAGATATATTATTGGAAGGTTGTTTTCTATTGCAATTTGCTGTGCCCTTAATGTTTTCTTTAGGGTAACCTCAAAGTATGCTCCAGCTTTAACGGTTGCATCGTTTGCAACAATAACACACTTTCGTTTATTTATATCAGCGGTGCCAACAATTACTCCTGCTGCATTAATTTTTCCATACTCATCGTACATTTCATACGCAGCAAATTTCCCAATTTCATTGAAGAAGGAATTTTTATCAATTAAATAACTAATTCTTTCTCTCGCTGTCATCTTCCCTTTGGAATGCTGTTTATCTATAGCAATTTCACCACCACTTTTATTTATTTCATTAATACCTTCTTTTATAGTATTAATTAACTTCACAAATTTTTCATGATTAGATGAACTATTCGTGTTCTCCCAAGATTCTTTTGAAGTTCCTATGATATCTTTATTCATCTATAGTCCAAGATCCTATCTTGTCATATTTAAATTTTCTTTGCTCAATGAGGGTATCCACTGAAAGTTTTTTAAGATTTATTATGTTGTTAACGATGCTATCTTTTACATTTTTTGCAGATTTGCTATAATCTCTATGTGCTCCTCCTAAAGGTTCCTTGATTATTTCATCTGCTATGCCCATCTCATACAGATCAATAGAAGTAACCTTCATAGATTCCGCAGCTTGCTCTGACATCCCTGAATCTCTATACAGTATTGATGCGCATCCTTCTGGAGATATAACAGAGTACCATGTATTCTCCATACAAAGAATCTTATCAGCTAGGCCTAAGGCTAGTGCCCCACCAGAGGCTCCTTCTCCTATAACCACTGATACTATAGGAACTCTTAAAGCTGCCATTTCAAATAGATTTCTAGCAATCGCCTCAGCCTGACCTCGTTCCTCTGCTCCTATACCTGGATACGCCCCAGGCGTATCAATTAAGGTGATAATCGGAAAATTAAATTTTTCTGCTAACTTCATAACTCTAAGTGCTTTTCTGTATCCCTCAGGCCTAGGCATACCAAAATTCCTTTGCATTTTATTTTTGGTTCCACGGCCTTTTTCTTGTGCAATGATTGCGACTTTCATATGCGCAATTCTGGCAATCCCAGATACGATAGATTCATCGTCACTGAATTTTCTATCTCCATGTAGCTCAAACCAATAATTCGTAATATCTTTTATGTAATCTATTGAGTGAGGCCTCTCTGGATGCCTTGAAAGTTGAACTTTTTGCCAGCGAGTAAGGTTTGAATAAATTTGGATAGATTCTTGATGAAGTTCTTCTTTTAAATCATTAATTTTTAATGAGACATCAACTCCTGTTTTATGTGAAGTTGACTCCAATGCCTCAATCTGCATCTGTATCTCACTAAGAGGTTTTTCAAAGTCGTAAATATATTTAACACTCATTTTAAAGATATTGTCCTAATTATTATTTCAAGGTCTAATAATATCGAATAGTTTTCCATATAATAAAAATCATATTTCTTTTGTTCGCTCAAAGAAGCTGACGAGTTTAATTTATACATACCCGTTAGCCCAGGTACTAAAATTATATCCCTCCCTATATTCTTATCATCAATAATCTTGCTACCCACAAAGCTCAAGTCTCCCTTTAGAATCAGCCATAAATAAGGTAGTTTTTGAATTAATTTACTTTTTGAATAATAATTTATAGCCTTAATCTTTTCCCCACCCCTAATGCGAATAAAAATTTGTTTAAATCCAAATAGTAAATAAAAAAGATGAAAGGGAAATGAAAAACAGATTAATAATGATGAAAAGAATACATCGAATATTCTTTTTATTATTTTGTGTTTACTATCTAAATATGGGAGCTCTAGTTTAATCAATGATATATCATCAATAAACTCAATCATCCCCTTGCTTAGCAATAAATTACCATCATCAGGTAGAATCTTAACAATTACTGATCTACCTGAAATCTTTGATATCAAATTAAATATATTCACCTTATTAATATCAGATTCATTAATTATAATCTCATCAATATTCTGCTCATAGATAGCCTGATTAATTAAATCTACTCTCCCTAAATATTTAATATCTAAATCTTTTTTTTCAATATCAAAGTATCCTACTATATTCTTGTAAATATTATCTGCAGTTTCTATTTTTTCAATTAAAGAAATGATTTTAGCGCTGGAGCCAATCACCGCTACACGCTGAAAGAAAGCATTTGTTAATTTATTCGAACCAATAATTTTATAGTTTGTAAAAAATGAGAATAGATATCTCCAAAGGAATGTAAATACAAAAGTCTGAATAAAAATAAATAACAATATTGCCCTAGAGTATGCAATAGCATTAAAAAAGTATGTAATTGTAGACGCCAACAATAATACAAGAATATTAACTAGCGCCACATCTTTATTGACAGAAAATCCTTTTTGATAAAGTTTAAATATAGAGGAAATAAATATCCATATTAAAAAATAATTAATCAGTAAGGGAGTATGTTTTACATAGGTATTTATATCTATTGCTGTATTGTAATAATTGCTATACCAGAATGAAATTGAAAATGTGAATCCAATGCTGATTGCAGCGATATCAAAAATAGATTGATATAATAATCTCAGATTAGATTTAAAGTAGAATATGAATCTTTTTAATAAAAATCCAAATTTAAGGATTGGTCTTAGAAAAAATGACCCCAGTATTGGTGATCCTTGTTTTTTATAAAATGTTATTAGAGAATTAAAAAATATATCATTCACATTAAAGGGGGCACTTTTCATACTTTCCCCTCTATAGTGGACAGTCTCAGCTGCAGCATTATACAAGATTTTCTTCCCTGCCTCTTTGCTCCTTATACAAAAATCAGTTTCCTCAAAAAACAAAAAATAGTCTTCATCAAAACCATCTAAACTCAAAAAATGGTCCTTGCCGAACATCATGCAGGCTCCACTCACAGAATCGACTTCATGAGAAATATCGTTTTCTATGTAGGTATAATTATAACGACCAAATATTTTGCTTTTAGGGAAGAGATAGCTTAAGCCTGTAATTTGACACAAAGAAACAAAGAAACTTGGATATGATCGGCGACTAGATAACTGAAATTTTCCATCGCAATCTATAATTCTTGCACCAACAACGGCTATATTAGAATCTTTAATTAAAGAGTTATATAGACTCTGTATTGATTCTTTCTCTACAATTGTATCTGGGTTCAAAAGCAATATGCGCTTTCCTTTGGATTCAGCAACTCCAATATTTACAGCTTTTGAAAATCCATAGTTTTCGGGGTTTTGTATTAATTTTATATCTGAAAATGATTTTTTTAATAGTTCAACACTGTTATCGCTAGAATTATTATCAACCACAAGAATTTCATAATCTATATCTATCGAAGATTTATAAATAGCGTTTATCGTTTGATTTATAAAATGAGCTGTGTTGTAATTAATAATGATGATACTTAACTTCATAGAATCCTAAATATTTTTTTAAGCTTTAATAACGGCACCATATATATTGCTTCAAAAATAACCTTCTTGCTCATTTTAGATGTTCCACACGCTCTATCATTAAATATAATAGGTATTTCTTTTATAGTCATGCCATTACAATGGGCTTTTAAATTTATTTCAACCTGGAATGAATATCCTTCTGATTTAACTTTTTTAAAGTCAATTGAGTCTAATACTTTCCTATTGAAACATTTAAATCCACCCGTGAAATCTTTAATTTTTACTCCTAAAATAAATCTACAATATAAATTTGCTAGATAGCTAAGCATCAACCTGCTCATAGGCCAATTAACTACATTCACTCCATCTATATATCTACTTCCAATAACTAAATCATAATGATTGCTAGTATCTATCATTTTAGATAGATATTTTGGATTATGAGAGAAGTCTGCATCAATTTGAAGTATTTTATCATATTCCCTAGATAATGCCCATTTAAATGCTTCACAATACGCTGACCCCAATCCCATTTTCCCAGGACGTGATATTAAAAATAATCTACTATTATAAGAATCATGTGATGATACATACTCTCCGGTTCCATCTGGAGATGAGTCATCCACCACAAGAAGATGCGCGTGCGGATAATCCAACAAAATGGTATTAACCAAAAGATCAATATTTGCCATTTCATTGTATGTCGGTGTTACTATTAATATTTTATTCATTTAATATAAAATGTTATTATATCGAAAATTAATTATTTGACTATTATTATTCTAAACATCATTTTTATTTATTGTATTTAAAACATATTCTATTGAAGGGTGTTCAATAGAAATTTGCTCTCTTATTTTATCTGTATTTAAGGTGCTGCAGCTTGGCCTCTTAGCTGATTGCTGTAGCTCTTTTGTTTCTATTGGGATGACATTATCAGAATCTAAATTGTTAATATTGGCAATTTTCAAAGCGAATTCATAGCGAGAAATAATTTCATCTCCAGCAAAATGATAAAGTCCATGTAAATTATTTATCATAGATTTATAGATAGCTTCAGATAAAGACCATGCCCATGTTGGATTGCTAATTTGATCTGTCACTACTGAAATCCTTTTATTTTCTAATAGAGATTTGTAGACCCAGGTGTAAAAATTATTACCATAGTTCCCAAAAATAACAGATGTTCTCAAAATCAAGTGCTCTCTATTAGATGATCTTAGAATATTCTCAGCTTCTAATTTTGTTTTTCCATAATATGACAGGGGACTTGGAGGATCTTTTTCATTAAAGGAATTTTTTTTTCCATCAAAAACATAATCAGTTGAAATATGTATTATTTTGGTATTTAAGTTGGTAGATGCAATAATATTTTTAATACCATTTACATTGACATCATACGCCCATTTCCTATTCAACTCGCATTTATCCACATTCGTTGCCGCTGCACAATTGATAACATAGTCAGGGCAATGGTCAAGGATGATTTGTTGAATACATTCCCTATCCGTAACATCAATAATAGCAGTTTCCCCTAAAAAATCATTTACAATATTATAGAAGTTAGCTAAATATTTAGATAAAGCACTGCCAAGCTGACCATTAATCCCAGTTATAAGAACTTTTTTAGAGTTTAGCGCCATTCTTTTTAAATTCAATAAGTCTAGATTGCAAACCCTCATCATTTAGAGCAAAAATCTCAGCGCATAATATTGCAGCGTTGATTGCTCCTGATTTTCCTACTGACATCGTTGCAACAGGGACGCCTTTGGGCATCTGAACTGTAGCTAAGAGCGAGTCTAAACCTGTAAGCACTCCACCATCAAGTGGAACTCCAATAACTGGTAAAATTGAATTTGCTTTTATTGCACCAGCTAGATGAGCGGCCATCCCAGCAGATCCAACTAAAATTTTGTAACCATTTGAAGGGGCAGCTTCACAAAACTGATGAACCTCTAATGGATTTCTATGTGCAGATAAAACTTTTATTTCAAAATCAATATCAAAATATTCATAATATTTATTTGCCGCCTCCAGTGTAGGTCTATCTGTTTCACTTCCAATTAAAATTGCAACTTTATTTTTCATAACTATTCCTTTGTAGTTTTATTTAACTTTGCTGTTTCTAGTATATACTCTAATTCTTTGATGTGAAATACCTTGTTTTTACCTGGGAAATTTACAAAACCACTAGCAATTAATACCCTATTACTTTCTGGCTTGTCAAAAATATATGATACAAATGGTCCACCAGTAACATTCTCAGACTCCATTTTTGTTCCATAGAGTCCATAGATTTTTCTTATTTCGTCATCAGGGGTTTTTATAATATCAAATTTAGCTTCATATGGCAATGCATTTACATCTAATATCTCACTAAAGTGCTGATCCAATCTTCTGTAGACAGATCTATTGGAGGTGTAGTGTCTCTGAGTATCTTCATAAATAAAAATCCATCGATATGGATACCCTCTACCTACCCAAAGATAATTATCTTCAAAATTTTCTTTAATGATTTGATAATCCTTCTGTATTTCCATGTCAAGATCAAACATCTCTTTGCATCGACTTACAATTGAGTCATTAAGACCACTTCTAAAGCTATATTTTTTCAGATTTTTAAAATCATTTTCTTTTAATTTTGATAATATCCAATCTTTATTTAAGGCAAGATCCATTGAAAAATCATCTGAATCTTCATATTTAAGAATAAACAAAAGCTGATCCTCTGCATAATAGTCATTGACCAAGGTAATATTATTGGAAGAATTTTGAGTTAAATGATTTGCTAAAATCCCAGATAAAGTATCCACTCCATCATCAAGGGAGATAACCATTAAGAGAGAATGCTCAGTCTCCTGAGTGAATTCAGATATATTCTTCCAAGAAGATGCGTATCGTTTTTGAGGAGTTGGTGTGTGATATTCAAAATCAAGCAACCCATTGTTGAGAATTTTTATTACATCGTTCCGATCCTCTATAGAAGTATAAATAAATACATCTTTAAAATTAGTCGATGAGTCATTTCTTGAACAGGAAAGAACAAAAAATATTATACATAGAATTATATTAATTTTTCTTTTCACAAACATAAAATAATGATGATGAGTAATTAGGGCCTTGCAACAGCACTCTAATAGAAATTAAAATTGATAATAATATTGATTTTATAAATGCAATAGCTGATCCTTTCTTAGAGCTTAAGATTGATATATAGAAAGTATCAAATAACATTCTTTTTTTATTGATTATTCTATATTTTTTATTCTCTAGCAACCTCTCTAATGAATCACTGCTAAAATGATATAAATGCCTTGGAAGATCATAGGCTGCCCAGTTTGTATCAAAATATTTTCTCTCTATCGCATTAATGTTTGGTACCGCTATAAAAAGTTTACCTGAATCCGAAATCATTCTTTCAAGGTTTTCAAACAAAAGATCTAAATCATATGCATGCTCTAGTACATGCCATAGAGTTATCACATTAAAGGAATTATTCTTTAAATCAGGAGAATTTGATCCATTAAAATATGGGTCGTATGATGTAGATGATACTGAATTGTATAAATTTAAATATTTTGAAAATTTCCCATCTCCCCCACCATAATCAAGATGTTTAATATCAGTAGTAGTATATTTTTTTAGTGTTTTGTATTTACCTCTAAAAGTGATTTTCTGTACGATTTTATAAATAGAGTATACAAGGCCATTACCTTTTGAGTGAGGATGGTAATCTGTCGTATTATAATATTTCTCCATTTCCTCTAGTTCAGGTCTAGGATTTAAATAAGAAAAGCCACAATCACATTCTACTATCGAAAAAGTCTCGCCATGAGAATCATTTAGAATTGAAGCGAATGTGGTATAGCTATCACTTTTACATATATAGCAATTAGTCTGAACCATGAGGCTGATTCTTTCTTAAATAGTAATGAAATGCAATGCTGATAATCATCATTAAAATTGAAATATATTGCGCCCCTGACAAATCAAAATAATATCTAGGGTTGAGTCTAATAAATTCAACTACAAATCTAGCAAGACCAGCAAGGAAAAGATAGTTTATAAAAATCTCACCATTGAAATGGTTCTTTTTTAATAAAAACCGTAGAAAAAAGAAAATAAGAACATACGCTATCATCTCATATATTTGAGTTGGATGAACAGCTAAAATTTCTGAATATGAAATTCCTTCAGGTAAAACATAGCCAGTCTGAGATATATTATATGCAGTCGACGGAGGAGCTCCATTTGGAAATGCTATTCCCCATGGAAGATCATTAGGGATACCATAGTCATCCCCAACCAGAAGACATCCAACTCTTCCTATTCCATGTCCAAGAGCTATGAGTGGAGCAACCAAATCAGCTACAACAAGCCATTCTAAAGATTTTTTTCTAATATAATGTGTAACAAGAAGCAATCCACCTAATAAACCACCCAAAAAGACTAATCCCGCACCAAAGAGCTGTATCCCAGATGAGACTAGAGAAGAATCTAAGGTCACAAGACCATAGAATATTTTCCATAGGCCACCAATATTTTCAGATGCAATATCATAATTTTCAATTAAAAAATAAATTTTTGCACCAAGGATTCCACCAAGTGCTGCTCTAAATACAATATCATCAGCATAATCTGGATTATACCCATAATTTTGAAATTCTTTCTTCAATAAATAATTTGCAACCAAAAATGCAATTACAATCATCATTCCAAATGATGAAATTGTAATTGGACCAATTGAAAATAATTCAGGATACATCCATTCTACTCCTCATCTAAATTTAAAATTGCTAAAAATGCTTCTTGAGGGAGATCAACAATACCAATTTTTTTCATTCTTTTCTTTCCTGCCTTTTGTTTTTCAAGAAGCTTTCTTTTCCTCGTTATATCTCCACCATAACATTTAGCTGTAACATTTTTTCTAAGTGCTCTAACAGTTTCTCTTGAAACTATTTTATTTCCAATCGCAGCTTGTATCGGAACCTCAAACTGATGTCTTGGAATTAATTTTTTTAATTTTTTACATAAATCTGATCCGCTCTTATAAGCTTTATCTTTATGAATAATTATACTTAACGCATCAACGATTTCTCCAGCTATTTTTACATCTAGTTTATTTAATTGCCCTGGCTGATCATCTATTAATTCATAATCTAAGGTGGCATATCCTTTTGATGATGCTTTTAATCTTTCAAAAAATTCATATATTATTTCACCTAGTGGCATATTGAAAATTAACTGAACTTTATCCTTAGATAGATAGTTTGTTGATTTATATGCGCCCCTCTTATTGACGCATATCTTCATAATAGAACCAATAAATTCTGATGGGGTAATTATTTCCGCGCGTATGTATGGCTCATAGATAGTGTTTATTGACCCTGTATCTGGCATTTCTGATGGATTTTCAAGCTCCATCATACTACCATCATTCATTTCAATCTTGTATCTTACATTGGGAGATGTAGTTATAAGATTCATATCAAACTCCCTTTCAAGTCTCTCCTGAACAATTTCCATGTGCAACGGGCCTAAAAATCCACATCTAAACCCAAAGCCTAAAGCATGAGATGTGTTAGGCGTAAACTCTAGAGATGAATCATTTAGCTTAAGCTTATCTAAACTAGCTCTCAAATCCTGATAGTCTTGAGAATCTACAGGATAAAGTCCACTAAAAACCATTGGCTTGATATCCTTATATCCAGGTAATGGAGTATCTGCTTTGGATTGTTTGGTTGTTAGAGTATCCCCCACTTTAAGTTGATCGACATTTTTTGTATTGATAATCGCATACCCCACATCCCCTGCTTCCAAAGAAGATGTCTGCAGACGATCTAATTTTAAATCACCAACCTCAATAATCTCATGTGAAAAATCATTTGAAAAGTACTCTGCATGCTGACCTTTTTTGATACTTCCATCAAACATTCTAAGATACGCTACTACACCTCTATATTGGTCATAAAAAGAATCAAAAATTAGACCTCTAGCACCTCCTTCACTTTCTCTTGGAGGAGGAATTCTATCAACTACAGCCTCTAAAATATCTTCTGTTCCTATTCCATCTTTTGCGCTGCATCTAAGAATATCTTCTTGATTACATCCCAAAAGATCAATTAATTGATTTTCACTATCCTGAACATCAATATTGGGAATATCAATTTTATTTAGAACTGGAACAATAGTAAGATTTGCATCCATCGCAAGATATGCATTGCTAACCGTTTGAGCTTCCACTCCTTGAGCAGCGTCAACTAAAAGTACAGCACCTTCACACGCAGCCATACTTCTGGAGACCTCATACGTAAAGTCAACATGACCAGGGGTGTCAATTAAATTCATTTGATAATTATTTCCTTTTGATGAATAATTAATTTTAATTGGATGTGATTTTATTGTGATCCCTCTTTCTCTTTCAAGATCCATATTATCTAACAGCTGATTTTTCATTTTCTTCTTTGAGAGGGTATCTGTAAACTCAATGATACGATCTGCTAGTGTCGATTTCCCATGATCAATATGTGCAATAATGCAAAAATTTCTGATATCCTTGTTCACTGGCAGCTACTTTTTAAAGTTAGGTTTTCTTTTTTCTAAAAAAGCATCGATCCCTTCTTTTGTTTCAGAGGAATCAAATAGCTGAGCAAAGAGATTATTCTCTACGTCAAAAGAATCATAGTAGCTTACATTTTCACCAGAAATAATTGATTGAATTGCTGATTTTATTGCCATCGGACTATTTGAGGATATTTTTTTACATAGTAAAAAAGAATCTTCAAGAACATCTTCACAAATCTTATTGACTAAGCCTATTCTAAATGCGTCCTCTGAGGTAATATGATTTGCAGAGGTAATCATTTCAATTGCAACGCCTAGTCCAACTACATTCTTTAAGCGTTGAGTACCACCAAATCCTGGGATTAATCCCAGGCTCACCTCTGGAAGTCCTAAAATAGCAGTTTTTGATGCATATCTAATATGGCAAGATAATGCAAGCTCTAGTCCCCCACCAAGAGCATATCCATTGATTGCAGCAATAACAGGCTTAGAGTATGACTCTATGTTATTAAATAATTCTATTCCATCTTTTGAGTAGTTAGCAGCGTCAGATTCAGAAAAAGCACTCATTTCCTTGATATCCGCTCCAGCAACAAAAGATTTATCTCCAGAGCCAGTGACTATCACTGAACTGATGCTCTCATTATCCCTGTATTTAGAGAATGCCTCATTTAATTCCTTGATTACATTTACATTTAGTGCATTGAGCTTGTCGGGTCTATTTATAGTAATAACAAGAGTGCTATCTATATTTTTCAATTTAAGGTTTTTCATGATTTCCAATATGTTCGACTAAATAGTATTAGTACAGTAAAAATTTCCAGTCTTCCTAAAAGCATGCAAAATGTAGCTAGATACTTAGTTGGGTCATTCAATGAGGCCCAATTGCTGCTTGGTCCAATAATACCAAGTCCAGGACCTATGTTGCCAATAGACGATGCAGAAATAGCTAAAGATGAAATAAGATCTATTCCATTCATTGAAACAGCTAAGGCGCATAATCCAAAAATTAATATATAAAAAAGATAAAATCCTAGTGTGCTTCGTACAATATCATCTTCTATTACACTCTTTCCTATCTTAACGTGGTGCAATCCTCTAGGATGTAATATTCTTGTAACTTCTGCTTTTATATACTTTATAACCAGTATCGTTCTAATTAATTTAATACCACCTGTAGTGGATCCAGCCATTCCTCCTATGAAGAATAAAAAGAAAACAATTAACTGAGATAATGCAGGCCAATTTCCGTAATCATGTAGGGTATAGCCTGTAGTTGTCATAAATGTAATAGTATTAAACAATGATGCTGTTACATTTTCAAATGTATACCCATAGATACCAGCAATATTTAAGAATGTTAAAATAAAGAAAATAACAATAAAGGATATATAAAATTTAAACTCTGTATCATTAAAGTATTCAAATGATTTCTTGGAGATCAATAAAAAATGTAAAGAAAAATTTGTAGCTCCTAGGAACATGAAAAACATAATAGTCCAGCTTACAATATCACTATCAAATCCTGAGATACTATTATTGAATGTGGAAAATCCACCCGTTGCTATGGTTGTCATTGAATGGCATATTGCATTAAAAAAAGTTAATTTATCAATATTAAAAATAATCCCTTCAAGGTATAGTACAATAGTTTCAATGACAATTAACCCTAAGTATATTATCCATAAGTATTTTGCTGTTTCCTTAATTGTAGGGGTAAATTTATCGGTTGTAGGTCCAGGAACCTCTGCCCTAAAAAGCTGAACACCACCCATCCCTAAAATTGGTAGTATCGCAATTGTAAATAAAATGATACCCATTCCACCAATAAATTGTGTAAAGCTACGCCAAAATAATAAACCATGAGGAAGCGCTTCAATATTATTTAGTATAGATGCTCCTGTTGTGGTTATTCCTGACATCGATTCAAAAAATGCGTCTGTAAATGTAGGGAAAAAAGTTGATTGATAGTAAGGGATAGAGGAAAAAATTCCCATAAAGAGCCACGACATTGTAACTACATAAAAACCATCTCTTAAATTAATTTCACTTTTTATTTTTCCTCTTGATAAAAAAAGTAAAATTAATGCTGTAATCGTTGTAATTAATCCAGATTTAATAAAAATATAAAAATCATTTTCGTTGTAGATTAGAGGCCACAATGAGGTTAGGAACATAGAGAAACCTAAAAAAAGTAAAATATAACCAACAAATCTAATGATGGGTTTTTTTATCATTTAGAAATAAATAGACCTTCTGCATTTTGTGCATCTTCAGGTTTGACAAAAATTAGGAGTTCGTCGCCAGGCTTTATCTCAGTCAAAGTACTTGGTATTTTGACTTGATTATCTCGAATAATTGCTGCAACTGAGAAATGAGGAGGGATATCATCAATTGACATTTCTTTTATTATATACGCTGAAGATTCATCAACTATCACATCTATTGCCTCAACTCCTACATCATCAAAGCGATGAACCTCAACATTATCTTCATTTGATCTAATTACGTTAAGTACTTCATTTACTGCTGATATATTTTTGCTAACAATTGCATCAGCTCCAATCCTTCTAACTGATTTTAAATAGTTAGTCGTTGTAATATGTAAAATAACCTGCTTTGCGCCATAATGCTTTGCAAGTAACGATGCAAGGATATTAGTCTGCTCATTTTGGGTCGCAGCTATAAAGCAATCAACCTCAGAAATATTCTCAGATTCTAAAAATTCTATATCTAGGCCATCGCCAATAAGCATCAATGTCTCTGGTAGATTTGGACTATATGTTTTTGCTTTTTCTTTATTTTTTTCTACAATTTTTACATTGTAGTCAAATTGCAAGGCCTTAGCTAGTAATCTTCCAATTTTTCCAGATCCAAGAATCATTACATTCTTTACATCGAAAGAGGGTTTTCCTGCCATTTTTTGAATATCATCTATATCTTCTTTTCTACCTACAAAATAAATGTGATCATTTTTTTTATAAATATCTTCTGGTGTTGGAATAAAAAAATCATCATTTCTATTTATTAGGACTGTTTTATGCCTTGTAAATGGATTTGAAGCTATAACATTATCCACAGATCTTCCGATGAGTGGAGAGGATGATTCTAAATTTATTCCAACCATTAAGATTTTACCACCATGAAATTCTTGAACCTCAACGGTAGAAGATTTCCTTACAAGATTTTCTATTTCAATTTGCGCAGCTTTTTCAGGATAGGTTACATACTCAATACCAAATTGTTCAGGAGTGATAATAGCATCTTTGTGCATATACTCTGTATTTCGGAGCCTGCAAATAACATGCTTCGCTCCCATCTTTTTTGATATTCTAGAAGCGACCAAGTTAACTTCATCTATTCTAGTTAATGCTAAGAGATAATCAACATCTTTCATATCAATACCTTGGAGAATTCTTTGAGATGCTCCATCCCCTTCAATTACACGAGAATCTAAGTTATTTTTAATTCTTTTACACTTCTGTGAATCAATATCAATAACCGTAATCTCATGATTCTCTCTAGATAGTGACTTTGCGAGATTAAACCCAACTTCACCTGCGCCTATTATAACAATTTTAGATTCCATAATTAAATATTAGTTATAGTAAGTATATTATTTTTATTTAACATATAAAACAAATAAAAAAGGGCCCTTTATTACTAAAGAGCCCTTAACCTTTAAAACAAGGATTTAAAGATTTTATCTACTTTAAAAGTGTCATGTATTCTGTGCTAGTGAAACCTCCTGGAGCTTTCATAACATAAAAATATTGACCAGAAGCAACTGATTGGCCGCTATTATTTCTTCCATCCCATTGAATAGAATAATTATTTCTACCAACAAACTTATTAACTAATGTTTTAACGGTAGCACCGTTTAGGTCATATATAACTAATGAAACATGGCCTGGAGTAGAAACACTATAGTTAATAGTAGTTGATGGATTAAATGGATTTGGATAGTTTTTTGATAATGATGTAATGCTTGGTAATTCTGAATCTACTGTAAGATAGTAATCTTCAAAACTTGCATCTAATTTCTGACCATTATATCCAGCAACAATTAACTCGCCAGTAAACTCTAGCAATGATGAAACATTGTTTGAGCCTGCTACTTCAAAAGGAAGATTAATTAGGTGTGTTCCTGATTTAGCGGTTAATGGTTGACCGTCAAAATCAAACATTAAAACTCTAATAATTCCATTCCCTTTGTCTGCAGCATAGACGTCTTCAGCACCTGATACTGATGAAGCATCAATAGAGAGTTCAGAAGGATCATATTTAAGATCAAACTGAATACCATATATATCATTATCACTATTAAGCTTAACAACTACATCCGATGATGTATTGTTTAAAGTAACTGAAGTAGCAGCAAACATCGCTGAAACTAAAACAGTTGATATTGTTGTTATGATTATTTTTTTCATTTTTTGATTCTCCTTGTTTTAAAATTTTAATCTCTATCTAAACTTAAGATAAATAAAATTTAATTTCAATTAAAAGTGTATCACTTTATGTAACAAATTATTTCAGGCATTAAACTCTCTTTATCATCGCCCCAATATCTGAAAATTTATTTTCTATATTTTCATATCCTCTATCTATATGATATATTCGACTAATTTCCGTTTCTCCATTTGCACATAGTGCTGCGATTACCAAGCCGGCACTAGCTCTAATGTCAGTGCACATAACAGGTGCTGCAAAGAGCTCATCGACTCCCGTAATATGAGCCACATTATTTTTAAGCTTAATATCTGCTCCCATTCTTAATAATTCAGAAATATGAGTAAATCTATCATGATAAATGTTTTCGGTTATAGTAGATAAACCTTTTGCTTTGATCATTAGGGCCATCCATTGGGCTTGTAAATCTGTAGGAAAACCTGGGTACTCAAGTGTTTCCATATCTATAGATTTATAGTTGCCTGATGAAGAAATTAATATTTCATCATCATTAATTTTAGTTGAAATTTTCAATTCCCCTAAATGTTGAACAATAGAATCTAAATGAGCTGACTCTACATTGTTTAATTTAACTTCACCACCTGTCGCAGCTACGGCTATCATGAAAGTTCCCGCTTCAATTCTATCTGGAATAACATCAAACTCAAAATTATTATTTTCATTTTCAATTGGGTCTATAGTGATTCTTTCTGTACCAAGACCTTCTATCTTTGCTCCTAGTTTAATCAAAAAATATCCAAGTGAGACTATTTCAGGTTCCATTGATGCATTAATAATAACCGTTTTACCCTTAGCTTTTGAAGCTGCCATTAAAACATTTCCTGTAGCTCCAACACTTTTCTTTTTAAACTCAATCTTCGCGCCAAAAGGACAACCATCTGCGATGATATCTCCTTTATCTAAAGTGACCTCAACTTTCATTTGCCTTAAAGCCTTTATGTGAAAATCAACTGGCCTTGGACCCCAAGCACATCCACCAGGCAAAGAAACTTTAGAATGATGAAATCTGGCGAGCAAGGGTCCTAAAACATAGAAAGAAGCTCTCATTGTTTTTACTAGCTCATATGGTGCATGAGGATTGTTGCATTTTGTTGTATCTATCGTTAAAACATTATTAGAGGATTCTACTTTTGCACCTATTATCTCTAAAAGTTTTATCATAGTCTGCGTATCTCTAAGGAAAGGAACATTTTTGATTTTATAAGTCCCAGGAACAATAAGAGTCGCTGTCATTATTGGGAGAACTGCGTTCTTCGCTCCACTCACAGAGACTTCCCCAAACAATTTGCTTCCTCCCTTTACAATAAGTTTATCCATTTAATTATTTCCCTAGTATTCCCTTTGCATAGTCAATGCTTTCAGATGTAATCTTTTGGCCACTTACCATGCTAGCTAATTCAGTTATTTTAGATTTTTCATCTAAAGTTTCCGCTATACAATTTGTCCTGTCTGCAACAACTTCTTTATAAACCTTGAAGTGTCTATCTGCTTTTGATGCTATTTGAGATAAATGCGTAATGCAGATGACTTGATTTTTAAATGATAAAGTTTTGATTATGTTCCCAATACTATCTGCTTCTTTTCCAGATAGGCCCGCATCAATTTCATCTAAAATAAATAATTTCCTTTCAACAGATGAATTGATAGAAAGTTTGATAGCCATCATAATTCTAGATAGCTCTCCCCCTGATACTATTTTTCCTAAAGTTGAAAGTTCCTCCCCCTGATTAGTCCTAATGTAAAAAACACATTTCTCAACACCCATCTTGTTTAATTCAAAGTCACCCAAATCTACAAAGAAATCAACTTTATCCATACCCATCGCTTGCAGATCATTTTTAATTTGGCCTGATAATTTTCTAGTTGCCCCTTTTCTATTATCAAATAGCTTTAATCCAACAACTTTCAATTTTTCTTTGATTTGATTTTTCTGATTATTTTTTTTATTAATTAGAGAATCTAAATCATTAGAATTTTCTAATAATAATTTCAGTTTATTTTTATGCTGAATAACAGAATCTACCGTTCCACCGTACTTCCTTTTTAATTCATTGATGCTTATAAGTCTACTGCTTAGCTCTTCTATTTCAGATTGGTTGTAATAAAACTCCTGAA
Source organism: uncultured bacterium (assembly GCA_964532515.1). Lineage (GTDB taxonomy): Bacteria > Fidelibacterota > Marinisomatia > SCGC-AAA003-L08 > D37C17 > TMED161. The sequence goes on from CAZHKH010000001.1 coordinate 27,501, forward strand.
GAAGTTTTGATGCTTCAAATTTTATGTCTTCAAATTCAGACAAAAATTGATCTAATCTAATCGAAATATTTTTTGCATCCTCTGAAGTTTCAGATAAATCTGACATTAAATCAATGCTTTCATTTACTGTTTTTATGGAATCAGAGGTCCTATTGTTTAGATTAGATAGCTTATAAAGAGTTTCATAGGATTTTTTATTCTTTTTAAGCGAAGATATTTTTTCTTGTAACTCAATATCCTCATTAAGATTCATATCTATTGACTCTAGCTCTTGAAATTGAAATTCATATAATTCTTTGTTATTAATAAAATCTTCAGAGCTTCTCTTGAGTTCAGATATTTCATTTTTTAACAGTATGTAGTCATTATACAAAAGTAGGTATTTTTCATATATATTGCTTGACTTAGAAAAAAGATCAAGATATATAATATGATTGCTCTCATCAATCAAAAGCTGTTGTTCATGCTGACCATATGATTCCCAAATATCATTAGTAAATTCTATATAATCGGATAACTTCGTTGCCTTATTATCAATATAGTTCTTTGTGGATCCTTTTCTAAAAACACGAAGTAGTTCATAGTCTTTTCCATCTATATTAACAATCCCTGACAGCTGACACTTATCTTTCCCGTTTCTTAAATCATTTTTATTAAATCGTCCACCAAACAAATATGTGATAGATTTATAAATTATTGTTTTCCCAGCCCCTGACTCCCCTGTTATTATATTAAATGAATCAGAGAAATTAATCGTTAGGCAATCAACTATAGCAAGATTGGTTATTTTAAGTTTTTTTAACATATTTATATAATAAAACAGTTATGATTCCAACGGCTAAGCCCAGATAATCAAAATACATATCTATGGGATCAGCTCGCCTATTATCAATATATTTCTGAATAAACTCTGTAATTATTGGAATTATCAGTACAATGAAAAGTTTAAATGATATGGCTCTTTTATCACCAATTACTGATAAAAATCCTATAATAAAATACATAATAAAATGTATATATGAATCATAATGATATAATTTGTAGACTAAGTCAATATAGACGGTTGAAATGAAAAAAATAATAAATAGATTCATTATAAAGAATATGTTAATCATTTTTTCTATCTCTAAAGAAGCTTTGAGCTTTTGGAATTTGAGAAATCAAATCACTCGCTATAATATTTTGAATATGATTTTTTGAATAAATTGATGATATGTATGCGTGGATATAGACCCCTATTATGGCCGCATCAAAAATCTTATAGCCACTTGAAACATATGAAGAAATAATCCCCGTTAAAATATCTCCAGTCCCAGCAGTTGAAAGAACTGAAGTTCCCTTATCTACAATATATTTATTATTATTGCCATCAACTATAATAACATTGGGTCCTTTCAAAACTAAAATTCTTTCTCCTAAATGTTTTGATATCTCGCTAAGTATGCTGATTGTATTATTCATTAATTCATCTTTAGATATTTTAAGTATTTTAGATAGTTCATTATAATGAGGTGTTAAAATTGATTCCTTTGGTATTTTTGAGAATTTATCATGTTTATAATTAATTACTTGCAGTGCTGTTGCATCAATAACACATTTATTTTTATAACTCAATAAAATTTTCTTAATGAGATTTAGAGATTCTTTTTTTGTAGATAGGCCTGGCCCAACCATTAAACAATCACTCCAATCATAAAGCTTCTCAATATCCTTAAAGTTTTCTTCTCTTAAAAACCCTAATTTCTCATCATTCAATGGATAATCAACTGACTCTTTTAATTGAGAAAAAATATCTTTCAATGAGTATGGATAGGCTTGCTTTAATAGTCCTGTACCTGATTTTATTGCAGCTAAAGCACTAAGCATCGCTGCTCCAGTGTATTTAGAAGAACCACATAAAGATAAAATTTTACCTTTTTTGTATTTATCAGATTGCAGGTCAATTGGCTTAAGCAAGGTGGAAATATCTTGATCCTTAAGCAAGAACACTTGATTATTTATTTTATCTTCTGAATGCCCGATATTATAAATAAATAAATTTCCAGTTGATTTGTACCCATCAGATAAATAATGAGCATATTTAGGGTATGTAAATGTTATCGTTTCAATAGAATTTAAGCATACTCCTGAAGAAGAACCTGAATCTGCATATATCCCAGATGGTATATCAATAGAAATAATTTTCTTATGTTTGGTCATTTTTTTCAAAATAGATAAATAGAGTCCTTTAACTTTTCTATTTAAGCCTGTGCCAAATACTCCATCAACGATATAATCATACTTTGATAGCTCTAATCTATTGGATGGAGTTACAAATAGAGAATCCTCTAAATATGATTTATCAATTTTATCGGGGTCAATAATCATTAAAGTAGAGTCTATGCTATTTTTATTTAAGTAGCTATTGCAAATAATTGCATCTATTCCATTATCTCCAGCGCCTGCAATACATAAGAAGCTTTTATTAAAGGGATCTTTGATTTTTTCAATAATATGATATGCTACAACTTTTCCCGCATTATTAACTAAATCACTTTTTGAGCTAATGCCTTCTTTAATTGTATCTATATCTAAGTTTCTTGATTCTTGGGCGCTAAGGATGCTAAGCATTATTTAGGATCGCAACTGAAATCGCGTGGGTAGATGTGTGTGATATAGAAATATCTATATTCTGCAATTTATGATATTGCATCTTAACAGGAAGATATCTATCATCTATATATGGTCTTCCATTTTTATCATTTATTATATTGATTTTATTAAACTTGAAATACATATTTTCATATTTCCCTGATAAAGCTTTTAGGGTAGCTTCTTTTGCAGAAAATCTGCCTGCGAAATGGATTGAAGGATCTCTATGTGAATTGCAATATTCAATCTCTTCAGGAGTAAAAATTTTAGTTAAAAATTTAAAATCATATTTATCTATTAATTTACGTATTCTATCAACTTCAACAATGTCTGTGCCTACTTTATTCATTATTATTTGAATTAACTATTTCAATAATTTCACTTATATCATCAAGATCATAGTCAGCTCCAGAGTGCTCAGTCTTAAACATATCTCCATATCTTGCAAATGCTGTTTTCATATTTAATTTTTTAGCACCAATAACATCCCTCTCTGGCCAATCTCCCACCATAAGTATGTTTTCTGGAGTTAAAGATAAAAGATTAGAAATTTTAATAAATGGCTCTGGAGAAGGCTTTCTGCATCCAGTATCATCAAGAGTAACAACTGCATCAAATAGATGATGCATACTAACTGAATACAAGCGAATCCAAGCCTCTCTACTAGGAGCATCAGTGAGAACGCCTAATTTCAACCCAAGTTTTGATAGTTTGATTAGAGTATTATTAACATTAGGGTATAAAACCATCGTTGCATCTTTAATTTTCCTATATGAAACAATAGCTGCAGCTAAATATTTGTGTTCTAAGTAGCCACAGGACTCTATAATAAAATCATCAAAAACTTCTTGATATTCAAATCCTTTATTTTCATATATTTCATATATTTTATTTTTTGATTTTTGAAAGTCAATATCAAGGCCTGCTTCAATCATACCATTGATTCCAGCGTCTACTGACATAGATTTCATTTTCATAAAATCCATTAGTGTATTGTCTAAATCAAATATAACTGCTTTTATCAAAGGGATCCTCTATAGAAATTATATTATTTGCTCAGCAGGTCGATCTCATACTTGGCACTTGCTCTCCAATCTTTATCTTTTATAGCTCTTTGAAAGGCACTTTTAGCACGTGATTTTTCTCCAAGATTTTTATATGCTATACCTAAATGAAAATTGGCTGCACCACCATTCTCTTTTATGTCTACGGCTAGTAACGCATAGTCCCTAGCTTCTTTATATTCTCCTTTGGAATTATATATATCAGCAATTAAATAAAGTGATTTATACCTCTTGCTAGATTTTTCTCCTAGTATATCAATTGTATTTTTAAAATTTTGAATAGCTTCATTTTTATTTCCAAGCTGTAAGTTTACAATTCCAAGCGTTTCATGTGCATAGTAGTAATCGTTCTTGAGATTGGCAGCCTTTTGAAGGGAAGCTCTAGAGGAATTTAAATCTTTCTTCATCAATAATTTTCCTAGACGAAAATGAGCTTTATAGGAATTAGAGTCTACATTAATTGCTTTTCGATAATATCTCTCTGCGCTATCAGCATCCCTTTTCTTTTCAAAAATCGAGGCTAGCATCATCAGGGGTTGTAGCTGCTGTTGATTAAGATTTAAGCATTCCAATAGATATAATTCAGCTTGTTTATAGTCACGCAAAGAATAAAATGATTTAGCTAATTGAAAGTATGCCTGTGTGAACTCGGGATAATATGAAATAGCTTCAAGATATTTTGGAATTGCTGAATTGTAGTCTTGTCGCCTTGCATCTTGATCTGCTTCTGATGATATTGTTTGCGCTATTGAAAAAACAGCCTCCGCATATGAATGCTTATTTGGATTTATAGATATAGCCTTATTTAAATTTATTATTGCAGCACTCCGATCTTTTAATTCTTTGTATACCATACCTAATCCATAATATGGAGCGGCTCTTTCTGGAAAACGCTCAATTATTTTTTCATAATCCTCAATTCCTATATTATACTTTTCTTTTTCTACCGCTCTTTGTGCACTCTTTAAAAATTCTTTGTAGACTGTCAGAGAATCAGACAAATCATAATAATTTCTTTTTCCATCTATTTGAATTGCTCTGTTTAGATGTAGATTAGCGCAATCTAAATCATCATTAGCTAGACATAAAATATACATCCCAAAATGAATTTCTGAGTCTGGACTATAAAAATTACTCTCTATCAGATTGTTTATGACTGTAAAATCAGAAAAGGTAGAAAAATCAGACTCTCGGAAAGTGTTAATTGCTTCAATTTCAAACTCGGTTAAAGTATATATGTTGTCATTTGACTTTGAATCTTGAGAATAGATTAAAGCCATAAATAAAAATAAATAAAACATTTTATACATAAAATTCTCCATTGGTTTGTGCTGAAGGCGGGACTTGAACCCGCACGAGATTGCTCTCACTGCCCCCTCAAGACAGCGTGTCTACCAGTTCCACCACTTCAGCTATAGTTACTTTCCAGATTCTTCTAATGGAACTTTATCTGTCGCTGCTTCAATTTTATCTGTCGCTGCTTCAATTGCATTGGAAGCATCTGAATTTTCAGTATCATCAGAACCGGCTGAAATCTCTGAGTTTAAAGTCTGATTATTAGACTGATCATTCTCAGTGGAATATTCAATACTTGATTCAACTGTAATATTACTAGCTGATTTAGGATTATCTAAGTAATTCAAAAAAATTGCTAAACACATAAAAACAACAGCAAATATAGTTGTGGTCCGCAGTAGTAGCGAGTCAGCTCCTTGCCCACCTAGAGCTCCTTCCAAATAGCTATTTCCACCGCCGATAGAACCCATTCCACCAGTTTGACTTGTTTGAAGCAGGATAATACCAACAAGTAGCAAGCATATAATAACAAAAATAAATAAAACTAATGAATACAACATAAATTATCACCTCTCATTAAGTAAAGAATATATACTATAAAATTTATTTACATCTAATGATGATGTCCCGATTAAAAACCCAGATACCTTTTCTAGGTCAATGATACTTGAACAATTAGAAGATGTAACACTTCCACCATATAAAATAGGAACTTTTATTGAAAATTCTTGCAATAAAAATTCACAAATCCAATTAACTACCTCGTTTATCTGATTATTGCTAGCATTAATGCCTGTACCAATTGCCCATATCGGCTCATAGGCAACAACCAAATTAGCATTTTTTATATCAATATCAAAAAGGGCTGTTTTTAATTGACTTTCTAATATGGAAAAAGTTTCATTGTTATCTCTTTGTGATTGGGTCTCACCTATGCATAGAATAGGGTTCAGGCCATTCTTAACAACAGTATTTAGTTTATCATTTACAATGACATCCTCCTCATTAAAATACTGTCGTCTCTCCGAATGGCCTAAAATCACCCATTTGCACTCAATTTCTTTAAGCATATCAATAGAAATTTCACCTGTAAAGGCTCCTTTTAATTCTTGATGTACATTTTGAGCACCAAGTTCTATGTTATTACTTAAAAGATTGTTTTTTATCTCATTTAATGAAGTAAATGAGGGACACAAAATAATTTTAGTTTTTGTCTTTTGCAAGTTTTTTTTCTGTAACTCTTCTAAAAATAGTTTAGATTCTAAGGTTGTTAAATTCATTTTCCAATTTGCTATGCAATACTTCATACTTTTTCCATCTCTCTTAATGCAGGTAAATCTTTGCCAGATAATAATTCAAGAGAAGATCCCCCACCAGTTGAAATATGAGTAAATTTCATATCTGAGTTAAGATTATTAATTGCTGAAACAGTGTCACCTCCTCCAATGATAGTAGTTGCCCCACTTTTTTCTCCATGCTCTTCAATAGAGGTTGCAATTGATTGAGTTCCTGTTGAATAGTATGGAATTTCAAATAGCCCTAAAGGGCCATTCCAAACTATTGATTTAGCTGATTCTATAAACATTTGGTAATTAATGCAAGTTTCAGGTCCTATGTCAAGACCTATATCATCATCTTCTATAGAGTCAATTCTCTTGACTTCTATTGAATCATAGTTATTGATATCTTTTGCGCAGACAATATCTACAGGGAATTGAAGATTTACATTTTTCTTTTTTGCTTTTTCCATAATTTGAAGAGCTGTCTCCAACTCTTCATCTTCAACTAGTGAATTTCCAACATTATAGCCAATCGCCTTTTGAAAAGTAAATGCCATCGCCCCACCAATTAAAATAGTATCTGCTTTATCTATTAAATTATCAATTAATGCAATTTTACTACTTATTTTGGCGCCTCCAATTATTATCAATAGAGGTTTCTTTGGAGTTTCTAATTCATTTTTTAAATATTTAATTTCCTTGTTTATCAAGAACCCATACCCCTTTTCTTTGAAATAATCTAAAACTCCAATATTTGATGCATGAGAGCGATGCGCCGTTCCAAATGCATCATTAATAAAAACTTCTCCGTGCCTTGAAATTTGCTTGCTGAAGTTAGCATCATTGCTAATTTCTTCTTTATGAAAACGAAGATTTTCAAGGAGCAGGATTTCTTGAGGTTTAATATTTTCACTTATACTAAAAGCTTCATCTGATATACAGTCATCAATAAACATTACCTCTTGATTGATTAATTCCTCTAGATGCCAAGATACTATCTCTAAACTATTTTCCTCACTAGGTACTCCTTTAGGCCTTCCTAGATGAGACATTAGAATGACTGATGCATTATTTTTTAAACAATAATTAATTGTTTCAAGACTTTGCTTGATTCTAAAATCATTACTTATCTCACCATTTAAAATTGGTACATTGTAATCAACTCTAATTAGAACTCTTTTGTTTGTTATATTTATATTTTTAATAAAGTTCATGCTATGCTAATAATTTTTTATCAATTTCATTAAGATTAACTGAAACAATTTTTGAGACTCCTTTTTGTGCCTGAGTGACTCCATAAAGATAATCTGAAGCTTCCATCGTTAATTTATTATGAGTGACAATAATAAACTGACTATTTTTTGAAAATTTCTTAACAACATCATTAAACCTCTTTATATTGATGTCATCTAAGGGTGCATCCACCTCATCTAGAATGCAAAATGGGCTAGGCTTGACTAAGTATATTGCAAATAATAAAGAAATTGCAGTAATTGCTTTTTCTCCACCAGAAAGCATTCTAAGACTTTGAGTAGATTTCCCTGGAGGAGTTGCTTTTATAATAATCTCACTTTCAAGCACATCGTCACCTTTAAGCTCAAGGGATGCCTTGCCTCCATTGTAAAACATATTATAAGTTTTAGAAAAATTTGATTGAATTTTTTCAAATGTACCAGAAAATAGCTTCCGAGCTTCTTTATCCAATCTATCTATGGTTTCTTGTAATGATTTTTCAGATTCCACTAAATCTTTATACTGATTATCAAGAAAATCATATCTTTCAATTTCAGCCTCATGCTGAGAGTCAACTTCCATGTTAACAGGGCCTATCCGTTCTATAGAATTCTTAATTTTAATAATTTTATCTGATAGCTCATCCATGTTTAATTTTATAAATTTATCAATTGATTCACTTGATATATTTTCATGATCTATCTCCTCAAGAGATATCGAATGAACTTCCTTCTGGGTTTTTATTTTTTCAATCTGAATTTTTATTTCATTAAGGTGTTCGCTATTAGTATCGCTAATTGACCTTTTATCTTTAATCTGAGCTTGATATGATTGAAATTTTTGATATTCTTTTGAGTATTTGCTCTGCAAAAGACTAATATCTTTATTAATTTTTTTCTCATCGATATACAAGCTCTTTAAATTATTCTTCAAATTTTTATTAGATTCAGTTAGCCTAACTATTAAGCTCTTTAATTTAACCGCATCATCCTTGTATCGTTTTATCTCTAACTGAATTTCATTTTCATTGATTTCATAGTCACCGATACGATTTTTAATAGAGTTTTTTTGATTATTAATTTCAATTAAATCAATTTTTTTACTTTCATTTTTTTGGCGACTCAATAAAATTTTATTTTTTATTACTACAGATTCTTTTGCTAGCTCTATCTTCTGATTTTCTAGTTTCTTTAATTTTTCTGTGCTTTCATTGTTTGATAGGTTAATCTCTTTATTTTTTATTTTAAGAGCGATTATCTCTTTTTCTAAATTTGAAATATTCTGCTTTATTGTTTTTTCTTTCTTTTTATGCTCTTGTGTTAAAAATTTGTACTTTTCAATTTCTACTGATATCTCATTGAGAAGCCTATCATTATCTAGTAGATATTTTTCGAATCCTGAGTTAGAATCAATTAACTTTTCTTTTCTCTTTAGAAGGTATTTTGAATCGCGATCTATCCTGATAAAATGAATATTGACAATATTATTAATTTCTTTCTTCGTTTCAGATATCTCATGCTTTGTAAACATTTTAGATTCATGCTTGTTGGGATTAACCTTCATGATTCCATTAGATAAAATGCTATTTCCATTTTTGCTAATATAGCTACTACCACTTTGCTTGCTCTTAGTATCTGATAAATTATAGTCTCCAATCAAGTAATGAAGCATACTAGATAGTTTAGATGGATATTTTACTTGAGATATCAAACTATTTATAGATAAGATTTTATCTGATTTATTATTTGGAGCTTGATCTAGGATAATAAAACTGAATGTCATTTTTTTATCTTTTAAATCACTAATTATTTTTTTTGCATCACTTAATTTCTCAATCACTAAATAATCCGAATAATTTCCAAGTACCATTGATAGAGGAATAATCATTTTTTTAGGGACGGATATTAAATCCTCCAACCTACCTAATATCATATTTTTATATTTTGAATTATCCTTCAATAGATACTCATTTCCATTTGAAGATCCATCTTTTGTAGATACAAGCTTGTTAAAAAAATCTAATTTATTTTCATGCTTTAATTTTTCTTTTAGATATTTATTTCTTTCTTTTTCAAGGGTCGCTAAATCTATCTCTATCTCTTTTATTAATTGATTATTCTTGCTTATCTGATTAATATTCTTTTTCTTTTGTTTGTTTTCTGTATTTAGCTTTGTCAAAAAACTATCGAGGTGATTCTTGCTTTTTAGTTCTTTTATCGATGTGTTTTCTATGTCTGCCCTCAGTCTTTTGATTAGAATTTCTTTCTCGGAGCACATGTGCTCATTGGTTTCAATGTTATTCTGAGAATTATTCATTTCATTTAGAGTCTCAATATAGATACTTTGAGCACTGTTTAGCTGTTTCTCTATATCTATTGATTTTTGATTGAAAGAATCATAGAGTTTATTTTGCTTATCAAACTCTAATTGTTTTTTCTTTATTCTAGGCAGGATACCCTTTATCCTTCTTTTCATATTTTTAATTTCACTTTGTATCCCAGATAGCTGTCTAGATTTTGATTTAATCTCTTTATCTGATTGTTCTATCCTATTCTTTGAATGTCCAATCTGTTCAGTAGAAATAATAATATCTTGATTTATTTTAACTATGTTCTCTTCAATTTCTCTGATTTTTCCTTGCATTCCCTCCATTTTCTTACGTGTTTTTTCAAAATCATTTTGAGCACTCTCTAATGCACTTTCCTTTGATTCCAGATCCTTGATAAAAGAATCTTTAGATTTACTCATATTTTTTTGAGATGCAAGTAATGGATTTAATTTTTCATTAAGAGAGTCAATGGTCTTTGTGTGATATAGATTATTGCAAGCAAGAAGATCAACAGATAAAACTTTGTGACGCTCATATCTTTTCATTTGTAGTTTTAATTTTTTTACATTGCTCTCAACTTCAGACATAATATCATATATTCTTTCCATGTCTGATTTTGTTGATACTAGTCTTCTTGTTGAAGCTGCTCTTTGTTTATTGTAGTTATTTATACCTGAAGCCTCATCAATCATCGTTCTTCTATCCGTCGGATTTTGAGATAATATGGATTCAATCATTTTTAATTCAATCACAGAATATGCACCACTACTCATACCTGTATCCATAAACATCTCATGAACATCTTTTAAACGACACTTATTTTTGTTTATATAGTATTCACTCTCACCGCTTCTAAAGTATCTTCTTGTGATTTCAAGGGTATCATACTCTATAGGAAGTAGGTCTTTATTGTTCTCAATTGTGAGCGTTGCTTCGCAAAAATTAAGAGGCTTCTTCTTTTGCGTTCCATTAAATATAACTTCTTCCATCTTATTTGATCTTAATGTCGATGCTTTTTGCTCACCCAAAACCCACCTAATCGCATCAACGATATTTGTTTTTCCACACCCATTGGGCCCTACAATTGAAGTGACTCCATCTGTAAAATTTAATTCCGTCTTATCTGGAAATGATTTAAAACCCTGCATTTTTAGTTTTGATAGAAACATAGATAGCAGCTACCCTGGTGGCCAGTTTAGCTTTCTCCCTCCTAAGAGATGCAAATGAATATGAAAAACACTCTGCCCGCCATCTTCATTGCAATTAAAAATTAGTCTATAGCCATCTTCTGCTATACCCTTATCCTTAGCAATTTGCCTTGCAATAACAACCATTTGACCAACTAGCTCTGCATCGTTACCTTGAACATCATTTATTGTGGATATTCTTTTTTTAGGAATAATTAGAATATGAATTGGAGCTTGGGGATTGACATCAGTAAAAGCAAGATAGTCCTTATCCTCATAGACTATATCACTTGGAATTTCTTTGGATATAATTTTATCAAAAATAGTTTCTGTCATCGCATATATTATAATTGAAAATTGAGTTGAAATTTAAGACGAATATCTTTAATTGGCACTAATATTATCGATAGTTTCTACGCCATTGACAAAACTAATTAAATGGGGCTCACAAATGATTCCAAATTTCTTTTTATATAAATCAGATATGACCTCAATGTACTCCTTTTCATAACCTTTCTTAATTAAATTCAATGTACTGCCACCAAATCCACCCCCCATAATTCTTCCTCCGTGCCAATAGGAAAGTTTTTCTGATGATTTAAGGAGGTAATCAATCTCCTTGCAACTAACTTCATAATCTTTCTTTAAGCTTCCATGTGACTCTCTCAATAAATAGCCAATATCTCTAACATTGTTGCTTGTTATGGCATCTTTCATTTTTAGTACTCTTTGATTCTCTGAGATAATATGTTTAACTCTCTTCTTTAGGTTTATAGGTAAAGCATCTATCTTGAAGAGCATCTCTTCATTGATATCTCTAAAATTTGATAGTCCACTAATTTCTGTTGATAACTTTTTAAATGCTTCCTGACACTCTTCGACTCTCTCATGATATTTTGAACTCGCAAGCTCTCTTTTTATCATACTATCAATAAGCACCCAGCTGGCAGCTTTTAATTTTATAGGAATATATTCAATAGATGAATTATTAAAATCTATAATAAATACAGAATTTTCCTTTGATAGGAGGCATGCGCTTTGATCTAATTTTCCACTTTTAATTCCTATGTATTTATGATCTACACGCTGACATCTATCAATAATCTCATTATCACTCAGTTTTATACTAAATATTTTAAGGGTTGCAGATAAAATTGAAAGTTCTAGTGCTGCAGAAGAAGAAAGCCCCTTTCCCATCGGGATATCTGAGTTTATCAGTAGATTTATCCCAGAGTCACATTTTTTATTTCCTAAGGCTTCAAGAATTGATCCCTGTACATATTTGTGCCATAATTTTGTTTCAGATATATTATCGAGATCAGATGAAAACATATCCTTCAAATCAGTTGAGAATGCATTTATCCTTCTATTATGATTCCTAGACATGGCAACACACAAATATCTATCTATCGCTACCGGCATAGCTAGTCCATTATTATAGTCTACATGCTCTCCAATAATATTAACTCTACCTGGGGAGACACAAATAATCTCTGGAATCTGGCTAAATTTTTCAAAAAATGCATCTTTAGTCTGCTTAATTAAGGTATCTTTATTTGTATTCATTTAAGCGCCCAATAAATGATAAATCGTCAACTGAATTTATTCCTATTAATTGCCTGTAGTTTTCAATAAACATCGAAGACAATTTCCTGTGATCGTTGCTTAAAATATTGATAGTATCCGTCAAATTATATTCTTTTGTTTTAGGGTCTGGTTTGATTTTTTTTAAAGTTTCAATTAATATTTTAGATTTAAATAAATATTGTGAAGTAAAGTAGTTTTGCTCTTTTTTTATCTCCGCATCTGCATTATGCTCCTCTACCACCTTTTTAACTGTCCCATTTTCATTGAACAACAATCTACCATATGGTAATTTTATTGGAAACTTAGAATATAAAAATGTACAATCTGAATTTGATTTACTATGCTTCTGAAGCATATTTTTTAAAGATATACTTGATACAAAAGGAGCATCCCCCATAACAATAAATGTATTTTTATATTGTTCTATATAATCTATACACTGCAGGGCTGCATGGCCTGTTCCAAGTTGATTGTTTTGAGATACATATTTAGAGCGTCCTTCTATGTGAGCAATTACTTTATCTTTCTTGTGCCCTACTACTATCAGTAAATCCACTGTCTCTAATTCTAAAAATGAATCAATGAGATAGTCAATCATCGGCTTATTATATACTTTAAATAGAGGCTTGGGGCCACTATAGTTAAGTCTATTTCCCTTCCCTGCCGCAAGGATAATTCCCAAATGTTTATCTTTATTTTTCATTGTTCTTGACTATCTTTATATAAGATTTAGCGCCTTCTCTCAATTTTCTTTTCTGAGTTTCAAAATCAACTTGATACAATCCAAACTTCATGTCATATCCAAAAGCCCATTCAAAATTATCCATTAGTGACCAGTAGTAATAGCCAGTAATATCATATCCATCAGCAATTGCTTTCCTGACAGCATAGAGATATCTTGCTATGTATATAGATCGAAAGGAATCGTTTTTATCTGCGACTCCATTCTCTGTAATAATAATCGGTTTATTGAGCTGTGAAACTAATTTAATTGCTCGGTATATTCCCTCAGCATATATCGTGTATGGCATATCTGTCATGATATCATTTTCATGATACTTTAATTCAGAAAAATCAGGTTTAAATGGATTGAATTTTATATGATTATGAGAATAATAGTTTAGTCCAAAAAAATCATTTGAATCTCTTGCCATTAAATTTTTATGTGTTACCCAAATTAATCCAGGAAGACGAATTTTAAATATCCCTGTTTTAAAAAATTTTATTGAAGACCAGTTGAATACATGATTCAATGCTATGACAAATAGCCAATCAAATATTGAATATCTTCTCCAAGGGTCAAATTGATTTATATTTTTAACAATGCCAATTCTAGCATCTTCCCCTCTACTTTGTTTTTTTAATTCATGATACACCTGAACGTGAGACTCCAATAAATTCTTAAGTACTTCAGCTGTTAGTTGTGGACTTTTCTTCCCGGGTGGAAACATTCCAGTAAAATAACCTTGAACTGTAAAAACTGCTGGTTCATTAATGGTACACCAATTTTTAACTTTATTTGAATATAAGTTAAAAACTAACTTGCTAAAATTAATGAAATGCTCAATATTTTCTTCTTTTTCAAATCCCCCTATATCTTCAAACCAAACTGGATGAGAAAAGTGATGAAGAGTAATAACAGGAGTTATTTCATTTTTAATTAATTCATCAATAACATCTGTGTAGTGATTGATTGCATCTTGATTAAAACTGCCTTTTGTAGGTTCTATTTTACTCCACTCAATTGAAAATCGATAGTGACTTACTCCGGTATCAACAATCAATTTTATATCTTGCTTATACCTATCCCAATGCTCGCATGCATTGTCTGATATCTGAGCATCTTTAATATTCGGAGTCCCATCGTTCTTCTGCCCTTTCTCAAATTCAGACCAGTTATTTTGGCAGTTTCCTTCAACTTGATGGGCCGCTGTAGCCGTTCCCCATACAAATGATTTTGGAAAACTTATATTGTTCATTTCTATTTTATTCCAATTCCACCTTGGTTCAGGAAATTTTAAGTGAAAGAATAATGGGAGAAAAAAAACTACAATAGCTATAAAAAAGAATAAAATAAATAGTAGATCCACAGAGCTACCTAGTTATCAAGGTCGATATCTTTAATCTCTAATCTAGAGATCACCTTATCATCTAGAATAGATTTTTCTAGAATCTCTTCACAGTCGCTGAGCTTGACATTTTTATACCAAATTTTTTCTGGATATATAACCAGAGCAGGACCAAGCTTACACATACCAAGACATCCACTTTTATTGACTCTGACATTAATCTTGGAGCTGGAAGTTGCAACAGATGAAACAAGTTTTGATCTAATCTCTAGGCCTGCATTTCCACAACTTTTTCTACCGCCCTCTCTAGAGTTGATACAAACAAAAACATGTTTATCTACTTTCTTCCTCATGATATATCCAGTACTACTTTACCAAGATTCGTTCTATCTTCTATGTATTGATGCGCCTTGGCAGCATCAGATGCATGAAAAACCTTATCCACCATAGGAGAATATCTTTTCATATTTATTTTATTTAAAACTTCTTTAAAAGTATTAACGCTTCCCATTGTTGACCCTAAAATTGAAAGATTTTTAAAAAAAAGGTGTGCAAGATTGATATTAACATTTGACCCAGTAGTTGCTCCGCAAGTTACCAGCCTTCCTCCCTTCTCTAACACTTTCATGCTCGTCTCCCAAGTTTTTTCTCCAATATGCTCAAACACTACGTTTATTTTTTCTTTACCAAGATATCTCTTTAGGTTCTTGTAGAGATTAGAATCATGCAAAACAACGTGATCTGCTCCAATATTTCTTATGTATTTAACTTTATGATTTGATCCAGCTGTTGAAATCACTCTGCATCCAATATCTTTTGCAATTTGAATTCCAGCGGATCCCACTCCAGAGGTCCCGCCATAGATTAAAACCAATTCATCCTTTTGGACCTTTGCTCTTTTTATAAGCATTTCATAGGCAGTCATAAATGTGAGTCCCATGCTTGAGGCCTGCTCATACGATAGATGCTCTGGCATTGGATACACATGAATAGGATCAAGGCAAACAAATTCAGATTGAACTCCATTGTGAGTCTCTCCAAGAATTCCATATGATGGGGATAAATTTTCATGTCCTGACTTTGATAGTTCACAGCTGGGGTCATAAACTCCTGGCTGAATAATTACATCATCGCCTACTTTAAATTCTTTTACTTTACTACCTACCTCAGAAATAACTCCAGCAGCATCCGAGCCTAAAACCCTAGGTAAATTAATATGCAAGCCTGGAACCCCTTTTCTTATCCAAATATCTAGATGATTAATAGAAGAATTTTTTATATTTACTTTAATTTTTCCAGGGGAACAATCAGGCTCATCTAAATCAGAAAATCTTACCACATTATGGGAACCATGTTCTTTAATTAAAACAGCCTTCAATCAATCTCCTCAAAATCAGCATCTTTGTAGTCTATTTCTTTCCCACTCTTATTTTTCTTTTTACTTGTCGAAGTGGAAACTGAAAAGAAGTGAGATATTAATCTGTATACAAATAAAATAAATGCTAGATATATTATAATCTTATAAATGGGCATTACTTAAATGTCTTCATTGGATTGAAGTATCTAGTACCTTCCGATGGTTGCTTAATAAAATCTATTATCTCTTGAAGATCTTGCTTATTGTTTACAAAATCAATGTCATTGGTATTGATAATAACAAGCGGCCCTTTATCATATCTGAAGAAATATTCATTATATATCTGATTTAAATTATCTATATATGTATAGTCCATATTTCTTTCAAATTCACGTCCTCTTATTTTAATATTATACATCAGTCGATCTGTCTCAGATTGAAGAAAAATTATTAAATCAGGGTATACTATATTTTTTTGTAGCTCATTTGCGATACGATTATATAGATCTAGTTCCATGTCGCCTAGATTAAGCGCTGCAAAAAGTCTATCTTTATCAAACATATAATCAGATATTACTGATTTTGTAAACATGTCCATCTGCTGCAAATCCTGCTGCTGTTTATATCTGGATAAAAGGAAAAATAGCTGGGTCTGCATCGCATATCGATCTCTATCTGTATAAAAATCTTTTAAAAATGGATTATCCTCAAATTTTTCCAGAACTGTTTTTGCTTCCATCTCTTCTGCAAGCAGTTTCACTAGACTGGTTTTTCCTACTCCGATAGTGCCCTCTATGCAGATATGATATGATGATAATCTCATGCTTGTATTTTTTTTAGTATTGAGCTATCTGTCGTTGATTCAAGAAGCTCTTTTATTTTCCTATTTTCATTAGCAATAATATAATCAGAATCTATGTCAGACCAAGGTTTAAGTACAAACTTTCTTTCTTTTATATGAGGATGTGGTATAACAAGTTCCCTTGATCTTATAATCGTTGATCCACAGCAAAGAATATCTATGTCAATTGGACGATTCGCATATCTATTTACAGACTTTACTCTTCCCATCTTTTGTTCAATTTTTTTTATAGATATGAGTAGATCCTCTGGACTATAGGAGGTTTCTATTTTAATGACCCCATTGTAAAACTTATTTAATGAAGAATTATACATGGGCTCAGACTCATAAAAGTTTGATATCATCATCACTTTGTTTTTTTTATCTTTTGATATAGTATCAATAGCGCTGTTAAGGTGGGATAAGCGATTATCCATGTTTGATCCTAAACCAAGAAAAGAAATCATTTTCTTTTATTCCTGTACTCAACTTCCACCGAATCTAAATCCATATTGATGGGTGGTGATGTTTTTTTTATAGAGATTCTAGTGGATTTTATATTGCTATTTTCCATTATTTTATTAGAGATATCAACTGAAAGAGTTTCAATTAAGTTGTATCTTTTGGCGCTAAAAACATCCTTGACGATATCTACAATACCCATATAGTCAACTGTATTTTCAATCTTATCTTTATAATCTGTATCTACTATTTTGATCTCAACACTAATTATAAAGTTCTGGCCCTTTTCCTTCTCTATCTTATAGACGCCATGATATCCAAATAGCTTTATTTTATTTATTCTAATTTTCATTATATTTTCTTTAAAATAATAAGTCTTTCTCTTCCTGATCGAGGCTCAATTGAATATTGGGAAAAACTATTTTCAATAACCTTAAATCTATCTTGAGTTAACTCTAGAATTTGATCAACACTGATACCAAATGGTGGTCCATCCTCATTGTATATATCTTTATCAAGAGGAATAAATATTCCAAACAAAAGGCCACCTGATTTAAGAATACTGCAAGCCATATCAAAATAATCTGACCTTCTATTTGGATCTATTGCACAGTAGCATGTGTATTCATAAACAAAATCAAAAGAATCACTGTACATATCAGAAAGATTGAAAATATCTTCCTCTATTAATTTAATACTATTTTCTGTTGTTATTTTTTTTTGAAGATTCTTAATTGCCTGAGTTGAGAAATCAACAGCATAAACCTCTGTGCCATGATTTGATAATTCAATGACATCGTGGCCATTTCCGCACCCTAAAACACAGGCTTTTCCTGATATATTATTATTTTTTAAGTAGTGAGATAATATGGGAGTGGGAGCACCTATGTCCCATTTTGTATTATTATCTAAATATCGTTGATTCCAAAATTCTGGATTAGAGACCTTGTTCAAGACTCTTGACCTAGGTTAGGGATACATTTACAGCTTGAGTGCCTTTCTGCGTTTCTTCAGTATCAAATTTGACACTTGAATCCTCACGAATTCTCTGGCCTTTTCTGACACTGGAAATATTAAAGAAGTAATCCTCTCCATCATCAGTTTCGATAAAGCCCCAGCCTTCCATCTGCTTCCATAGTCTAACTGTTCCGTAGTTCATACTACTTAAATCCTATATCTGTATTAAACTCACTTGGGAAATCATATCCATCTCTATCTGGGTAATGCATAATAGTATCTATATTTGCCCATGCAACTAAAAAGACTGCATCCACTGATTCGGTTTTCTGTTTATCTTTTTCTATGGGTTTACCCTCTTGGTCTGTGGTGTATCTAAATGTCAGTTTGGGATGCTCTACCCAAAGTCCTAGCTGGTCTTGCCCTTTTACTTTAAAGTGAGTTAGTTCCTCAGGGATTGCGAGCTTAGAAAGAAAAGATTTATCTCTAAGGGCAATGAAAACAATATCTCCAATAATATGTTCAACGGTAAACATTAGATTATATGAAATTAATTTCCTGCTTCTTTAGCTTCTTCATCTGCTAATTTTTTGAGGGCTTTGATTATAACATCAGTCTTCATAAGTCTATCAAGCAACTCTTTATTCTTCTCAACCTCTTTAATCTTTGTTTCTAATGGCTTGATTTTTCTCACTTCAACATTTTTAATGTCTTTTTTGACATTTTTAATACTCTTTTTCATGTCTTTATGATTATCATCAATGTTTTTTTCAATCTCTTTATTCTTTTTCGTCTGCTTATCAATATAATCCTCGAGCTTACTCTCAAGATTGTCAAATCTATTGTTTGTAGATTCTATTTCATCGTTTAGCCACTTCCTTGTTGTATCGGTCTTTATCTCTAGATTCTGGATGTGTTTGGAGCTTCCAATCCATTTTTTTTCAAGTCGGGCATAGACCTCGGTTGTTTGGGTGACATCACCTGTAAGCTGCTCATCGTTATACTCCAAGTTGTGCATCGCTTTTCTATCTTCATCTCTAATAAAATTCCAGTAGTAAACCAGTGACACACTAACTAAAAATAAAATAAACCAAATTATTTTTTGTTGCATTATTTATTTTCCTCTTCTTTTTTTGCATCTACTTTTTCATTTCCAGGATTATCTTTTCCATATAAACTTAATAGTTTCTTTTCCCATTCTTTTCTCTCTTGATCTGCCTCTTTTTCTTCATCTGCAGTTTTAGTCTTTTTTAATTTTCGAAGCACAGTTTGTTTTTTCTTTTCATTGACTTTCAATTCATCAAATACACTCTCCATCTCCACATTGAAATCCTTAATGGTTTTATCTATTCTTTTGAGCAGTTCATCGAAAATCAAAGTGCCGTATGTGCTATCCACTCCATTAATAAGGTCTGACAGCCTATCGGTTAAATAACTATTTCTTCCTTCTGGTGTGCTTAAGTC
This sequence comes from uncultured bacterium, assembly GCA_964532515.1. Classification (GTDB taxonomy): domain Bacteria; phylum Fidelibacterota; class Marinisomatia; order SCGC-AAA003-L08; family D37C17; genus TMED161. The sequence continues at coordinate 47,258 of CAZHKH010000001.1, forward strand.
TATAGCCAAAATTGCCTCACATTATTTTATTTGTTAATGTCATCATCTTTTTGCTCGTCATCATCTTCAATTAAAATTGAAAATAAATCAGATTGATTAACTGTAATGTAATATACAAGAAATGACAAAATAATTCCTTGAAAAATATAGCCAAACCCAATAAATAATCCAATAACCACTAAAGAATAGAATAAGATTCTATGTCTACTTTGAATTTCATCTACGAGCGTCTTACATAAAATTCCAATAAAAATAAGAGCTCCAGTGGACAGAACGTGCGGACCACCCGCATCCAGATGATGGGTAACTGAGAATAAAGATGTTGCAATAATGCCCATAAACGTGATTTTTAGGTGAACCGCCTGCTTTATATCTTTCTCTGTAGCCGATGGCAGAACATAGGATATCACTCCACCAATCACAAGCTTAATGGCCATTGCAATCATTGTCAGCATCAGTGAACCATCCCAAGCTTAATAATATTTAAATATGTCAGCGGATTAAATAAATTTAAATTCTTTGAAAAATTTAAATTCATAACAGAAAAAATAGGTGTTCCAAGCACATGATAATCAGGAACAAACCCCCAGTATCTTGAATCGTAACTATTATCCCTGTTGTCTCCTACCATAAAATAATAGTCATGTTTTAGGGTATAGGAGTCTAAATCTTTAATGGAAACTCCATCAATCATAACATAATCAAGAAGCAGATCTTCATTCGCATACAAAGTTCCAAGAAGCTGATTAAAACCAGGGTGAGTTCTCCACTGCCATGGATTTATTTTCATTTGCTCGCGATACTCATTAAAGTTTTTTTCAATATACGCCCTTGAATCGGCTTCCTGCTTTGCTCTTATTGATCGATAGTCAGTGAAAAAACTCTGAATTTTATACTTTAAGAATCCCCTGGTTCTGGATATCTCTTCTGGATCAATAGCAGTAAAAGAAAAGGCTTTGTTAATCATCTGATTATCTTGCCCCTGTTCCTGGATCTTGATAGCAATATCAGCCTCATCAAGAACAAGAAGAGTAATGAGAGCTTCCCAATTACTTACATCCTTAAAGTCTATAGTCATTCCCTTGTATGGTACCTGAAAAGGCTTGAGGTTATTTCTATTTTGAGTGATGGATCTGAATTGACTGTACATTCCAAACTCTTCATCAGTGGGCTCAATATATTTTTGTGTTTTATTCCCATCTTCAGGAAATGGCATCCTCTGATCATTGATATAAATTTCACCTTTATCAATTTTTATTGAATCTTTGGGAATACCGATGCAGCGCTTTACATATTTTTGAAATGGGTCTCTAGGATACTCGAAGATAACAACATCTCCATTTTCTACTTTTTTAAACTCCGCGAGTCTAACCCAGGGAATGTCAAATCCAATCCGAGTATATGGAATTCCAAGCCATGTTGGAGTTTTCATTCCATATACAAACTTATTTCCAAATAGCATATCCCCAATCATATTGGTATCTTCCATGGATCCGGTTGGCACCACATATATCTCAGCCACGGATGTTTTAACTGTAAACGCCACTATAATTAGCACCAACAGTACTCTGAACTCTTCTTTGTAATTTCTTTTCTTTTTCATGCCTAGTACGCCATCGCAGACGCGCCTCGACGTCTGTCCGCTGTGGCAAATATAATACCATTTCCTACTTGTATACAATTAGCTTCACCGATTGAGAGTCTTTCTACTAGCTGATAACCTTTCTCTGATAGCTTATCTAGTGTTTCTTTAGAGAATCCATTCTTCTCATAAAAAACTACATCTGGAAGCCACTGATGATGGAATCGAGGGGCATCCACCGCATCCTGTATATTCATTCCATAATCAATAACATTCACCGCAATTTGGGCAACGGTTGTGATAATCGTTGATCCACCTGGTGAGCCAAGTACCAGCCTGAGCTGCCCATCTCCTGTCTGCACCATAGTTGGAGTCATTGAGCTGAGCATTCTTTTTGATGGAGCTACCGCGTTTGCCTCTTTGCCTACCAGTCCATATTTATTTGGATGACCCGGCTTAATTGAAAAGTCATCCATCTCGTTATTTAAAAGAAATCCAGCTCCATCAACCACAATACCATTTCCATATTTCCCATTGAGGGTAACCGTGACGCTCACTGCATTTCCCCATTTATCAACCACCGAGTAGTGAGTAGTTTCATCACTCTCGTAAAAATCAACAATATCTCCAGGGCCCATCTGGCTACTTGGAATAATTTTATCAGGATTATAATCAGAAAACCGATTCTGAGCATATGAGTCTGAAATGAGTGTTGACACGGGGACACTGACAAAGTCTGTATCTCCCAGATACTCCGCTCTATCTGCATACGCTCGACGCTCAGCCTCAACAAAAGGCTGAATGTGCTCAGCGCT
>CAZHKH010000002.1:0-43591 GCA_964532515.1 uncultured bacterium
TTCAGATGCTTCACCAGTCACAAATTTAGTTAACGGATTTATCATGGAATCAACAAGTGATGGTAAACACTATATGTGGAATTCAACTACGAGTACGTGGACAGAAATAGCATAGTGATATAACTTGGCTAAAGTAGGTCAAGTCTTTCAGGCTAACGTTTTTCAAACAAATTCCTTTCAGGGTGAATGGGGTGCTCCAGCATTTCAAAAGAACGTATTCCAAAATAATGTATATGATGTACCTACAACAATAAAGAAGATTGTAACCGAAGCATTATCAGTTGCTGAAACACAGGTAAGAACAAGAGAATTATTAAGACTAGTGAATGATTCAGTTACAGTAGAGCAATTTAAGACAAGAATAAGATCATTGGTTTATCATGTTGCAGAAACAACAAGTATTTCAGATGATAGGGTTAGATTACGTGGTATATTAAAATCATTAGATGATACACTAGAAAGTACAGAAGGTAGAGCAAGATTAAGAGGAATAACTAGAGCATTAGGAGAAACAGAGGGAATAAGTGAGAATAGAGTTAGATTAAGAGGAATAGGAAAAATAGTATCTGATACGTTGGGAATAACGACAGTTTCTAATGTTGCTAAAGGATTAGTTAGAACCATAACCGATAATGTTAAACTTGGTAGATTTGTAGGTGCTTTCCAAAGTCTCTTCCAAGACAACGTGTTTGGCACACAAACGACAGAAGAAGCATTAAAACAACTAGGTAGAGTAAAAACACATGGAGATACAACCTCCGTTGGTGAAAGTAAAAACAGAGCTATGGCATTTGGTAAATTTGCAAATAATACAGTAGGCATAACCACAAGTGCAAATACAGCTAAAGTGTTGTTGAGAATTATTAATAAGACTGTTGGAATAACTCACTTTAAGGATAGGATAAGGACACTTGGAAAAGTCATAGGAGATACAGTTGGCATATCATTTGCAGAAAACAAACTACGTGGAAGATTTAAATCAATAACAGATACACTTAGAATTGCACCAAGACGAACATTCCAAACTATATTCCAAACAAACGTGTTCCAGCAAGGTGTAGAGTATGCGACATTAATGGGAAAAATAAGATTGGTAAGCGAAACACAAAGCGTGGCAGAAGGAAGGATATTCTTGAGAGGTATGTTGAAGATATTTGGAGAAACAATTTCGTTATCAGAAACTAGAGTTAGATTACTAACTATATTAAGATTAATTAATAAGACTGTTGGAATAGGTGATTCATTCGTTGCATTGAGAATAATGTTAAAGATACAGAATGAAACACAAACTGTTGCACACTTTAAAGATAGAATACGTGAAATAACTAGACTCATATCAGATGGTATATCAATAACCCATGCACAAAACAAAGTGAGAGGACTCGCAAGACCAATCAATGAAACCATTGGAATAGCTGGTATGAGATTGAAATACTTAGGATTTGTGATTGTAGCCCCAACAATAACTGTCGGAATAAGTGATGGTAGAGTTGCATTAAGAGGAATGATTAGAACAATATCACATACTGTTTCACTATCAGAAGCCTTCATAAAAGGATGGATAAAATATCAAACTGAAACTGTCGGAATAAGTGATGGAAGAGTGTTTGTAAGGGCATTATTGAGAGTGAAATCAGAGACAGTTGATATTGACCACGTTAAACAAAGACTAAGAATAATAACAAGAACAATCACTAATACTGTAAGTATTGCAACAGGCAAGATAAGAAATATAACATTGACAAGAGTAATTGATAAGACTGTTAATATTGCACACCAAGAAAATTACTTGAGAACTTTAATTAGGATATTTGATGATAATGTTAGTGTAATTCATGTTAGACAACCAATAAGGGCATTGATAAGAACAATAACAGAAACATTATCAATCAAAGTTCCTAGAGGATTACAATATGTATTCCAAACAAATGTGTTCCAACATGACATATTCCAAACAGGTTATGAAGCAATCAAAGTATTAGGCTTGGGCAAACACATAGGAGATACCGTATCAGTATCAGATGGATTTATCAGAGGAATGTCAAGGTCTTTCACAGAAACAGTATCAATACAAACAGCTTCAAACTTTGTCAGAATATTAAAGAGAACAATAGATGATACAGTTGAAGTATCGCAGGTGAAGCCAAGATTAAGGGCATTAGTCAGAATAATTGATAAGACTGTTGGAATAACAGAAACAAGAACAAGGCTAAGAGGACTCATTAAACACATTGATAAGACATTGAGTATATCTGATGGAAGAATAAAATTAAGAGGACTCGGCAAGATAGTTAACAAGACACTTTCAGTTTCTGATGGAAGAGTCAGATTGAGAGGATTAACAAGAATAATTGATAATACTGTCAATGTTACACATATTAGAGATAGTCTAAGAGAACTTTTGAGAATTATTGGTAACACGGTGGGAATAACTGTGGCTGAAAACAAGATAAGAGGTAGAATAAAGACAGTTGCAGAAACAGTTAGATTGAACTTCCCAATAGTGTTCCAAGGATTATTCCAAACAAACGTGTTCCAAAATAAATATGAGTTTGTAAAATTGAGAACCATGGGAAGAATAAGAAATGAGACAATTTCTGTTGAAGACAACAGAATATTCCTAAGAGGTATGTTGAAGATATTCAATGATACTGTTTCAATCGAACACATACGTTCAAGATTAAGAGATATTATTAGAATAATAGATGATACTATTGAGATTACCCATATCAGAGATAGGTTAAGAACAATAATTAGAATCATTGATGATACGGTTTCTATCACACATATTAGAGATAGATTAAGAACAATCTTAAGAATAATTAATAATGATATTCAAATTGCAGATTCAAAGATATACTTGAGAGATGTGATACGAACAATAACTGATACAGTCGCAATTACACATATTAGAGATAGATTAAGACAGATAAACAGAATAATAAATGACACTCTATCAGTAGCTGAAAATTACAGAATGTCATTTGTGAGATCATTTACAGAAACTTTGGCAATAGCAGATACAAGGGTATCTATAATGGTATTATTGAGAACGATTAACAAATCAATATCTGTCTCTGAAACATTCCCAAGAATCTTAGATTTGAAACGAGTGTTAACCCATGCATTATCTGTAACTGAACAAAGAAACAGATTAAGAGGTTTGGGAAGAATAATCAATAATAATGTTGAAATATCATTTGCTTCTAACAGATTAAGAACACTTGGAAGAATGATTAATGATACTGTTGAAATCTCACATATACGAGCAAGAATAAGAGTATTATTAAGATTGGTAAACAACACGGTTTCAATATCTGAGAATAGAGTGAAATTGAGAGGATTACTTAAACAAATAGATAGAACAATCTCTGTTACTGTAAACAACATACCTTTGAGAGTTATGTTGAGAACAATCAACAACAATGTAAACATTACTCAAGTCAAACCAAGAATAAGAGAATTGGTAAGATTGATTTCAAGTACAGTTGGAATATCAGAAGCAAAGAACTCTCTCAAACATATCATGCCAAAGATAAATGAAACCATTGGAATAGCATTCTCACACTTTGATGCCATGGGCAAGGTGTATGTTGTTGCAGAGACAATATCCATCACACATATTAGGCAAAGAATTAGAGTATTATTAAAGGTCGTATCTGAGGGCTTAGGAATAGTTCATTCTTTCATTAGAAAATTACAAGATGGAGCTGTTTATCAAACTCAAACTATGAGTAACTATTGGACTTCTGAATCTCAATCATGTGATGATTCTACAAATTCCACAGGTACAGGTATAAGTAGTGAAAATGAGTCATGTGAGAATACTTCACAAAATATAAGTAGTGGCGATACAGAAGAGAGTGTGGAAGGTGGAACATAGATGAGTATGAATATGGTAGGTAGATCAACGGAATTTAGAGTAAAAGCTGGTAGCCGAACTACTTTACAATTAACTATAACAGATGATGGTGGAACTGCAAGAAATCTAACAAATACTGTAACATATAATGGTGGAAAATGGAAAGTTTGGAAGCCTAATGGAACTCTCATAATTAACGGAAATATAGTATATACAACAAGAGCAAGTGGACTTGTTAGTTATACGTTAACATCAACAGATACAGCAATAGGAAATGCTGGAAATTGGGCTGGTGAAGTAGAATTGACTGATTCTAATGGAGATATATCAGAACAAACGAAAACTTTTAACTTTGTAATTGAGGAGAGTTATTAATGGCAGATATAAAAGTAGTAGCTGGTGGAGCTTGCACAATATGTGGTCACAGTGATAATTCCCATAAGGGAGAAACAACCTGTGATGAATGTGACTGTACCAACATACTAGTAAAGAAAGAATAGGGTTATATAATAGAATGTAGTAGTTCTTCTATGATAAAGCTAGAGGATATCAACAACAAAATCTATTTTGAGTTTAGACGAGCTCAAATGGAAGCTATGAAAACTGAAAGATTAGGTCAAATTCATGTATCTGATGTCATAAAACCATGTATGAGAAATGTTATCTATGGTAAAGTTTTACCAAAAACAGGTATGAATACAGAAGACACAAAATCACTATATTTTGGTCAGGTTGTTCATAATAATTCCGAAATAGCAAAAGGAGATAACCATGAAAAGTTTTTAGCATATGATTATGTAAGAGATGAACCTTTAACAAGAGAAGAAGCTTTAAAAATACCAGATGATGATCCAAGACAACTTGATATCATTTATGGTAGTATTGATGATTTAATGAAAGTTGGTGAAAAGTGGGTTATTTGTGATAAAAAAACTACTGGTAGTATTGATTATTTTAGTAGAGCAACATCTAAAGTAAGTGATTCACATAGAGATCAAATAAACAGATATAGAGTTCTTTTAAAAAAATGCTATAATATAGATGCAGAATTTGGTTCTGTTGTTTACATATCAAATAAAATTGAAAAGGATAAAAGAGACAAACCTATTGTGATTTCTTTCAAATTAAGACCTATTGAAGAAACATTGACAGATATGATTAACAAAGCAAATATAGTAAAAACTGCACTTTCGGAAAAAATTTTACCTGAGAGGACAAAATGTTTTCTTTGTGATGGAATGTGTCCATATGCATCTCTTTGCTTTGAAGATAATAGAGCAAAATGGGATGAAGAACTGTGAGTGAAATTAGATACATATCACCTCAATGTAAAACACATGACCATGTAGATTGTAAAAAAATGCAAATAGGATCTCCACTTAAATGTGAGTGTCTTTGTCATAAAATTGTCGGTGAGTAAACTTTAATAAGTAATAAATTAACTGTTATATAATGGATGATAGTCATGATTTATTCAAAATTAAGTCAATAGATGGAAAAGATGTTGTTAGTGCAGATAAAAGAAAACTAATTAGTCCTTTTAATTCAACAAAGCATTTTAAAGCAGCCAATATACCAGCATTATGTGATCAATGTGTTTACAGATCAGTTGCAGATGGTGGAAATGGTAAATGCCCAAAATATGAAGCTGGTGCTGTTTGTGCAATTAGAGAAGATTTTCTAAAATTCATAAATGAGTTAGATACAAGAGACCCAGAAGATGTAAAAGCTATGATGGATATGTTGGCAAAAATATCATTTGAAAATGTCTTAATGGCATTGACACAAGCCAAGATGGATGGAAACATACCTGATAGAAACACAAAATCAGAAATAAAAACATTGTTGGATATTGTTAAATCTATTAATGACTTAAACAGTAAAATTACTATTACAGAGCAAAAAGAGTATAACAAAGAAGGAGATATTGCAAATATTTTCAAACAGATTAAAGCACAGAAGAGTGGTAAATAATGATAGGTGATTTATTCTTTACAGTAATATGTATGCTATATTTTGCTGGTGGTATAACAATAGGATATTACATACCAAAATGGAGAAAGTCTAGAAAAAGTAGAGGTGACGGTAGATGGGATTAGGAGATATTATCAAAGGTATCTGGGATGATCCAGATTGGGAATTACCTGATGAAAATGAGTTAACAAAAGAAATAGAAAGATTGGAAAAAGAGATTAAAAAAATGCCAAAAAAATCCAGAGAACGTACAAAAGCTACTTACACCCAAGCCAATATGATGCAAATATTACGACTTGTTCTTCATAGGAAAAAACTAACTAAATATAGACCAGATGCCCAAGGAAAATGGGTATGGATTCCAGAAGAAGAATATGAGGGGAGAAAGTATGAGTAATGGATGCTGTATGTATTGTGGACATTGTGATGATGAAGTTATTGAAATGATGACAGAATGTAAGTGTCATTGTCATTCTAGAGGTGGCAATACCTCATGACAAGACCTACAACAGAAGAAGTAGAAGAAAGAGAACAATTCATGCAAACTGTAGCTGACTGTGCTACAAATCCAAGTAAATTTAGTGAAATTTTCTTAGATCATAAACTTTTTGATTATAACCAAAAATATGTAAATTGTAATGATAGATTCATAGTTTATCGTAGTGGAAGACAGGTTGGTAAAACTATGTCAACTGCTGTAAAAACAATACATTTTGCTTTCTTTGCTCCATTGATGTTAGAAACTGTAAAAAATGAATGTATAATAGTAATCGCAGCACCTACACAAAATCAGGCTACAATCATGTTCGATAGAATAAGAAGCTTGATTGTCAATAATGAATTTTTGAAAGGTATGATTGTTAGAAACACACAAAGTGAAATGTGGGTGAGTTTCTTAGACGGAAGAGGTATGTCAAAGATAATTACAAGAGCAACAGGTGAGACAGGTACATCACTGAGAGGTTATTCACCACATTGTATAATTGCTGACGAATGTTCTTTCATTAAAACAAGTATTCTTAAAGCATTTCTACCTTCTGGTATGGCTACCCATGCTAGAGTATGGCTTACATCTACACCGTTTTCAAAATCAGGGTATTTCTATGAAGCTTGTATGAATTCAAAACCAAGTAACCCAGATGGAATGTGGAGAGAATTTCATGTAAAATCAACAGATTCACCATTAATTCAAGAAGATCCTACTTTTGTAGAAGAAATTAAAAAATTAACCAGAGATGAATATGTTCAAGAGGTAGAAGGTGAATTCCTTGATATTGGTAATGCACTTATACCAAATGCTTTAATAAAAGAAGCTATAACTGATTACAGTCCTAAAGGTAGAGTAAACTATTATATGGGTGTGGATATTGCAAGAACAGGTCGTGATGAAACTGTGTTTACGATTGTCGGTGTAGATGAAAATGATATAGTTTTTGTTGAAGAAGTTATAGCAGAATCTCAATCAAATGTGGTAGATGTTTGTGGTAGAGTGGGTGATTTATGTCGAGATTATAAGATAGAAAGTGTCTTTGTTGATGAAACAGGTTTAGGTGGTGGATTAGTTGATTTGGCTAGAGAACAAGAAATACCTGTAAGAGGAGTTGTATTTTCTCTACAAGAAAAGGCTGAAATGTATAAAAATTTGAGATTATTGTTTGAAAATCACAGAATAAAATTAAAGGATATAAACAAATTAGTTTACCAATTATCTTATTTAAGACGTGAATATACTGAAACTGGAATTATGAAAATTCGTTCTGATGAACATGACGACTATCCAGATAGCTTGGTTTTGGCTTGTAGAGCTATGAACGCTGGTGGTGGATGGCACGTCATGGAGATAGGTAAAGACTTACAAAAAGCCTTGTTTGGCTAAAATCTTTATATAGGATTATAGGTGTTTTTAGGTATGGGAAAAGCACCAACGCCAAGACCAAATATGCCAAAATTTAATGCTGATGAAAACAAATTAAGTCGTATAAGTCCAGAACCTCCAAAAAGCACAGGTGCGCCTGAATGGAGATTAAGGGCAGAGAGAAACGCAGCCAAAGAAACAATGGAAAATTTCCTTGCAATACATGGTAAAAAAGGCAAAAAAGATGAGAAAGCCCAAAGTGAAGAAGAACCATTAGAAGAACTTACTGATGGTGAATTAAAAGAGGTTGAAAAATTAAAATCATGGGAAAATTGGTTAAATAAGAAGAAAATACCTAAAAAAGTGAGACCAGAAAGTCCAAATGCAGAGAATCATTTTCAAACACGTATAGATAAACCAATAGAACACAGGGCATTAGGAGATAAAATTAAAGAATTAAAGTCAAAAACATGGGAAAGATGGCTTCAACACAAGGCATTTAAGAATGAAGGTGATAGACGTAGCCCAAAAACAGAAGCAGATGGTGAAAAAGATATAACAGAAATGAATTTGAAAAATCCTCCACAATACCAAAAAGGTCACGGTGTAGGTACTCCTAAATTTGTAGGGGGTAAAAAAGTTCCAAGAACAGAGGAAGATGTTGTTAAACCATCAGGTAACGTTAAAACACGGCAAACAGGTAGGATGATGGCTGGTGTTCTAGGTCAAAAAGACCAAGCAAAACCAACTAAAGAGCAAATGAAGGAATATATGGATATAGCTCATGGTAAAGAAAGTGGTCTAACTGAGTCATATTCTGGTAAAAAAGAGACTGTTGCTGACTTAGAAGCAAAATTTAATCACCCAGATTATAATATTCGAACAGGTAAAATAGAGCATGGATTTAGTAAAAAGAAGAAAAAATCATGGGAAAATTGGTTAGAGACAAAGAAAGATCAGGGTCAAGGAGATGCAAAATATGGTAATCCCCATGAAACAGGCATGGAAGATGCTCGAAAATTACAAACTACAGCTGATGATTTCTCTATGGAAGATAAAAAAGAGGATAATAAAAAAGACGGTAAACCTTATATACAAATAAACACAGATAAAAGATAGGCATGGACAACTTAAATAAGATTACGCATACGAGAGTTGGAGACTCAATACACTATTATATCAATGGTAAAGAAGGTCGTGGAACTGTTGTCAAAATGAACAGTGCATATGTCTCAGTTTTAAAAGAAAGTGGAAACATTGATGAAATTCATATAAATGATACATTTTTCATAAAAGATATCATAACAAACAAATCATGGAATGATATGGATTTCGAAGAACGAACAGAACAATTACAAAAAGCACACGCTTATTCACCAAGATTTTTATACAAAACTTGGGAACAACTACCAAAAGAACTAAAAGCAGTTCTTTCAAAAACAAACATTGAAGATTCAACACATGGTCAAATAGGTGGTAACAGAGCAGGTGTGTCAACAGATACAGATGTAGAAACACCAGAAGATTATAAAGGTGAATCAAAAGATGATAAGAAAGAAGAGTTTAAACATGAACACCAAGAAAAACCAACCGTAGATAAAAACAACGGTATTGAAGAATCACATAAAGAAGAAGATTCAATGCAAGAAGATTGGAGAAAAACAGGTGGACAAGATGATAAGAATAAAAATTATGTAAATAAATATCAACAAGGTGGAAAATTTGTTAACACACCAAGTGTTGGTGGTGGAACAACAGCAAGTCAAATGGCTGACACATTTGGTGGAAAGAAAGTAAAACCAGCAAAACACACTCAAGATACAAAGTATTTTGATGATAAAGGTAAACCAATAACTGCTGAACAACATGAAGCATCTGGTGGAACTGTTACAAAAGCAACATGGGAAAGATGGTTAAGTAAAACATTAAATAGACCAAGTGGATTTGCAGAAGAAGGAGCAAGAACAAGAAAAGAAGGAGTCGAAGAAGGAGAAAGACCTACACAAGATAACCCTTTTCCTAAAACAAAAATACCAAAAGGTCATAAAGCACCAACAGGTGTAGGAAAACCAAAACATGGTGGACATGGATATAATACAGGTAATGCTTCAAGATTTAATACGTCTATTTCAGATGCTTCAAAACGAGGACTCAAAAAATACGGTCAACCACATTATGGTGTAACATCTTTAGAGAAAGAAGGTGACGGTGCTGGTAACAGTGGAATTAACTCATTAGAAAGTACAGGTGTTTATAATCCAAGGTACTCAGATTCTAAAGGTAGATACAAAGATCAAGAAAGGGATCAGTAATGACAGTTGGTGTACCAGATGTCAGTAACAGTTCTTGGCAATTAAAATACAAAAAAGATGCAAAAGATGATGCATTAGAAAGATTCGAACAAGGGGAAACAATTCCTAATAGAGACAAACCAAAACAATCTAAAGGAAGTAAAAAACCAAAAGATGAAAGTCCTAAATTTAATAGAGGATTGCCTTCCGATGAAGCAAATGAAGCTATGTGGAAAGAAGGTAAAGAAGAAGCAAAATTACGAGAAGCAGAAGAAAAACATCGAAAAACATTAAAAGAAGTTAAAGATACTGACCCAAAGAAAGTACGATCATCACAAAATGAGTATCGTATGGAACAATTAAGAGAAAGAACAGATGCAAAAAGAAGAGGTAAAGAAGATGAAGATACAACATATGATACACATACTACACGCAGAGCAACAACCCCAAGAAAAACAACAACAGGTGATGCTGGTAGAAGGGCTTCTGTAAGTGAAGAAAATATTTCAAGGCAACAAAGTAAAATACAGCAAGAACGTGGACAACATAGACAGGCAGAAAGATCGGCAAGTGAATCTAGAAAATTAGAAGAAGAAAGAAGAACCAAACCAAGAAGCGATAAAAGACGAAACCCACAAGGTGAAAAAGCAACCAAATTGGATAGAGATACAGATACATCTAAAATTCTTGAAGAACACAGCCGTGATATAGATACTCATAGAGCAAAATTACAAACTTCTAAACCTAAACCAAAACCTGATGCTTGGGCAGATTTACCAAAAGAAGCAAAAGTACCAAAAGGTCATGTTACTACTGGTGATTATAAAGCACCATCAGTACCAAAAGTTGATACACATAATCCAGAAGAAGTAGCATCACGAAATAGACCACTTGATTCAAGTGAATCAAAAATGAAAGCAATAAAAATATTAAAAACATTAATAGTAAATACAAAATTAAAATTACAGATAAGAAAAACAAAGGATGAAAAAACACAAGACCCATACAGTGGTGGTAAGATAGGTCAAATAAAAGAAAGACTACAAAACCCAACAGGTGGTTCAGATAGAGACCCATCAAAAGTATCAGCTTCACAAAGACAAGCATATAAAGATCCATCAAAATTACCAAAAAAATTCATACCAAGAAAAGAAGGTGGTTCTATGGTAGAATCAACTGCTAAAATACCAAAAAGATTACCAACCGATAGTACAACAATACCAAAAGCAGATAAAGAAGGAAAAATTCCTAAAGATTCAAAATATAAACCAAAAGACACAATAGGTACAGCAGAAGATAGAATTAGAGAGATACGAGCAAATATTAGACAAAGAAAAACATTAACAGAAGGAACAAGAAACACAAGAGATCCAAAAACTGGAAAAGACATTAAAGAAAAAGTACCAAAGTGGGAAACAGGTGTCGCAGATAAAGAACGTGAAGCAGATGATAGAAGATTTACAGGTGAGAAATTAGATAGTCCACAAGATTTAAAAGGTAAAAAAGGTAAAGAAGTTTATGAAAAACTGGAAGGTCAAGGTAGAGATAGATCAGAAAGATCAGGTAAAACTGAGGAAGAAAAAGAAGCAGGTAGAGAAAGAAGAATTCAACAATATAAAGAAACAGAAGAGAAAAAACAAAGTCAAAGTGATGCATTTAAGAAAGGATTAAAAGGTGGAGCAAAACGCAAGTATGAAACATCTGATGAGAAAGGTAGAGATGCCATGTTTAAGAAATGGAAAAAATCACAAGCACGAAAGAAAAAATCTAATGATATTGCAGATAGATTAAGAGATTTAAACCTTTAAATAATACCTTTATATACATAACTTATGAGAAAAGATGATACACATAACTGCATAGAATGTGGTGCTGTATTACCTTGGAGGTATAAGGGTAGGCAACGAATTTACTGCTCTCCCCTATGTAGAAAACTATATTGTTCAAAAAATAAAGAGTAGGCTAAGTTTTAGTTGGGTATGTTGTATTAGATGTTTCATTCTTTTGATGTTCTTTTTCATAATGTTGTAACAACTTATGAAACAAAACTGAATCACTTTCATATAATTTACCTGTTTTTGTTTCCTTAACAAATTGAGCAAACTTTCGAAAAAGTTCTTTATCCTCCCATGTTACACATATTGTAGTGTGTGAGTTACCAATTTTACGTCTTGCCATACAATATCATCTATAATTTATTATATAAGTCTTTCCTCAACGACATTCAATCACTTTTATACCATGGTCAAATAGGCAATAATCATCTATCCATGGTGGTTGTGGCTTTTGATATCCATCAACACCATAAAGATAACCAAGCATAAATTTATCTGCTATTTTAATCTCAAAAACTTCATTACTATTAAATGGTTTTAGGCTTGGTGTCATTGTTGATTTTTGAAATCCATTTGGTGCATTACTTTCATAATGACCAAGACCTAATCCATGACCAAGCTCATGTAAAACTATATTATACACAGTTTGTAAAGGAAGTTCTACTCTATCAAGGTTAATTTCAAATTTAGCTAAACCTGTCTCAGGGTCTTTATAGGCATCATCAAAATCCAAAACAATGTTTGTATTACTTACTGCGTGTAGATATACAACTATGTAAGTGAACTTGTGTGAACTATTAGAAAAATCAATACCTGTTAAACCTAATGCATCTGCTCTTTCTTCATCTTCATTAAATGCTTCGTATGTTAAGAAAATATTACAATGTCTATAATCATTAGGTGTTTTATTCCAATGTTCATGATAAGGAACTGTTGAATGTATATACATACTCCAATCACCCTCTGGTAAGAACTCTTGCATTTCTACTTGCCAATCAAGTATTGCTCTCCATGATTCAAATTCTACGTCTTTCCAATACTTCCAATCAACATGAGTTGGATTTGGTTCAAAAAGACAAACCTGTGGTCTCACATCATGCCTAATTCCAAGATATTCATATTTGTCAGATTCTGGAAATTGACCAAAAACAGATACAGCCGTACCAAAAGTGATTAATGATGAAATAAGGATTATCCATAATGCTTTTTCAACGTTATCCATAAGATTTATAAAATGCAAATGATTTATAAGTTTAATGGGTACACAAATAAAAGCAAAATATGACGGTATGTGTAAACTTTGTGGAGAAGAATGGAGTGTAGGCGAATCTATTTTTTACCAAAAAGAACCAAAAGCCATATGTCGTGCTAAAGATTGTTTTGAAGGTCAAGGTGGGGAATTTACACCATTTAAGGCTGGTCAAAAGACACTAACAGGTGGATATTATGGTAAAACACCAATAATCACAAAATTACCTGATGTAGAAGTTAGCACAGAAGTGAAAAAAATCACAGAATATTGGGATCAATTTTTCCTAGTTGCTCACCACAAGACAAAAGCAGTTTATCCAGATGAGGATGTTAATGGTGATAGATTTGGTCAAATTAGGTCTAAAATGATGGATCAATTAATGTCATTAATTCAAATGGTTAAGGAATAGAGTTATATAATAGAACCACATATCAATTTTAATGAATATCTCAAAAGTGTTAGAACCTGAGCAGAGAGAAGAATCCACACCGTTGAAAAAAGGTGATGAACTTACCATTCAAGGATTCAAAATAAAACATAACAGTAAATATGACTCTGACTTAGTAGAAGTTCAAACAACAGAAGGGTTGAGACACACTTATGCAAAGACCATAGTTGGTCAGGCAAAACCTGATGGATGGTGGTCAGAACAAATTGCAAAATGTGTTGATTTAGATGCTTCTGATGGTCTAGACTGTAAAGTTGTAGAGAGAATCGCAGAACCAAGTGGTAACCCAATGTTGGCACTTGAGACTGTAAAACCAGAGGAATAAACCCTCTTTCCTTTTTTATTACGATGAACAAAATATGTAACAAGTGTGGCACACGAAATTTAGGTTGGAACAAAAGACACCATGAAAAAACAGGCAAGTGGAAACTTGACGATCATAGAAACAAGAAAGGTGAATGGTGTATTAAAAACAATGTAATAGAAAGAATAACAACACCAGAAAAAAAAATAATACTATGTGAGTATTGTTCAGAATCTAACTTTGGATTATGTAGAGGAGAAAAAGATTTTCAAGCACATATAAATGCATATCATCCTAATCAAGAAATATTAACAAACTTAGATTATATGTTTCAACATTGTAAACTAATTGGTGTCAATCTTGACAACTGGAAATCCGATTTACACTACGAAAAATACAAAAATCAATAACATTATATAGTAGTCCGTTCTAGAGTAACCATGTCACTTAAAGGTCGAAGTAAGTCTTCAAAAACTATTGAAGTCCGTAGCGATATCCATGACGGATCATCAACAGCTGTTTGTAGCAAAGAACCATATGTGTCAGAAATAGACACTGTAATCAAACCAAACAAACTTCAACAAGTGTTGAATGAAGCTTGGTATGATTGCAATGACTCTATGACTAAAAAAGCAGATTTATTGGTTATTAATGGAGAACCGATGGATGGTGCAAATAAAAAACAATTAGGTCAGCAATCTTGGACTACAAACATTGAAGATCAAATGAGAGATGCTGAAATATTAATTAAAGATATTCCTCATGACAAAATATTATTTATAAGAGGTTCTGGGTATCATGTTCAAGTAGATGGGACTAATTTTGAAGAAGTCATGGCAAACAGAATGGGAGCTATGAGGTATAAATCATATGGTGGTCAAGGAGCAACTGATAACTATGCATTTGTAGAATGTTATGGTAAAATGTTTAACTTTTCTCATCATGTAGGATTTAATAAATGGGCTGCATACAGAACAACAGCAATTGCAAGAGAGTTAGCTGGTATGCATTTTGAGAAAGATAAACTACATCCATCAGATGTAATAGTTAGAAGTCATGTACATTATTTTGTTCACGTTGAGTTTGTAAACACACATGGTGTTTCAACCCCAGCTTGGAAATTTCCAGATAGCCATCTTTTTCGTGGTGGTGTAGCAGGTACAACACCTGATATAGGCTCTGTGGAATTTATTATAGAACCAAACGGTGAAATCTTAGTAAACAAACACATTGCAAAAATAGATTTGAAACCTTTGGTGAGACATATTTGATGTTTATAAATGGTAAAAAAGTTGACAAGGTAACACCTTTAATGTTTTGGTCTATGCATATACCACCTGAACAAAAACAATTAGTTATTAATGAAAAAATAAAAACACATGGATGTATGATTCATACCAGTGATGGAGAATGGATAGAAATTGACTAAGTGTAAAAACTGTGGAGAAAAATGCCACGTAGAATGTTTAAAGGTAGGCTTAGAGATGTGTATGACTTGTTTTAAAAATAAAAAATGGAGTTACCCATAATGAAGAAATCATATAAATTAACACTTGAAGGTAATGAAGACTTTCTAGTTGTAAAGTCAGCAAAAGAGAAGATATTGGATGATGTACCAGTAGGTCAAAGTACAACAGCAGCCATAATATCAGAAGGTCTTGAAATTCATGTACGAAGAGCTTTGGCTTATCTAAGAGAATTGGAAGACGAAGGTTTCTTTGAATCATCATTTGCAACGATAAAGTTTAAAAGTAATGCAAGAAGCAGATGTCGTGTTTTTAAAAGATTATAAAACCATTTATAATTAGAAATCATTAAATACACCAGCTCCATAGAACACTTTATGTTCATTAAAATTTCTTGGAAAAATTCAAAAGGAGAAGTAAAAGAGACAATTATTGAGGATAAAAAGGTTCAAGGTTTTATAAATGGCTTTGTTGAAAGAGAAGTCAAACCTGATTTGGAACTAAACGTCTAAAAATAGTTTATTAACTTAAGTAACTTAACTTCACTTTCTAGCTTAACTAATTGTTAATTAACTCATATATCAAACTTAAGTTACTTAGCTTAATTAACTTTTTTCCATCTAGCAGTACCTTGCTTAACTCTTAATTACTATAATTAATTAGCTTTATATTATAGTCACCCATATCCTTTTTGTGAAGATACAGAAAACCACTACTATTTCAGTAGGGACAAAAACAAAACCAATATTTGAATCTCTTGAGAAAATGAGACCAAATCATATATCATTTAGTTTGTTATTGGCAATGGCAGTAGATGAATACGTTAAAAACCATGCCACAAAGAATAGTAAAATAACAGAATATGATTCATGTTTTGTTTCTTCCAAGTTTCCATTAATGATGGCAACCATGGAGAAATGGAATATATGCATTACGAAACTCTCAAATGATGATATATTGAAACTACAAGAAAGATTGACACAGTTACAAAATTGTGTCAGAAAGGAGGTTTCAAAACGACTATGATATCAAATAATATGACTGAATCATTGCAAACAGAGGTTATGCGTGATGCTCTATTTGAGAAGAAGTATGTTGATGTAATAGATGGTTTGAGACCTGACTCTACTTTTTGCTTAAATGTTACAGAAGAGCCATTTTTAAGTCTATATTCAGATAATCCACATGAATTTATGAATACTTTGAGAAAAGCCATAATTCAAATAATAGCACAGAAGAGAGGTAATTCAAAATATGAGATAATTGAATCTGCATTTAGTAATTTGGTCATAAAACCAGTTGCACAAGAAGTAATTAGTATGCATGATATAACATCCAAACATGAGAATACAACAGTTACATTTAAGTGTCAAATTATTGCCATAGATTCTCCAAAAACATATGTGAAGAAAGCTACATTTATTTGTCCATCTTGTAGTTCTGGTTATGATGTTGAATGTAATATAGATAGAAAAATATACGTTCCGTATTGTGCCAATATTTCATGCAAGAAGGCAAAGACAGAGATAGATTCTACAACTGTTGTTACAGATGATGTACAAACTATTTTAATGCAAGAGTTCATGGAAGATGCTAAGAATAACTCACCTGTTATTTTGACAGGTAAATTGGTTGGTAGAAATATCAGAACATCTTTTGTTGGTCAGAGAAAGTTAATCACTGGTTTATTTAGAAGTGTTGTTGATTTGAAAAACAATGAGAATGATGTATTCATTGACATTCTTGCTCTTGAGGACTTAGAAGAACAAGAACCAATAATTCCATCAGATGCTGAATTGAAGAAACTTCGTGAAGATTCAAAGAAACCTTCATTCATCAATGATTTAGTCAGCTCATTTGCTCCAAGTATTTACGGATATGGAGATGTGAAACTTGCTATTTTACTTGAATTGGTAGGTGGTGTTAAGACAAATAAGAGAGGAGATATTAACACATTGTTAGTAGGTGATCCTTCAATGGCAAAATCAGAATTATTAAAGTTTGCAAAACAAATAACACAGAGGTCTATCTATACAAGTGGTAGAGGTTCAAGTGCAGCTGGATTGACAATAGGTATGGTTAAAATGCCTGATGGTAGAATGGTTGCACAGGCTGGCGTGTTACCTATTTGTAACAATGGGTTTGCATTTATTGATGAGTTTGATAAGATGAATAAAGATGATAGAAGTTCTATGCATGAAGCCATGGAACAGCAAACAGTTTCAATAGCAAAGGCTGGAATACAAATGACATTACCAACTAGGACAGCTATACTTGCTGCAGCAAATCCAAAATATGGTATTTATGATAGTGATATAACATTGAGAGATAATATTGATGTGCCTGCTCCATTACTTTCTAGATTTGATATGATTTGGCTTATTAAAGATAAAGTTCACGCAACGGAAGATAAAGCAAAAGCAACACACATCTTAAACTCTTTTACAGATGTTGATACGTCTTCATATTTGTCAGATTTACAGTTAATGGCTTTCTTGAATTATGCAAAAGTATTGAAACCAAAGTTATTAGATGAGTCAAAGGAAAAACTATTGGAAATATATGAACAAATGAGAAGTTCAAGTTCTGAATCAAAGATGCCTGTCGGTGTTAGACAGTTGGAAGCATTGGTAAGAATGTCAATGGCATATGCAAAATTAAACTTAAAGGAAGAAGTAACTATTAATGATGTAGAGAGTGTTGAACAACTTGTTAGGATAATGTATGAGAGTTTTGGTCAATCATTGGAGAAACAATCAGTACAACAACAGATATACTTTGACAAAAAGAATAAGAAACAACATGATTATCTTTCTGTTTGGAATAGTTGTAAGGATGAAAATGGCAATGTACGTCTAAAACAATTTCAGAAAACTTTAATGGAATGTGGTATGCCTGAGGATGAAACCAAACGTTTAATAGATAGATGGGAGAATAGTAATGTTATTAAGTTGAATAAAGATGGAAGCTATAAACGTATATGATGATAAAATGGTAAAAAAGAAAGAAGAGGTAATAGAGGAAACACCAGATATTGAAATTTCTGAAACAGATGTTGAACCAGAATTAGATTTATCTGTATCACAACTAGATGGTGTAGGGGCTGTCACGCAAAAGAAATTAGAAGCTTTTGGTGTCACTAATATTATTGATATATGTGTACGAGGTTCAAGAGAAGTATCTGAAATAACAAGTGTTAGTAAAGCAACTTGTGATACTTGGGTGTTCAAAGCACAAAAACTATTGGAAGATAATGATTTAATTAGAAAAGCTGATATGGGTGTTACTGAATTATTAGATTATCATGACAATCTACCAACATTAGGTACAAAATGTGAAGAAGTTGATAATCTTATGGGTGGTGGTGTAAAACCAGAAGCCACATATGAGATATATGGAGAATTTGGTGCTGGTAAAACACAGTTTTGTAATTCATTAACTTGTGAAGCTATCAAAGATGGTGGTAATGTTGTTTGGATTGACTGTGAAGATACCTTTAAACCAAGACGTATTATACAAATGTTAGTAGCAAGAGAAGAAATAACAGATGAAGAAGCCAAAGAAAAGTTAAGTAATATTACTTATTTATATACACCAAACACAGAACAATTACTTGGCACAATTAATGCTCTTTCAACAACTCTTCTAGAAAAGAAACCAAAGTTAGTTGTACTTGACGGTGCTATTGGTCAGTTTAGAGAAGAATATCTTGGTAGAGGAACACTTGCCGATAGACAAATGCAGATAGCAAGGTTAATGACTCATATTAAGAATATATCATTTTATTTTAGATGCCCTGTTGTGTTTACAAATCAAGTTCAAGCAGATCCAGCTATGATGTTTGGAGATCCTATAAAACCAATAGGTGGTAATGTTGTTGCTCATGCTTCAACATATAGAATATACTTTAAAAAATCAGGTAAAAAAAGACTTGCAAGAATGGTAGATAGCCCTGAACACGCACAAGCTGATGCAGAATATGTATTAACTGACAAAGGCTTAGTTGACACAGAGTGAGTAAAAAAGACATTATAGATAAAGCTAAACGTGATGTGGCTGCTATGCCACGTTTTGATTTAAAATGTGCTGTTTGTCATAGAAAGTATGGTAAATATTTTGTTTTTCATCATATACGATATTTAGATAGTGACAAGATATATTCTGATTTTTCTGACACTTATGCATATAATGAATATGTTTTACCTATCATAAAAAAAGACCCAAATAGATTTGCGTTACTTTGTAAAAAACATCATACTTCTGTTGAAAGACTTAAAATGTTCACAAAAGAGAACTACGAAAGGCTTATTAAATTAGCCAGTGAAAGTAGAAATGATGGGCGATCAAGAAAAACATCCAGAAAACCAACCAAACGAAAAGTTCATAGGAGAAGGGGAAAGAAGTGCTTTAACCATTCTAAAAAGCATATTCGGAAACGAATGTGAGTATAAAACACAGTATTTATTTTCTAAATTAATGAAAACGGATTTTTATGACACATTATCGGATAGACAACTACGAGAAACGTTAGATATTGTCATATTTAGACCTACAAAATCTACAATTGTGGTACGTGTTCAAGACAAACACCATGATAGTATCTTAAAAACAGGGCAAGATGTTGTTCAAAAACAGATGTTGGAGTGGAATAGTTGCATTGTTGTGGATTTGCCTCACCAAGAATGTCCTATTTTATGGAAAGAAGAAGTAAACGAAGAATCTTTTGAAGAAGTGTCAATATATTTGAGGAAGGCTAAATTAATATGACACAAATATTTGTCTATGGCACTCTAAAAGACGAACAAATAAGAAAAATGGTTTTAGGGTATGATGTACCAGCAGAAGAAGATGTTTTAGAAAATTATGAAGTAGTACCTCATAGTGTATTTTTAATATATCCCACAATAAAAAAAGCAAAGGGAAAAGGCACAGATGGTTATGTTTTTGATGTACAAGAGGAATCAATTCCTAAATTAGATAGATATGAATCAGGTCTTTATAAAAAAATAGAAGTTATTTTACAAAGTGGGACTGTTGCACTTTCGTATATAGAAAATAATGATTTAAGCGATTGACTCTTCTGCCCATTGCATACAAAATATTAATCGTTCTTCCATATCTTCATCCATAAGTTCAGATTCACCAGCTTCATCTAGGCAATAATGTATTAATTCATGATTAATCGTCTTATATATATCTTCAATAGTTTCATGGTTTGGAAGATAAATTAGACATCTTTTAGTTTCAGAATAATATATACCCCTGTTATCATCATCATATCCGTTTATTCTCAAGTCTATTTTTATAGGCATACCTAATTATAAAAAAAGATAAATAATAAAGTTTTTTAATAGTTTTATGATTATAACTAGATTTCTAGACTGGTATGAGAGGCATTTGACAGAATCTTTAGCTTTAAGTGCATTTATCCTATATCTTCAAATTCCTCATACAATTTCAGCTGCCGAGTGTTTCTTCGCAGAAGGTAGTATTGGGTTATATGGATTTCATCCAGTAACAGATTTTTTACTATATGGGATTGATTTATTAGAGATAATTCCATTAATAGGCGTGACAATAGCTATAATTGCAAGAGTAAGGCAATATTTTAAATAAAAAACGTTATATAACTCCAACATTTATAAAACACATGGTCAAAAAAACCAGTGAAGTATGTGAACAATGTGGACATTTAATGGAAGAATTACAACCATGTCATTTAAGATGCCCTAATTGTGGTGCTCACATGGATTGTAGTGACAAGGGGACTGTTTGGTAATGATACAATGTAAAGGCGTTTGTTCTTATAAATACTCAAGAACACGACCACAACGATTTGCTTATCTTACTCATGTGAGATGCAAAACTTGTGATATTTGGATTTTACCAGAAGATGCATGGGTAAAAAATAAAGCAAGATGCCCATGTTGCCATGGCTTGTTATCAACTACACCATCATCAAATAAAGGAAAGAAAAAATACCACACAAAAGATAAAAGTATGAGACCAATATACACAATTTCTAGTGGTGAGGAATAACGCAATCAAAAAAAGAGTCTTTTGTAGAGACATTATTCAGTGTTGGTACAGGTGCTTTGATAGCTTTTATCCTTAATTTATTCTTTTTACCACTATTTGTTGATGATATTGCTAATCAAGTTTTAACAACTGCATTATTCATAAGTGTTTTTTACACAACCGTGTCCATAATCAGGTCATATATATTTAGGCGTATATTCAATAGAATGACAGAAAAGTATAAAAGACGATTAAAAGGTAGATATGTATGAGATTAAAGTTTGAAACAAAGCATTTAGATGAAAAACTATATGAAAAAATGATTCTTCATTATATTTATGAGCATTATTATTATAAGGATTATGTAAATTATCAAAAACAAGACAACTGGGAAATAACCATAGTGAGTACAAAGGATTTTGACAGGTCATTTTATTCTGGTGTCCCAAACGACCAATTGGATTATTCAATCCCACATGGTGTAACAGGTCAAGGAACTGTAATTTGTTATGTGACAGATAGTAACAATCCTTTAATTACATTACAAAATATGTCAGTTATTTGTCACGAATTAGCACATATGATTTTAATGGTTTATTACCCAAATAAACTAACTACACAGAGATATGATGATTTTTATGGTAAAGCAGGTGATCAAAGAAAGTTTTTTTCCTCAGAAGTTCATGATAGAGTTGTTGAAGGAAAAGTAAAACAATTTGAAGTAAAAACAGGTTGGCGTAAATCTATGAAGTTTGTTGGTGTGGATATAGAAAATATTACAAATGGTAGAAATATATCTAGGCAGTTAGATACACTCTAGTTTTATTTCTCACTAAGCCGTTGCAACAGCCACATCTAAGTCTTCCGTTACTTCTTCTCTCTCTTTGAAGATTTTCTAGTGGAATAAATCTTGCACATTTTTGGCAATAATAATTTTTTCCAAGAACTTTCTTTTTAAATCTATTACAAATTCCGTTACACATTGTTTTTTTTATACGTATCTTCTATATAACTCTATCGAAGACTCTCATTAACTATGTTTCCACCTAATAATGCTTCTTCCATTAAATCGTCAATGATTTCTTTTATTTCATCATCGTCTAATTTTCTACAACGTGTTTCTTTTATTTTTTTTACCATAAAGCCCATATCATCAAGGTCGTTTTCCAAAGAAGCATATATGTTTGACTTATTATCACCATCTGCAAGTTTAGCTAATAGAACTTTAACTGTTGTCAAAGTTATAAAATGATGTATGAATTTTTCTCTCTCAGTTAATGGCAACTTTTTTATCTCCTACTGCCCATTCAATATGCATAATTTCCATTGCTCGTAAATATTGTTGTAATTCATCATCGTTTTTTTTCTCAAGAAATTCTTTTTTTTCTCTGTGTATAGGAATAAAATGCTCATTTTCAATTTCAATAATCCTCTTTATCATCTTTTCACGTAGTCTATTTAAACTCATTACAGTCATATAGTGTTCATTACAACTTCTTTAAATTGTTTTATAACCTTTTCGGATAACCCTTCTGTGCCTCTTATGGCTATTACGTTGGTTTTGCCGAATGTTTGCTGTACTTCCTTTAATGACCAAGGGTCATATCTACCCATCATGATACAAACAACGTTTGGAGACACAGCTTTGAGTCTTCTCAACTTCTTTATACATACATCTTTATATGCGTTTCTAGGGTATCTCTTATGATTCCTTGAGTAGTTTGGAGCACCATCCGTTATGACGAATGTTAATCTCTTATTACCCCTCATCTCTTTCATTTGTTTTGTAGAGTATTCAAATGCCATATGTGTTGGAGTTGCAAAATAACCTTCTGCAATCTCAATGTTCTTTAATTCACTTACTGAATTAACCTCTGTCATTCCAATTTGCCCAACACCATTACTAGACCAAACATTTCCTCTTATTTCTACATTCTTGAGGGTTTTTACAGAGTCATATAAAGTTGCCACGACATCTCTCACAGCTGAAATACTTCCTCTCATGGAAGTAGATGCATCAACGGAAACTATTATGGAAGCTCCATTTGTTTCCTTAACATTAACTTTACATCTATTCAATCCAACCCCATCTATTTTCCTTTTGATGAATTCTTCCGTATCTGTATCTTCTCCTTCATTATCAATGTGAGGTTTTCGTTTCATTTTTACCTTCTCGAAAACTCTTTTCAACCTTGATGCGATTCTTTTATTAGGCTCTGGTTTTGATAGTGCCTTCCTCCTAATCATAACAACGGAAGCAGGTGTTTTATCGATAATACCATCACTTTCTAACATAGATGAACGAACATCTTGTGAAAGTTTATCTCCCAATATCTTACCATTTTGTAATATACCTTCTAAATCAACATCTTCCTTTCCAGTTAAATGTCTCTCAATATCACGTGGAAATAATTCCATTTTTGATGTTCCAAAAGGAGCTTCAAATGGAACTGATTTTATTTGTTGATGTAAATGTTTTTCTTGATTCACTTTTGAAAGTTTATCTCTTATCATTGGTGGCATACCTGCCCTTTGTTCTTGACCTCCAAATTCATCCATTCTATCACTCCATTTATTAATAATATCTCTTAATGCCAAAAGAGCTCTCAAAGCACCATATTCATCTGTTTCTTCTACATATTCAATGTATTTCTTACACTCTGCATAGTATTTTCCTCTCTTTGCCAAGTCTTCTCTAAAGAATCTTATAGCCATTAATGTAAATGCTGGGTTATCCTTCCATATACCAACTGGTATTTCCATATCTTTTCCTATTCCCTTTTTACATTTGTCGAATCTATTTTTGTAATCAATGTAATATTTCGCTAGATGCGATTCGATTCTTTGGTCTTCTAACACATTCCAAACAGTATGTGCAAGTTTTTTATTCTTAAATTTTATTTCAACTTTATTATCTCGTAGAATCCAAGGAGACCTACCATAATCATCTTCGTTGTGAGAATCAAATAATATAGAATGAACTGCTGAAAAAGGAGTTTTATATATTATGTGTGCAAGTTCATGAACTAGTGCAGTATATTTTGGTATTCCTTTTACTTGTGGTGTTGCTATATTAACTCTATATAAGTTCTTTAATGTTTTCTTTTCCTCTCCAAGAAAATTACAATAGTTATCACCCTTATTATAGAGTAGTTTTATTTTACCGTTAACTATATGCTCAACCATTCTGGACATTTTTTCAAATAATTCCTTATCAGTTAATATATCTGTGTTTCTTTTAGTCATTTTGATTTCTCCATTTTCTATATTGTTCCAAAGTCATTCTAACATTAATTAATCCTTTATACCTTTCATATGATTGGTTTTTTCTGTAATTAAAGCATTTTACTGAACAAGTTAATTTTCTACCATGTTTTCTTTTAAAAGGTAAGTTACATACGACACAATTCACTTGTTTTGGTAGTGGTTTTGCAAACTTTCTGTGATATTTGGTCTTTTTCTTATACTCAACCAAACATAACTCATTGCAGTATTTTTGTGTTTTTCTATTAGGAAAATGTATTATCTTTTTACAGTTTACACATTTAAGTTCATTCATAGTTGTACTCCAAATGTATCTTTGATTCTTATCCTAATAAGCTCTCTGTCAGCTGGTTCTCCATATTTGATTAGAATTACTTCTTCAAGTGCTGTTTGTAGAGACCACTTATTTCCCTCTTCAACACAATCTCTAAAGTAAGTACAAAATTGGACTATATCCCTTATTGACAATGAGTAATCAACTTCACCTTTCACTCTAAGTGCGTGTACATCTTCAATGAAAGTTAATAATGGAGTTTTTACCGTGTCTTCTGGTATTCCTTCCCATTCTATAACTCTGTCTAAATCTTCTTTTGTTGGATAACGCCAAACTTTTCCGACAAATCTAGAACGTAAGTCTTCTGTCATTGTGTTGATTCCAGCATATGTCACAGGGTTTATAGTCCATACGATAGAGAGTTTACAACCTTTGTTTAGTCTATAAGATTTACCATTAGCTGTAATTGATTTTCTACCATCACAGATTCTATTCCAATATCTTTGTATATCATGGTCTTGGGCGTTTGCTTCATCACCATATAATACTGCGTGTTTGAAATGATTTGCTACACAGATTGCTTTTGGTAAAAGTCCTAAACTGAAATATGTTCCATCAGAATTAATTTCTTTAGTTCCTATCAAGTCACTCTTTTTAGTTCCAGAACCTATTGGATCTTCGACTAATGCGAGACCTAACTTCTTACACAATGTGTGAACTAATAGTGTCTTTCCTTGACCTTTTTCTGATTCTATTAAGTATGGGTATTTAGCCTTAAGTACATTTCTTTGCAAGTCTTCCACTTCATTACGTAGTGGAATATACTCATCCCATACTTGTATGTTTTCTGGGTCATATTCACTAAAGTTTATTTCTGCTGTTGGTATGTTATTCATTTTATTATAACCTCAATTCTCATTACTGCAAATGTTATTCCAAGCATTATCGGAACTGATACAGCTGGTATAACGATTGAATACAGTTGTGGATATTTTTTAAATACATTCATTTCTTCTCTCCAAATAGATTACTACATAATAAAGTCTTTGCTTCTTTACCAAATATATGCTTTCCACCACTACAAACTAAGAATGTATTCCATTTTGATTTTGTCAAAGCCTTTTTACATTCATGTTCATCTGCGTTAGATGTAATCATCCACCATCCTTGTAAACCATCAACTATATCTAATAATTTTTCATAATATTCATACACAGTTCTATCCATTCTAAAGAAATCATTATGTGTATAGATATTTTTACGCCAAGGAGGGTCTATAAAGAAAAATGCATCTTTCTCATCATATTTACTAATAGTATCTTCGAATGACATATTTTCCACTATTGAATCTGGAAATGTTTCTCTACAATAATCGTTAGAGTGTGGTGATATATCATTTAACACTATTTTCATATCCTTCCAGTGTGTGAACCATCCATTATTATACAAAACCTCAGCAGTTCTAGCTTTACCTGCAAATGGCTCTACATACGGATTAAAATACTCACGTGGAAACATTTCTACTATTTTCTTAGCTGTAAATTTTAGACCAGCTTGACCACCTAGTAATTTTTTACCCCAATAACTTTTTGATTTATCATTGGTGTCTCCATTACCAAATTGATTAGACCATTTCATGCTTCTTTCTCCTTTGGTTTGTATGGAGGATTTCTCATACCAGCGTGTTCCTCTTGCTTTTTTCTTATTCTTCCATGCATATCAATAATCTCTGACCACAATACTTGTTGGTTTTTATTATACTCTTCTGGATGTTCTACAACTGCACATGGTGGACATAAGAACCATTTTCTCCAGCATTTAGCTTTGGTAGAATGTTTTCTGCTTCTTTGACATTTTCTGCATCTCATTTCTCTGCCTCCTTTACTGCATTGAGAGCTAATTCTCGCAATATCGCTAACTCCTCTGTGCTTCCTCTATAATTCTGAACAGATTTATCTTTCAACACTTCTGATAAAGAAGCGTATAGGTATGCATTTATTATATTATAATAGTCGAGAATCTGTTTTTGGTCTTTTACTTTTGGGTATGTGTGTTTCATTATAGACCTTATAATCATTCTATCTTTTCTTTCTGAATAGTCCAAAGTAAAATCTACTATGGAAGTTTTACCCAAACTATCTTTTAATTGGACAAGTAATCCATCAGATAGAGCAAACTTTCCTTCTTCATCTCTTTCTAGTAAATCTAATGATACCATTTCTTCCACTATTACAGAGAATTCTTCAAAGCTTGGGAGGTTCTTATTCATGATAACCAGCCCTCTCTAACATCTTCTTAGCCATTTTCATAAATTTGATTTGATTCATTACAACTTCTTCCTCATCAAATTCTCTAGGTATATCTTCCAGTCTCATCTTTTCATGCTCCTCAAAATAGCTGTCTTCATGTATAGCATAATTCTCTCTGGAACACAATTTACATAAAGCATGAGTAAACTTTCCACTACCAACTTCCAAACCTTTCCTTTTTGTTAGTGTTTCTTTGTTGCAGATATAACATACAAATTTCTTAGGCTTCTTCAATTTTCTCTCCTCTTGACATTTTAACTGCAATTACATGATAACAATTTAATGTATGTTGAAATCCTAAACAATCACAATCATACTCATCATTAATTATCTGAACTGTATGTGTCTTTGATTCGTCACTTTTTGAAGGTAATACCCAAGTCTTTTCATCTACTGTGGTTATTTTACCTAACATTTCTGTGGCTTTCTTTATTTGTTGTAAGCTCATCAATATCTACCCCCTGTAATGTATTTTTCTTTGCATACTCTACTTCTAGGTCTATGCCTTAATAAATGGTGGCATATATCACATCTAGTTCTATACACAGGGTATTCAATTTGACACTCTGTACACTTGCAAATTCTATTATAGTTGTTCATAATCTCCATAATCTCCTTCAATATATTTTACCATTAACCAACGCATAATTGTTGACATAGGTATAACACCACATCTATCTTTAAATGCTATTTTCAATTCTTCACTTGGCATATATACAACAAGTACTTTTTTATTATTTGTGGATAATTTTTGTCTTATTTTTCCATTTATTTTATCTTGAATTTTTCTCTTAATAAGACCTGTTTTTGATGCTCGTCTTACACTATAATATTTGCCAACAGTTCCCATATATTTTCTTTCTTCTTCTGTTAGCCAATCTGTAAGATTGTTGGCTTCTAAGTCGTTCAAGGCATTAAATCTCCATCTGGAATTTCCCATTCCTCACACTTATGTAGTCTAATCTTATCTCCTACATTTAATTTCAATGCTTCTCTATCTTGTTCATCCAATCTAGCTTTGTTTGTGTTTTGGTCTTGCATATATAATTCCCTTAAAACAAAGAATAATCTTGTATTCTTTGGTCTTTCAGTACTTGGAAAAGTATCAATCTTTCCTTCTGTATCAGGTTGTGGAACTACATCAAAACCTTTTTCTGCATTAGGTATGAGTTCAACTATTGTATCAGGTTTAACACCTAAATTCTTCAATGCTTTTGAATCTATTCTCAATATACACTTATCAGCATCATATTGATTTGCTTTATCTACTTTTAATTCCATTTTATTCAAATCCTTTTCTCCTTACAATACCATCCACACTCTACGTGTTCACATTCAGTTTCTTTAATATCCCATGAATTTAATATGAGTAGGTCTTCTCCCATCATATTAGACATACCCCAAGAATATTTGTTTTTCCAATAACTCATTGGTCGCCAATTAACAGTAGCTGGTGTTCCTTGTTGTGCAGTACTAAGTCTATCTATTGCTTGTGATTCGACAGATTCCATACTTTCTGGTATAGCACTTCCCAACTCATAACCATCCGTTTCTGTAAATGATCTTTCCCATTCTGCAACTTCCTCTGCTGATGGTTGATATTCTGTTCTAGGCATTTTAATCTAAATCCTCATACTGTAATGGTGTGACTTCTACTTTATCAAAGTGGTTATCAAACCATTCTTCTGCATATTCTTCTAACCATGATGAAAAGTATCGTTCAATGATATTATTCCATAAGAATAATTTCATACCAAACCATCCATCAAAGCTGTCTTTAATCATTTTCATCATCATCTTTATGTCTCCTAGGAATCCATATCTTTTTAGCCATTAGTCATCATACTCCTCATCATAATCTTCATCATCATACTCTTCTTCTTGTGGGTGGTCACATTGCCATTTCCAATCATTCCAATCTTTTGCTGTTCCATCAATTATTCTCTGTCCTATCGTATCAAGACCCCAACCTTTCTCTATCATTTCATAGATGAATTGTGCATAACCTGTTGAAAAACCAGCTGTCCTTAAACAATCTGTGACACCAATTCTTCCTAAGTTAGATAATCCTACAACAGGGTCATGTGTAGCAGCGAAAGCTGACATATAACCTGTTTCTTCTGAAAAAGCTAGATAAGGACAACCACAAGACCAGATTTTTGCTTCTGCTCTTTCCAAAGTTTCTCCTAATTCTCTTCTTTCACTCATTTTGTAAGCCATTAGTCAAATGCTCCATCTAATAATCTAGTCAATGATTCTTTTATTGGAACTGTTCTCTTTGGAATCTTATTCCATAGATGGTAATTCGATGCATCCCAATATCTACCATCTTCATCTTCGCCTTTACAAACATTATATTCATCAACAAATCTTTTTGCTATTATATCTGCATCTTCAATAGCCAAATTTGTTTTTCTCATATGTTCTGCAATCTTTTTGAAATCACACATTGCATCATGCCAAAATACACTACCTCTACTAAACCAATTATACATAACAGGTGATATATGTTCAATAGGTGGGCATTGTTCTCTTGGATTTAATGCATATCGTGGGTCAGTTTGTAGTACATTAAAATCATAACCCATATGTCTCATCAATTTATACATACTCCATTCTATGTGTTTACCAATATCAACATCATATCTTGTGATATAAGATATTTCCAAACCCAATGCTGTGTATGGTTGAGAAGTTGCTTTTATTCTATCAAATACTTTTATTAAATCCTCTGGGTATGTTTGAACTTTAGCGTTCCAATTTCTCTGTATCTTTTCAGGTGAACGTTTATTCTTGAAGTTTGAAACAATATATGATTTTTTGTTAACATAATTACGTTTATGTCCATCTAACATTTCATCAATTCTTCTATTGACTAAGGTCACAACTTTTTCTCTAGCGTAGTTAACGCATCCTTTATCGTATCTATAAGACATTAGTAATATTCCTCTTCATCATCAAACTCATGCCAAGTTCCATCTTCACCAACAAAACCTGTTCCACATTCAATATCACTATCTTTTGGTATTCTACCATTTTTCATACATTTATCCATGTAATCTTGGTATCTATAATTCATGGGATTGGCATCTTGTCCTAAATTTTCAAACATTTCTTCGTACTCTTCACTAGTTCCACTAAATGTATTACCATTTAATACCCCAGTTTCTACAAGCGACACCTCTTCTCCCTCTTGCTCGCTTCTGCTCTCTCTTGCATTTCTTTTTACCGAGTTGACCGTTGCATTTACAGTTGTCACCGTGTCCTTTGACCCCTTTGCCTTTGCTAGGGCTGGGACACATCCCCGAAAATCCTGTTTGTCCTCCTTTGATAGATAATCATTGATTGTTGTTCCTTGTGAATAACCACCTTTCGAGTTTGTAGCACTCCAACCTTTGTTATTGTTTCTCCATTTCCAGTGAGTATTAGAACAATCTACTTTACCTTCCATTGACCATCCTTTACCATATCTAACAATACCATCTGGTGTCATTAGTGCAACTTTCTCGTCAATAAGTTGTAGATAGTTATTTCCTAAGTGTCTAATAAGCCAAGCCATCATTCTACTGTCGGAGAAATTACCAGATGGTAATTTTGTCTCTTTATCATTCAATAGAACTTTCATTGCTACTGAATTCCAATCTGACCAAACACCGTTATGGAATAACACACCATTTACATCTTGACCTGTTGCTTCCAAATCTTCGTTGTTTTCAGCACTTATAGCGAATGGATGGCATAATTCATTATTAACACCACCATGAGTTGCAATTCTAAAGTGAATTATGATAGGTAATTGAATGTTTTCTCTATCAATAGTTTCCATAATAAATTTAGAAGTGACGTGCATACCTTTCTCCCAACGTACAGTTCCTTTGGCTGAATCTATCCAAGAGAATCCACCACCATCTTTATTCAAAGCTTCGGCTGAATCCAACATTTCTTTCTTAGGATATTCATCCTCAAACATCATTATAACACACATCTTAATCTACCTCCAAGAGTGGAGAATCATCCACTCTCTTTTTCTCTAATTTTGATATTCTACCTTTCAAATCTCTTTTTGCTTCAACATATTCAGGTTCTCCTAAACCAATTTTTAATATCTCATTGGTTATCTGATTACATAGGAAACGAACACATCTATAATAATCCTCTTTCTTATTGAACATTGGCAATATTCTTATTTCAAGTGTTTTATGCTTGTGCCATGCTCTATAATTAAAGTGAGTATATCTATCTGTATGTTGACCACTTATTTGTTCATCAGAAGCAAATTCTTTCTTACAATATTGTCTTCCTTTCAATCTCATTGTTATTTGTCCTTGTGCTAGTTTTGTTAAACCAGCTGGGGCTTTCTTAGTAGTAGTATCAACAGCCCATGCTTTGAAAGATTTTATTACATTTTTGTATATTCTTTCGTCCATAGCTAAGCCATAATAACCTGTTGAAACGAAACTTATATGGAAATGTCCACCACATGAAGAGTTAACATTATGTGGATAGTTTCTAAGTATAATACCTTTCAAATCTCCTAAATCTTCTTGATATTGTATAGGATCTGAAACATATTCTCCTACAATATTTTGTGGTCTTTTCTTTGTTTTACCACATCCACCTTTACAACAATCATCTTCATCATGGTCATCTTCTGTACAATGTCCAGCACAACACATACAATATTCTTCGTAATTATTATTATATTCTGATGTATTGAAATGAACAGAACCATCTCCATGAAATCTTACAGTATCATCATGGTCAGGTGGCAAAAATCCCCATCTTCCTTCCATTTCTACGCCTATTTTATCTATAATACACTTTCTTTTCTCGTCAATTCCGATATTATATGGATATTGTGTTCTACCACAATCAGTGCATTGATATTTTT
This sequence comes from uncultured bacterium, assembly GCA_964532515.1. Lineage (GTDB taxonomy): Bacteria > Fidelibacterota > Marinisomatia > SCGC-AAA003-L08 > D37C17 > TMED161. The sequence continues at coordinate 32,044 of CAZHKH010000002.1, forward strand.
GTTTACCTTCTAAAAATTCTATTCTACCTAAACATGCTTTACAATAACATAAATTGCATATGTTATCATCAATTTTAGGTGCGTTCTTTAATTTTTGTGTCATTTTACTTCGTTTCCTTTTAATTGACAACATATCAATCCTCCAAGTTTAACTTACCACTAAAGGTTTTCTTCTTTGTTGATGTAAGTTTAGTTCCCTTTTGTTTTACTGCTATAAAGTTGTCATTTAGCCATATCAAATATCTATTTACAGAGGAGAAATACAACTCAAACATTCTATTTGATACAGGTTGTGCATAATTAATAGCGAACCCACTATCTAATATATTACTAAGAACCCATGAAATATTAGGTGTTCCTCTATAATATAATTCATCAGTATTTGATGGTGGATTAAAGTTTGCAGCTTCCATTAGTATATTATTATTCCAATTTCTAAATCCAGCTTCAAGAGTTTTTGGTATGTAATCTTCTGGATCTCTCCAATTTATTTGTCCACCTAAATCATCATACATTCTATCTGTCCATAGTTTACTTATGTTATAAGAATCCATATTTACTGACCATGCTTTAGTAAATCCCAATGTTGTATTTTTACTTAGATTCTTAAACCAATCATGGAATTCCTTAGATTTAGCATATATTGTAAATCCATCAGGTGTTCTAGCCATTCTTAAAGTAAATACTACATCTTCGTCAGCTTCTTGCTTTATGTAGAATGTTCTTAATCTTGGTGTTTTTAATTCAGTTTTCATTGTCATTTTAATCACTCGTTTATTAGTATTAGTCACTTTATCTTACCATTCCTTAACGGATGTTAGGGGTGGGTATGTGGTGAACTGTAAGGCACTTGCGTTATGTTGAATAGATTCGTGTGAAGTTAAAGGTGCTTTTACGCTATCTTGAGTCGTTGTTGAATGGTGCGATAGTTTCGAACCTAGTACACCCAAGTTTCCAAGAAAGGTATTACCAAAAAGACGGTAATGGCTAACAACACTCTCTACTCTAGGGGAAATATCAGCTACTATATTTCCGAATAATGTATTAGACATATTTTCAGCCTGTTCTTCGGCATCATCTGTTTCTCTACATGGCTGGGTTTTCATGGATTTGATAGCAAACCAACCAGAGAATAATTTACCATGAATGGATTCACTCAAATGAGTCATAACGCATTATAGTTGTATTGTAAGATAAAGATAGTCTAATACCTAGAGACCCACCTCACATACATTATTTGCAGAATTGTTTACACAGTTCATTCTAAATCATTCCTCTCTTTATAACATTTTACACAATGTTTACCAGCATATCCATCTTGTGAACCATTTCTCACATGAAGGTTATCCTTCCATATGTGATTACATTCATCTTTCTTGGATTTATTCGCATTAGTATCATTGACATTCAATCTCGATAAATCATTTTTAATTGTATATAATTCATTCATACAATCAACCATTTTTCTAGATACAATTTTTAATCTTTCAACTAAATTATCTCTAGCATATTCATTTACATTAAATTCTACCATTCTTTCTCCCACCATTTATGATTACTATCGTTGTCTCTTCTAGCCATTTTCTCCATAGTATCAGCCATCTTTTGCATTACATGGTATAAATCAGGGATTACCTTACGTTCTAGGTGTTTTAATCTCATCTCTAAATGTTGAACATATTCCCTAAATTCTGTCCAATCTTCTTCCGTTATATCAGTTTTCATTCTAATCCTCTCCTTAACCATTTACTAATTAAACAATGTGAACTACTAAAAGCATATTCAATCATTGGTATTTTATTTTCATTTATACAAATATCACATTTACAATTCATATCCACACAACCTTCCCCCATATTTTATTAAAACACATTCTAAACTAGGTGTCCAAGAACTATCACTGTGGTCATGTTCAATGTACGACAACCATTTGTAGCACTCTTCGTGTCTCCAATAAGACACTCTTTCCCAATTTTCATTTATACCTTCTTCTAATACTTTTTGACCACATAAACTACATTTATTTATATTCATACCCATTCAACCTTTCCCCATATTTTATTACGTGCTACAAATGGCTGGTGTACATTATGCCATTCTTCGTGTCTTTTCATACCGTCTTTTGATACTGTTTGACCACATAAGCTACATTTATTTCTAATAGTCATAGGTCATGCTCTCCTTCATTAAGCATGATACCTAATGACCATAGTAATACTTCTATTATAGTATTCATTCTAATACCCCACATTTACATTTAATTATAACACTTTTTGGTAATTTGAGGGGGGATAATGTATCAAATTTAAGCTTCCATAGTTGGTTAGTTTCAATATATTCATTAAATGCATCAATAGTCTTACAAATTCTAACATAATCATGCCTATCAATATAAACAATATCACCTGTGAAAGAATGGGCGAGGTTAGTCAGTGCCGTATCGAGAACTCTATGTAATTTATTGACTCTTCCTAACTCTCTATCCCATTCCTTCCGTTCACGGATTTGTATCTTCCTAAAGGATTGAATACTATCATTCACTATTTTACTAAACTCATTATTACCCTTATTCATTCTATATTCCATGCCATACTTTTGCTTTGCATTGGTTAATCTTCTTCCCATCTCATGCCTTGATATTCTTGATTTTGATTTCATCAAAACATCATGCGAGTTTTTGCAAATTTGGATTTGATTTAAATAGTCAGGCACGAATTTGAAACCGAGTATTTAAACATGATCACAATCCCCCCTATACCCCTAATAGACATAACAATAGTATAAACTGTCATATAATGAATTAGTTTGTTCGTGGATAAACTCCTAATAGACCAGCGCCATACGTATATAACGGATTTTATTTATTTTTATAGGATATATAACGGATAGGCACAATGGGGTCAAAAACCGACTATATAAGCATTTGGACTCAAAACTGACTACTTAAGCATTATGATAGTTAAAGTATGGATAGTATGGATAATATGCATACTATGGATAGTATGGCACGGTAAGATACAAAGTCACTATATAAGGCAGATTCACAATAACAGAAATACGCATAGAATAATGATGGCAACATCTCTTAAAGCCTTTGAAGATGGCTTGAATGATGAAACTATTGATAGTTCATTAGTTGAATCAATCAAAGCACTATTCAAGGCACAAGATACAGTCGTCTTTAACATAAGCGATAGTGTTAACGCACGTGCTTATGCATACATACCTTGTAGTATCGTGCAAGGTGGCGTAATAAGGGTATTAGCCCCAAAAAGTCTAAGTCAAGACTTGAAAGAGCAAATCTCTTACCTTATGCAGTTTGTTAAAGATGGCAAAAAGCCTAAAGTAGAGAATAGGCTTAGAGAGTTATACAAATCTGCATACTAATCAGATTCAACACATGAGATATGTCCTTTCCATGTAGTCGTTCCATAGGGAAGATACACTAAGGCAATCTTATCATAACGTAGTATAACAAACCCTTCAAGCGTGGGTTATTAGCTTAGGCTAACTATTCCCACGCCCTTTTTATTCGATATATCATCGCGCCTAGTACGTATGGCGAAAAAATGAAATTCCGTAACTTACAAGATTTATATAAGATACAGGCAAGTCACTTATCAGCCAAATCTGGGGGAGGACTGTTATCTATACCTTGACTTACCATAGTTCCCTGTACTCTAAAGAGACAACGAATCAACTGTCGTTTCGAGTGATCGCCGAAAATTTCGTTACAGGCAACGCATATAATCTTCTCTAACTGTTTGTTCCCTATCATATCCCTAATTCCTCCAAGGAATCCTCCATGGCATAAGGGGGGCAATTACACTTGTTATTAAACCGTAACTTACACTTCTTACAGTAGTTCAATGTTTCGTACCCTCATATATCTTAACAAGATCCGTTATGATTTTCATACGATACTGGTGTTTCTCTAGGGGAACATCCGATGGTTGGTGTTTTACCGTGTCTAAGATATGTTTCCAATCCTTATAGTGAGATGTCCATGTTTTCTCATCACTATACATTCTTATTCTCCTTATAGTAATATACGTGACTTCTCGTCATAACTTCCTTACCTAGACATTCCTCTTCGGATTTTCCACAAGTCCTACAATAGAATCTCCATTCCTTAAAGAAAAAGTTTGCATGAGGACATTCCCAAGAACGTTCCGAAAATTCATCTACGTCACTCATCCTTATCGACCTCCCATGAAAAAGGTGGACATTGCACGTAGTATTTGTTATCAGGTGTCATGGCAGGGTAACAATCTCTATCGTACTGTGGTACACTGGTACTTGACGTAGGTAATTTATTTTCAGATGTTCCCTTACGTGGTTCGTAATCAAACACCGTAAACATCGTTACCAGTAATATCCCTATGGGGATTGCCAGTAAGTACTTCCAGTTTATAGCCAAGGGTAATAACTCCTAGCCTTATCATCCAATAGACGTTTTATATCCATTGCATTTTTTCTTGTACTATCACTTGTAATTGAAGCAAAGTTTTTTTCAATTTCGTAAAAATTGGCTCTTGTTTTTACAAAGTCTTCCATTTGTTTTGTCTTTATTTTGTTCATGAATATATTATTAGTATTTGATATATAACTCTATTGTTTATACTTGATGTGTTTATACTCGCACTTTACACACATTGGACAGCCATCAACCTTTACAATGTCATATGATTTATATAGTCTAAAACAAGTTTGGCATTGAATCATTTCATTTCTTCCAAAGTCTCTTTGCGATACTTCTTCCATTGTTCATATCCGTCATTGGCTTTTGCTTTTAATTTTTTTCCTCTTTCAACAAGTCCGTTCAATATTCCGAACAAGCCTATGACTATTAGACCAATGATGCCTTCTCCCAATACCATGAATGGTAAAAAGAATACGCCTGACCAAAAGAGATAGAACTTCCATTTCATACATTACTTACGCATGTCTAATATATAAGAGTATTTATTCTTCATTAGCTTCTTCTTTCAATTCCTTTATCTTCTCTTCCACAAGGAATGATATCTTCCAGAATGTCCTCGTACTTGCTTCACTTATCTTACTAGAATTCAACCTACCATACGTGTGAGTAAACCAATTCAAAATTTCATTATAGTCTTCTGGTTCTAGTTCCACCATAACATCATTTAAATACTACATTTAATAAGGTTTGCCACCTAGCTATTTCGCCACGATAGTCCTTCTCAATGAGATATGCAAGCTCACACCACTAGGTAACAATATTTATATTTGTTCTATACTTAAATATTTCATGGGTTTAGATGATGGTTTACCAGAACCAGAACACACACATGAGGATGGCACGATTCACGCACATATCGGTGGGAACGAACCACACACGCATGAAGAAAAGATATATAAAGGCGACGAAAAAAAATCGCAAGACGTATGTACGTGTGAACCCCCAGAACGTAGTCGAATGTGCGTACAACACGGTGGTTAGTGACGTAAACGTGACAAGTTTGGACAAAAGTTTATAAAGTAGTTATATGATATTTTACACATGGGTTTTGCAGATAGACTAAAGAGTGCATTTAGATTTACTAATAAATCGTACACTGAAACTACAACTAGACCTTCAATAGCCCAGCCTTATATGAGTACCGACACAGGTGCTAAACTTCCAATTTTCCCATTTCCACTCATAATGATTTATGAGTTGGCAGATAACATTGATGCATTGAGAATACCAATAGAAACATTGAACAGAGAGATGTTTAAGAACGGTTTTGAAGTAACTGAAAAATACAAGTACAAATGTAACAACTGTGCAAAAGAGTTTCAATATGAACCACTTGCAAGTGATAGACCTGATGATCAACCATTTGAAACTAATGATGATGCTCATGTTCCACACCCAAGAAAGAAAAAAGCAGTTGAAGATAAGGCAGTACCAGATGGTGTCATGTGTGATACTTGTGGTTCTACTGACTTGAAAAGACCAGTACCTGAAAACAGAAAATTATTGGAAGATATGTTGTCAAAACCAATTAATGGAAACCAGCAAACATTGGAAGATGTCGCAAGACAATTAGAACGTGATTTGGAGATAAGTGATAATGCTTATTGTTTATGTTTAAAGAATTACTTTATTGATGATACAACAGGCAAGATTGACCACGATAAAACTGTTATAAAAGAGTACTTAAGAATCGATCCACCACAGGTGGCTATGATAGCTGACAGTGATGGTAGATTAGGCTTTGACGACAAACGTAATAAATTATATGTTTGCCCAAGATTCGAACATCGTGATAAACGTTTAACTGAACCTGTGTGTGACCGTTGTGGTGCAGAAGCATTGAAAGCTATTATGGAAGTAAACTCTGTATATTCAATAGGTATTCCACAGCCAAAACGTGTTGTTTATGGTGAGGGAGAAGTTATTTGGAAGGCTGGTAAATATAGACCACACTTACTTTATGGTTATTCACCAATTTATTCTGTATGGTCAAAGGCAATGTCTTTATCACATATGGATGAATTTATTAGAAAATACTTTGACAAGATGAGACCACCAAGAGGATTATTGGTAGTTGCATCTAGAAACTATGAAACCTTTAGAAAATCATGGGACACTCTAACACAAAGAGCAACAGAAGATCCATACATGGTACACCCATTGATGGTAGAATCTGACAAGGGTGGACAGAATATGGCACAGTGGTTGGACTTTACAGGTTCATTGAAAGAATTAGAATTTATTGAAGTAAGAAAAGAGTTAAGAATGATTATCGGTGCAATGTATGGAGTATTACCATTCTATTATGGTGAAACACCTGCTGGATGGTCACAAGAAGGACTTCAAGTTACAATTACAAATAGAGCTGTAAAGTGGGGTCAAGATATATTGGAACAGGCTTTCTTTAGAAAAATAGCTGCTCATTTACAAGTTGATGATTGGAAACTACAATTAAAAGCAGGTGAAGAAACCGATAAATTGAGAGACTTACAAACCGATGGTGTTGAAATACAGAACATGGCAATGTTACAACAAATGGGATTTGAGATTACAAGAACACATACAGGTGAATATAAGATTAGTAAAGACAGTCAAATTACAGGTGAAGCCCTTGCAATGATGAACTCAGGTATGGGTGGAATTAATGGTAGAGGTAATATGATGGGACAACAAGAAGAAAACAAACAGAACTTTGGTCAAGAACCAAAGAACTCAAGACCAAGTGATGTTGGTGGAACTGGACAAGGATCACCAGCAAGTGGATCTGGAACAACAATGTCTAAAAAGAGTGAATACCCAGATGGAATTACACCTAAGAATTTCGTGGTTGTTAAGAAAACATTACAAACAGCTGTTGATTTCCAATGGAATAAGACAAAAACAGTAGAAGAATTAAGAAAATATGGAATGACTGTTAGACAAGCAAGAGACTTGGTACAAACAGAATTTCAAGGAATGAGGAGATGGGAAGATGAGTAATGACGGACATAAACCGAGAAGAAGTGGAAGCAAGAATGATGGAAATAAAGAAAAAACTCCGAAAGTACATGAAACAAAAATCGCAAGTAAAGAAGTAGCAGAGAAAATCTACAAAGACCAAGTAAAACGTGTCTTGGAGACTAACAAAATAAAGTTGAGAAATGGTAGAAAAGACATAGAATCACCTGTTTACACACCAAATTTAACAGAAATTGAATCAAGTTTAAAAGAATTGGAAAAAGCATCAAAAGAATATGCAACAAGTGATTATGCTTGTAACAATATCAATATTTTCTTACAAGAAACACTTAAAAGAGTGAAGCTTTCTAGTAATTAGTATGCCAACAGAATTAAATAACAACTCAAACGCAAATGATTTAACCAAAAAACTTTGGGAGAAACACCAAGCAGATGAATATACCAGAGTTGATAACTATAAAGAAGCTATATGTATTAATTGTTTTAAGAGAGATGCAACGTCAGCTACAATAGCAGATATTTGTGGTGAATGTGCTGGTAAACGTGGTAGAGAACCTTTACTTGCAACTGTATCACATAAGATGTATGGATTGTGTTATTTTTGTGGAAAATACAAGTTTGAAATTGAACAAATCAATGCTAGATTTTGTCGTTCTTGTCATAGTAGAATAGCAAAAGTTACAAAAGAATATAATAAGAAAGGTGGTATGTTTGGTGCAGATCCATTTTGGCAAAAAATGAGAAAAAAACACGGAAAAGATTGGAAAGAAATTATGAGTAAAGGATTAGGTAATAAAAGATGAGTGATTGGGGTTCAGGTAATTATCCTATACAACCATGTCCTAAATGTAAGAAAAAAGCTGGTTGGAAATGGACTTGGGGTAAAAATGATGGTCATTCAACAGGTTATTCTACTTGTAATGGATGTAGTGCAAAGTTTTAATCTAAACCTTTTCGTTTTTCTAGTTTCCACTGTTCATATTCTTTGAGGTCAGGTGGTGTTAGTAATAATTCCAATAACTTTTGTATAGAACTTAGTTTTTCTATTATCTTATCTAATTTATCTTCTACATCACCTAAATGAACATCAAGCATCTTTTTCCTCCAATATTAAATTTATTCTATCTAAAAATAAATCATAAAACCTATGTTCATAGTTTATTTTTTTCTTTTTAGCATCTTCACCATAATATCTACCTATTCTAAACTGTAGCTCTGGTTTTCTTAACAATTTAGGAAATATTTCCAAGTTGTTAGTTTTAGGATTAAATTGCATTGAACCATATTTAACAAGTTTTTCACTTCCATCTGCCCATTCATCTAATTTACCATTTCTAAAATGAATTATTGTTCTTTCCATGCGTGGTTGTTCTTTATGCATACTTGTGTTTGTTACAACATATAATTTATCTTTACAAACATACAAATCTAAAAGATCAACTTCTCTCATTGGATCTTTTCTATTTTCATTATAAATTACGTTATATTCATCTATGTTTTCATAAATATAAAAGCTAGTTGCCATGAAATAATAAAACAATACTTATTTATAACAGTTCTGCCTAACAGGTATAATGAAACAGAAATGTCAGTGTGAATCTAATATGTATGAATATACCGATGGAACTCACATGATTTGGTTGTGTTATAATTGTGGAAGATTTGAAGGTGCAAGTGGTGGGGATGATGAATTTATGGACTATGTTACAAAAGATCCATTAGCAATTTTAGAAATGATTGAAGATAAAGTTTTAATCCCTGTTAAACTTAAATATTAGAATAGCAAAAGGTATTTATGTTCGAAATAATTGATGAATTATTCTCAGAAATAGTTATAGCAATAGCTCTTGGTAGTGGTGGAACATTAATTGCATATTTTAGAAAAATATCTGTTACACAGAAAGATTTATGCAATAGAGTGACTCAACTCCAAAAAGCCCTCATTATTTTAGCAACAGCTTTAGATAGACAATCTAATAGGCTTCACGAAGAAGCAGATTCAGATTTGGAAGATTTAGTGTCAAAAGTACTAGATAAAGAATAACAATCCTTATATAATCCCCAGAATCAGCTATTTCTATGGTAGATCCAGTATTAATAACTGTTGGAGCAGCAGTAATTGGTGCAGGGTTAAACACACTACGAGGTTACCTACATAGAACAGATGAATCTTTCTCTGCAAGGAAATTCGCAGGTGCTTTAATCATATCAACCTTCGCAGCAGTAGCAATAGGTCAAACTATCGCAACTGAAGGCATTGGAGATGTTGGTTTAGCCTTAATAGGTTTAACTACTGGTTTCGCAGCTGATTTCGCAGTTACAAAAGCAAAGAAAGAGTAAATGGCTATGTTTTGGGCTAATAACCCAACCATTTTACCTTTTTTAACTAAAAACTTTATATGTAATAAACATTGTATTTAATATAATGGCTGATGATGATTTATTCATAAATGGCACTATTACCAAGGCATTACATCCTATTGCAGATGATAGTAGATTTTTCGAAGGTTATTTGACAGTTCAAGTCAAGGATAAACAAGGTGAAATTACAGTAGTCGATGAATTAATCAAAGTATTGCCTATTTGGATGGATAGAGGAGCACCAATTAGTGATACTCATTCTAACCGTATTATCGGAAAAGGCATTAGTTACGCACAAACAGTGTATAAAGGTGAAAGTGGTGAAGAATATCCAGCTATCAAAATTACAGGTAAAATACATAAAAATTACGAATTAGATAATGAGATTTGGTCAAAAATCAAAAAAGGCGAGTATAAAGGACTATCATTTGGTGGAGCAACAAAATCCAACAGAACTCCAAAAGTTATGAAAGATGGTTCAGTAGCATATGAGTTAAAGAATTTAGAACATTATGAGGTAGCAGTTTGTAAAGATCCAGCTGTCCCATTGGCATTAATTACTGATTTTAACCCAATAGCAAAGGCTATGACTGATAATATTGAGGAAAGAGAAGATGGTAAAATGGTCATAAAATGTGACAAATTTGGATGTTATGTCGAAAAATTCAATAATGAACAAATACACGCACAAGGACAACGTGGTTTAGGTCATGATGCTACATATCATCAAAATTCAGGTATAGGTTCAGGCGTACAAACCACAGAAGTAAAAGATGAAAATGAGGAAAAAAACAGTGAAAAAGATAGTGAAGGTAAACAAGATGCTGAAACTGATGGAAACAACCATAGTGCATATAATCAAAATGTTGATGAAAATGCAAGTTCTGGTAGAAAAATCAAGTCAGGGTATCAAACTGAGGATAATAATAACCAATTAGGAGGTCAAGCAAAGGCTGACAAAGACACTAATAAAGATGACGAAATATATATAAAGCCCGAAAATCAACAATCTGATAATAACATGGCAGAAGAAACCGAAAAGAAAATCGAGAGTCACGAAGACGAAGAGAAAAAAGAGGAATCAGAAGCTAAAGAAGATGTCGAAAAATCTTTTGACGATATCAACAAAAATATGGAAACACTAACTGATGTTATCCAATCTTTGGCAGAAACTCAAAAATCTGTTAGCACTACCTTAGATGGTATTGATAATAGATTAAAAGCACTCGAAACACCAACCGACTTGCCTTTAAAACCAGCAACTTCTGATGAAGAAGATGTAGGTGCTAAAGTCACAGTACCAGATGATTACCAATCAAATTCTAGACAAACCAGTCTAAATTCTGATCAAGAAGCATCTGACGGTGAAAAACATCCAGAAAGCGATGAAGGTGAATTGAAAATGCAAGAGAAAGCTGATCATCAATTCTCTACCGAGACCCCAAGACCAACTACTCAAGTTGAAAAATCATTCAGTGAAGACTTTAGTCCAATCTTGAAAGATGCTAGAGCAGAAGGTTATGACGGTCTAGCAAGTGTAGCTCGCAATATTCTGAAAGGTACTTACTATCAACCAACACAAGACGAGGTAGGTCAGTTCTAAAATGGTTCAAATACGAACAATTGATGAACTCGAAGCACAATACTACGGCTATAACCGAAATCTCCTCCGTAAAGCAGATGCACCAGTAACAACTTCAACTGCTGGCACATTCAACGCCATCTTTGGAGCATACGCATGGGCGC
>CAZHKH010000003.1:0-13002 GCA_964532515.1 uncultured bacterium
TCTGCTTCTTTACTTCGAAGGCACATACATATGTTGGGATATGATAATAATTTTTCTATTTATGATCAGAATGATGCTAAGCAGGCGATGAAAAATGTTATATCTGCAATGAACCTTGATATAAAGACATTTCAGCCCAACAAGTATCAATACTTAATTAGCAATTTGAAAAATAAAATGATATCTCCTGATGATGTTCTTCTAAATACAGATGTTTATGTCGATGAAATACTAAAGGATATATATGCTGATTACAATAAACTACTAAAAGAGAATAATGCTGTTGATTTTGATGATTTACTTTTGCTACCCATTGAATTATTTAAAAAAGAAAAAAGTTTATTAACTCACTATCAAAATAAATTTCAGTATGTACTTGTTGATGAGTATCAGGATACAAATAAGCCTCAATTTGAGTTTATTTATAATATTAGTAAAAACAACAATGAAATAACAGTTGTAGGGGATGATGATCAATCTATATATGCCTGGAGAGGTGCAGACATAAATAATATACTTAACTTTTCTAAATCATTTCCCAACTCTAAAGTCATTAAGCTTGAGCAAAACTATAGATCCACTAAAACAATTTTAGATGCAGCCTATCATGTTGTTTCTCAAAATAAGCATAGAGCAGATAAAAAACTATGGACAGATAATGAAAAAGGTGAGCCTATTTATATCAATGAGTTTGAGAATGAGAATAAAGAGGCAAAGGGTGTTATAGATGATGTACTGGAATCTGTAGACAAAAACCTCTCTCTTAATGATATGGTTCTTCTATATAGAACAAATTCACAGAGTCGAGTAATAGAAGATAAATTAAGGAGAGAATCTCTTCCGTATCATATCGTTGGAGGTGTCAAGTTTTATGATCGTAAAGAGATAAAGGATATACTGGCATATCTTCGGTATTTAGTTAATCCCAAAGATAGCCTCTCTTTCTTTAGAATTGTTAATTTTCCACCGAGAGGAATTGGAAAATCAGTAACTGATAAAATCATGAAAAGCCTTAATAATACAGAACTTGACCTACCGGCACTACTTAAAAAACTTGATACGCTAGAGTTGTCTAAAAAACAAATTGAGAAGGTAGAAGTATTTAATAAAATTATAGCAAAACTAACAAAAACAATTACCTCTACAGCTTTAGAGACCGTAGAGCAATTGATAGATACGATAGAAATAAATAATCACTATACAAGCAAGGATAATCCTGATGACTATGAAAGATTAGAGAATATCCAGGAGCTTGTATCAAGTATATCTGATTTTTCTGATAGAAATGAGAATAATACAGTGGGGTCTTTCATTGAAGAGGTTTCTCTTTTGACTGATATTGATAGATGGAATGCAAATGAGCAGAAATTAACGTTAATGACTCTTCATAGCTCAAAAGGATTAGAGTTTAATAATGTTTATATTCTTGGAGCAGAAGAAGGACTTCTCCCACTAACTCACAGCAATGATGATGATGACTTAGAAGAAGAAAGAAGACTTTTTTTCGTAGGAGTTACAAGAGGAATTAAAAAAGTAAGCATTAGCTATGCAAGCTCTAGGAGGCGTTTTGGGTCAGCTTCAATGTTTTCACTAAGGTCTTCATTTATTGATGCAATCCCATCGGAGCTATGCTCTTTAAATACCCAGAAAAGAGGGGGGTATCTTAAAAAAACTACTCGCAAACTTTCCAATACTGTTAAACTTGAAGATGAATTTAAGATTAATGATATGGTAAGTCATAAGTTGTATGGAAAAGGAGAAATCATTGATATTCAAGGGATAGGGGAGAGCGCTAAAATATCAATAAAATTTCGTGGAAATATGATAAAGAAATTCATTAAAAAATATGCAAATTTGAAAAATATTAATTAATGTATCAGTTGTTTAATTTTAATAAATTAGATTAATGATGAATGAAAATTTAAAAAATCAATTTAAAGAGCTTCTATCTAAAGAAGGGATGAAAATGACGACCGCAAGGTTGGCTGTTTTAGATGATATCTTATCTAATAACGAGCATCGTGAATGCGAAGAGATTTTCAACGCTTTAATTAAGAAAGAGGTTAAAATATCTAGAGCCACAACCTATAGAACTTTAGATGTCCTTGTTAAATATGATTATATAAGAAAACTAGATATTGGTGATGGAAAAATAAGATATGAAAAGAAATTAGGAAATCCTCATCACGATCATATGATTTGTATTGAGACTGGTGATATTATTGAGTTTCATAATGAGGCGATTGAGACTCTTCAGGATAAAATAGCTGAAAAACATGGATATGAGATTGTACGCCATGTTCATCAATTATTTGTAAAGCCCATTAAAAAGAAATAATTATTTCATCTAAAATATGTCTTTAAGCAAAGATTACTTCAAGTGCCTATCTATTACAAAAAATATTAAAAAAGATGGCAATCCATATTTATTTTTAAAACTACAAAACAGTAAAGAGATTATCTATGGATATCTATGGAATAAGCTAGAATTATATCAGTCAAAAATCAAAGTTGATGGCGTATATGCGATCAAGTACCAGAATGATAGTTATAATGGTTTCAAGGTTTTAAATATAAAGAATATAAATCAAGTAGAAGGTGGCAGGTATAAAAGATATGGTTATTCGAGTAAAGCCATTTTAATGACAAGCACTGCAAAGAATAATTATTTTTTCAATGAAATTTCTAATTTTATTTCAAATCGAAATAATCCTTCTATGAAAATCTTACTTGAATTTTTAAATAAGAATAAAAAAATAATACTATCAAGTCGACTGGCTGAACAGAAATATCTATGTTTTGAATATTTTAATCTGATAGAGAAAACTTTTGACAAACAGATTGATTCAAATTTATATATTTATATAATTATTATAGATAGATTAAATTTGGATATTGATTCTTTAATCTCGAAAGTAAAGAACCAGAGTAAATCCCTTTATAAACCACTTTTTTTATATTTCAATGATAATAAAGGTTTTATTAAAAAATATAAATATATTGTAGATTTTATTGATGATAATTTTAAAAATTATACAAATCTAAAAAATGCAACCAAAGGAAGAAATGAAAAAAAATAATTATCTTATCGCAAATATTTTAATTTCACTGGTCATCGCATCGCGATTTATTCCAGAGGTGGGCCACTACACGCCTGTTTTTGCAGTACTCATATTAACTGCAATGATATTCGAAAAGAAATTTATGTATATTCCTTTTGTTGGAATTTTTGCATCTGATATGTTACTAGAGTATTTTAATTATTATGAGTTTTCATATCTATTTTCATCACTATTTTTTCTTAATTATCTATCATATTTTTTAGTTTACCTGGTAATCTCTAATGATAATTATAATCAAAAAGATAGCTACTCATCTATCCTTGGTAATACAATTTTTAATACGATTTTTGCTCCAACTCTATTTTTTATACTTTCTAATTTTGTTGTTTGGGTAACCGCGGGTGGAATTTTCTATCCATATACTCTATCTGGACTTTTTTATTGCTATGAGATGGGGCTTCCATTTTATAAGCAACATCTAATATCTACCATGATATTTGTTCCAATTCTTTTTGTTCCACTGATGATTGCGAGATCTTTTAAATCTAGTTATTTATTTTCAAAATAGTTGCTTGGTTTGACATTTCATTTAAGATATATATCTTATCTGTTTTTATTAAATTTAATTTTATTATCTGACGATAGAATCTTTTTTGATTTAGACCCCATTGAAAATAATCAGATACTTTTAAATAGCTATAATACAAATATCCTCGACACCCTATCATTTCGCTCTATTATTTTTAATCAGAATCATCATTTGCCTTATGGGACTTTTATTTTTAATGATATCACTGATTTATCTGAGATAGATACAACAAGCCACATCTCTCAGTTTGTACATAAGAAGGGCGATTTTAGATATCGAGACCTTATAATTTCTCTAAACAAAAAAAATGATAATGATGTTAAATATCAGTTTGTAGGGCAGAACAGATCTTACACTCCCTTAAGTATCAATGAAGCTTCTGGATCTAATTTTCTTCAAAATTTTTTAATTGATATTCATAAAAAAACAGAAAGCAATTATATTGCCTCGACAATCGTCTATCACAAAGAGAATCCAACCCTACCAATTAGCTATAATTTTAATTCTGCAGACCAGGGTGTTTATAACACAAGGTTATCTCAATCTATCATATGGGGATTTCATGTAAAAAAAATATTTAATGATAAAATTAATATTGAGTTTAAAAATTCCAATCAATTCTCATTTCTGAAAAATAAATATAATATATCAGAAGATGGGTACAATGAAACCTGGAACTCATTTAGCAATCAGTATTTTACGGTATGGAATAATTTTAAAGCTAACTATAGAATAAATAATTCTGTAGAGATAAAAACTAATTTTTCATCTGAAAAGCAAAGACAGTTTTATCAAGATTTTGATATAAACTCAGATCTTGACAGCTTGCATTTCAATTTTAATATTTTTCGTGCTCTGACAGGTATTCAAATTAAAAAATATTTTTTTGGATTAAATATTCTAGGCATAGATACTAAAGAAAATAACTATATTGATGAGGAAGGTTTCTCTTCTAATTATCACTACAATACAAATAATCTTTATTTTATCTTCCGTCCATATATACTGGCAGAATTAATTAATAAAAATTCTTTTTCTATTTCATTGACACATACCTATGAAGATGTTTTTTATGATTTGCCAGTGGATGACATTTCTCAGGATCAACTGTACCAGATTCCAATTCTCTATTTAATGAATAACAATATCTCAATGAAAGCTTCGAAAAACTTCTTTGACTCTGAATTGTCTATCGGTCATATTGCTGTTTCTGATGTATCCATATCTAATTATAACTATTCACGTTATTTCTATTATGATATTGATATTAAATATCATAGGAAATATTTTTCAGCAATTTTAGGTTTTAATGGATATGTAGATGAAAAGAATTCTGATAATATTTTGTATTCACCCAAAATAAATAGCTATAGCCATTATTTGATTAGCTATAAAATGCCAATTAAGAATAAAACTTATTCACTGTTATTTAAAGTAAATGGACGATTTACTCATTTAAAGAATGGAAGTTTTAATCTTAACACTCTTCCTATGATAACAAATGAATTATCAGGACAAGAAAGTAAAATTATTCATTATATGGACATTTCAGGATCTTTGGAGTTTGAAAAATTTACAATTTCATATCATAATATTACTAACAATGGAAATGATTTCTCATTGGAGAGTCCCTTCTCTGATATAGGGAGTTCATTTTCATTGCCACAGTATTCTTTCCTTGGTTCTGAATTATCAATATTTCACTACCTAAAGATATCTTGGACCTTTATTGATTAAAAAAAAATATATTTTGATATCACCAGTGTGCTAAATTAGTAGGATTGATTTCTGCACATTTTATTTACAAAGGAGTAACTATGAGCGAGTTTACAATTGATGTTAATGAAGATAATTTTGAGTCTGTTGTTATGAATTCAGATAAGCCAGTGCTTGTAGATTTTTGGGCCGAATGGTGTGGTCCCTGTAAGATGCTTACTCCAACGATAGAATCAATTGCAGAAGATTATAAAGATAAAAGCAGTATAGTTAAGATTAATATTGATGATGCTCCAAGCATTGCAA
The DNA here is from genome assembly GCA_964532515.1 of uncultured bacterium. Lineage (GTDB taxonomy): Bacteria > Fidelibacterota > Marinisomatia > SCGC-AAA003-L08 > D37C17 > TMED161. The sequence goes on from CAZHKH010000003.1 coordinate 5,674, forward strand.
CAAAGTTTGGTATTAGAAGCATTCCAAGTATATTGCTCTTTAATGGCGGAAACGTGGTAGAGCAAAGAGTCGGAGCAGTATCAAAAGAAGAGTTAACTAGTTTATTAGATAAATTAATAGAAGGATAATGAATAAAGTAATTATAATAGGATCAGGTCCGGCAGGATTGACCGCTGCGATATATGCAGCTAGAGCAAATTTACATCCTCTTGTTTTTGAGGGTATTCAGCCTGGCGGGCAATTGACAATAACAACTGATGTTGAAAACTATCCTGGATTTCCCAGTGGAATCCTTGGTCCTGAACTGATGGATAAATTCAGAAAGCAGGCTCAGGAGTTTGGTGCAAAAACATTATTCGAAAATGTTGATAGGGTAGATTTTAGTTCTAAGCCATTTAAAATATATGTCTCAGACAAAGAGTATGAAGCTGAGTGTGTTATTATCTCCACAGGAGCCTCAGCAAAACTTTTAGGTTTAGAATCTGAAAAAAAACTTATGGGCTTTGGTGTCTCTGCCTGTGCGACGTGTGATGGATTCTTTTTTAAAGAAAAAGATATTCTGGTCGTTGGTGGAGGTGATTCAGCGATGGAGGAAGCTACCTATCTAACAAAATTCGCATCATCCGTTACAATTGTCCATAGAAGAGAAGAGTTTAGAGCCTCAAAAATAATGCAAGAGAGAGCTCTGAAAAACCCTAAGATTTCTGTAATGTGGAATTCAGAAATTGTTGAAATGCATGGCGACCCCGATAAAAAAGGACTAGAGAGTGTTGATATTAGGAATATCCCCTCTGGTGAAGTTAAAAATCATCTAACAGATGGAGTGTTTATGGCAATAGGTCACAAACCAAATTCTGATGTTTTTCAAAGTCAGTTAGAGCTTAATGATGCGGGATATATTATCACAAAACCAGACTCAACATTGACTTCCATAGAGGGAGTATTTGCAGCAGGGGATATTCAGGACTTTACCTACAAACAGGCTGTTACGGCAGCAGGCACAGGTTGCATGGCTGCCATTGAAGCAGAGAGGTATCTAGAAGGTCATTAGCGATCCTATTTAAAATTACTTTCATTACTATGATGGTAAGATTAGATAAAATACTACATATGATTACATGTTTTAAGTCTGTAACATCTGGCTTAGAGGATGATCAGTATTCAGTTCCACCTGAGAACATAGAAATTTCTACTTCATCAGCTCGTGTAATGAAGCGAATGGGTGCAGTATCTACTCATATTGATATCAAATTAAATAAGAAAAAAATTATTAGTTCAATTCCACATGGTAGAGAACTTTTCTTATTTGATCATTTGAAAAGATTTTCAAAAAATACATGTAGAGAAAATAACCCTGAATGCGATTCTTGTAACCTGAATGCGCATTGTGATTTTCATAATAAAAAAAATGATTGGGTAAATTAATGAGAAGAATTTCAATAATTACAAATGGTCCGGGTATTTCTGAAGTAAAAACTCTTTATGGGCAGGCATCAGATTGGATACAGAACGTTTTAAAACAATATCATGACATTGAAGTCAACGTTGTAAAAGGCTATGAAATGGAGCATTTAGACCCTAATGAAGATAACGCCTGGATTATAACAGGTAGCGCACACTCTGTATATGACGACTTCCCTTGGATAAATTATATTAAAGAAAAATTACATGAGATAAAAGAAACAAAAAAACCAGTATTGGGAATCTGCTTTGGTCATCAATTGATTGCAGATACCTTTGGAGGAAAAGTAGTATTAAATGAAAAAGGCTGGGAGCTTGGAAGCTGTAAAGTGAATCTATTAGAAGCTTCAAACGACTGTCCTTTGTTTTCAGGCTTACCTGTTAGTTTAGATGTGTATCAATCACACCAGGATGTAGTTGTAGCAATCCCAGAGGAATCTACACTACTTGCAGAAAATGATATGGGGATTCAGTCATTTCTATACAATGATTCATTCTATGGTGTGCAGTTTCATCCAGAATTCACAAAAGTAGTTATGGAAAAATATCTATCAATAAGATTTAAAAAGGGAATAATTACCAATATTCCAAAAGTGAAAGAGTGCGAATACGGCTCTAAGATACTCAATAATTTTATTGAAAAAATTGTAAAGTGAGGAAAAATGAAAAACCCAATTTATAGTATAAGTAAAGTAGTAATTAAAAAAGATAATAGAAATGTCCTTGACATAAAACAGCTAGATATCCATCGTGGATCATGCTATGTTATTTATGGAGATGTTGGTTCGGGTAAAACAACATTGCTTAATTTATTATTTAAAAAAGAACAAATATCAGATGGATCTCTACTCTATGAGGATACCGACTTAGATTCAATTAGTAAAGCTAATTATAACAAAGATATTTATCATGTATCTCAAGAACTTAAGCTACCTTGGTTTAAAGTATCGGTTCAAGATTATATAAATAAAAATGTTAATTCACACACTAGCCTCACTGATCCTAAGAGAAGAATTAAAAGTGTTATCAATAAAATGAAACTATCCAAGTATCTTGATAGAGACTATAGAAAGCTCAGTGATGGTGAGAGAAGATGGGTTGAGCTAGCTGTTTCTATTGCGTGCGATACCAAGGTTCTTCTAATTGATGGGTTTGGCCAGTACTTAGGAGAGGAAAAAATTAATATTCTATCTCAAATTTTATATAGAAAAATTAATTTTGATGGGGTAACGGTAGTGATATGCACCCATATAAGAGAAAGACTCTCTCGAATTGCATCTGTGTTTATTCGTCTAGATCAGGGGAAAATAGTAGGCGTAAGATCAAAGAAAAAACATTCTTCCTCTTATAAAAATTCCAATTCTCGAAGAAGAAGTAAAAAATAAAAAAAATAAATAAAATTGTTTTATATATAAGTATTTCATTATAATTTATACCGACCGGTCGGTATAATAATGAATAATGCGGATAAAAAAGAAATAAAACAAAATAAAATTTTAGATGCAGCCTATGAAGTGTTTGTAGGTAAGGGCTATTCAGATACAACGATGGATGATATCGTAAAAAAGTCTGATATGAGCAAGGGCGCTATATATCATTATTATAGTAGCAAAAAATCATTATTTCTTGCATTGATTGATCATTGGGAGACATACAGTTTTCCTGATTTTTATACAAAAAACAAAAAAAACAAACTTGCATCAGAAATATTAAAAGATATTTCTAGCGTTGTTTACGATGTTTTTAAAAAGAAGAAACATGTTTTTCTCGCTGAGGTAGAGTTTTGGTCACTTGCCAATAAAGATGAAGAAGTAAGAGAAAAATCAAAAATCCTCTATGATAAGCTACTTTATTTGTTTGAGCTGATACTAAAAAAAGGAATTAGAGAAAAAGAATTTAAAGAGATAGACACAAAAATTGTGTCAATGAGCATCCTGACATCCCTTCAAGGAATAAATTGGTTTTGCCTGTTTGATGATTCAGAGATTGATGCTCGATTATATTTAGATACATCAATGGAATTACTTATTAATAGCTTGAAGAGGAACGACAATGAGCAATAATAATAAAAAATACGATATTAACTATGATCAATTAATAAATAGAGGGGGCTCTTTTCTTGTATTGCCATTTTCAAAAGGGGATGTTTTCAGCAGAGAAGATTTCACAGAAGATCAGAAAATGTTTTCAATGGCTGCAGAAGAGTTTGCAATCAAGCGGATGGAGCCCATACACAAAGAGCTTGATGTATTAAATAAAGAACTTTCTGTTAAAATTTTTAGAGAAATGGGAGAACTTGGGTTCTGCGGGATAGATATTCCTGAAAAATTTGGTGGTCTTGAGCTTGATAAAACAACAGCGTGCATTGTGGCAGATGTCTTATCTAAAGGAAAAAGTGCCTCCATGATGGTTACTTTTTCTGCTCACACAGGAATTGGAACACTTCCAATTATATGGTATGGTAATGAAGACCAAAAGAAAAGATATTTACCAAAGCTTGCAAGTGGAGAGTGGATGGGTTGCTATGCTCTTACTGAAGCTTCTGCTGGATCGGATGCAATGGGAGGAACCTCTAAAGCAGAACTAAGTGAGGATGGAAAATTCTATATATTAAATGGTCAAAAAATATATATAACCAATGGAGGATGGGCAGATGTGTGCATCACATTTGCAAAAGTAAATGAAAAGTATACGGCCTTCATTATTGATAAAGATTGCGAAGGCTATGTTATAGGTGAAGAGGAGAAAAAATTAGGTATCAAAGGCTCTTCTACTGTAACACTTTATTTTGAAAATTGTAAAGTTCCTATAGAAAATGTTTTAGGTGAGGTTGGCCAAGGGGGTCCTATCGCATTTAATGTGTTATATACAGGAAGATACAAACTAGGGGTCACCACTGCAGCCGGTGCAAAATATACGATAAATGCAGCATATGATTTTGCTAAAGAAAGAGAGCAATTTAGTCGCTCTATTACCCAGTTTGATATGATTAAATCAAAATTTTTATAAATGATTACACGAACATGGGAAGCGGACAATGTTAATTATATGACATCAGGGTCACTTGATAATTCAATTGAAAAACTCGATAAAAATACAGATGATTATTATATAAAAATGCAAAAAGTGATTGAGGATCATGCAATTGAAGCATCAATATGTAAGATAATTGGATCTGAAGCACTTGCCTATGTTGTTGATGAAAGTATCCAGGTTTTAGGTGGAGCTGGTTTTATTGAAGAATATGGAATAGCAACTCTTTATAGAGATGAGAGAATAAATAGAATATTTGAAGGTACCAATGAAATAAATAGACTGCTTATTGCGGGGATAACACTAAAAAAATCAATACTCGAAGAGCTACCAATCAGAGACGCAATATCATTAAGAGAGGAAGACTGGTTTTCCTGTTTAGAAGGGGGAGAGGAAATTAATGAAAAAGTTGTGGAATTCTGCAGATCAGCCTGTCTCATGACACTAAATAAAATGATTCTCAAGTATGGGCAAGACTTGAAAAACAATCAGTGGATTCAAGAACCATTTGCAAACATGCTATGCTCTCTTGCTATTATAGATACAGCACTAAAACGAGGTAAAAAAATTAAAGATCAGGATAAGATTAAAGAGCATACTGAACTCTTAGAATTATCGATATGTCATCACTATAAAGAGATTAATAGAAATATGGCGACAATCTTTTCGGATATTTGCAGTCAGGAAGATTTTGAGGAGTTGAATAAAAAAATAAATATGTTCAAAGAAAAATTAAGCTATCAGCCTAATGAAATACTGTTAATGAAAAGAGTGGTAGCGACTTTCTATAAACATGAAAAATACTATTTAGATTAGAAGGAGTTTTTAACTATGGATACATATATAATTGATGGGGTAAGAAGCCCAATCGGTATAAAAAATGGTCAAATGATGGGGGTGCGGCCCGATGACTTAGCTGCAGATATAATTAAAGTATTACTTGAAAGAAATAGAAATATTGATCATAAATATATAGAAGATACAGTTATTGGATGTGCTTTCCCAGAAGGCTCTCAAGGATTTCTTATGGCTAGAGGAATATCCTTAATGGCTGGACTTCCAAAAGAGACTGGAGGCAAGGTCGTCAATCGCTTGTGTGGCTCATCAATGGATGCTGCACACCAAGTGAGCCAGGCAATTTTTTCAGGTGATATAGAGTGCGCTATTGCAGGAGGGGTGGAGGATATGTTTGGAGTCCCTATGGGTGGATTTATGCCAAGTTTTAATCCTGTACTCTATGAACAAGAGTATTATATGGGAATGGGTGATACCGCTGAAAATTTAGCGAAGGAACTAAATATATCGAGAGAGGATCAAGAAAGTTTTTCTATTAATTCTCATAACAAAGCATTGAAAGCAATAGAGGATGGGAAGTTTAACAATGAAGTCGCACCAATTACATTTAATGAAAATACGATTGCCATTGATGAGGGACCACGAACACCAAATCTAGAAAAAATGAAATCTTTAGACCCTGCTTTTGATGCTGATGGAACCATTACTGCGGCAACCTCAAGCCCTATATCAGTAGGTGCCTCTGCAATTTTATTGGCGGGGGATGATTTTATCTCTAAGCAAAATTTAAAAGCAAAATTTAAAATAAAATCAAGAGCAATAGCTGGCGTTGATTGGAAAACAATGGGCTCTGGTCCACTGCCTGCAACAGAGAAAGCACTAAAGAATGCTGGGATGTCTATCGGAGATATTGATGCAATAGAACTTAACGAAGCTTTTGCTGCTCAATCTTTATATGTAATACGAAAAGGTGAATGGGATGAAAGTAAAATAAATATCAATGGAGGAGCAATCGCACTAGGTCATCCTCTTGGATGCTCTGGAACACGTATCATAATCACTCTGATGAATGTAATGGAGCAAAATGATTTAAGTACAGGGCTTGCGACGATGTGCATTGGAACTGGACAGGGCATAGCGACTATTATCGAAAGGGTTTAATTGATGAGTAAAAATATAAAAAAAGTAGCGGTGCTTGGTACGGGCGTCATGGGGGGGCAAATTGCCGCTCATCTAACAAATGCAAACTTTGAAGTGTACGCATTTGATATGGATCAGGAGACGGCTGAAAATGGATTAAAAGCAACTCAGGAAATAAAGCCAGCTGCATTCTATAATAAAAAAACAGCAAGTATGATCACTCCGATGAACTACACTGACCATCTATCTAAAATCGAAGAATGCGATTGGGTCTTAGAAGCAATCTCTGAGAGAATTGACTGGAAAAAAGATTTATATTCAAAAATAGCTCCCCATCTATCTGATGATGCAATACTTACATCAAATACATCTGGAATTTCTTTAGCCGAACTGTCTGAGGATATGGATCAATCCCTTAAAGATCGATTTTTCATTACTCACTTTTTTAATCCCCCCAGATACATGAAGCTTGTTGAGGTAATCTATACAGCGTCTGTTAATCAGGAATCACTTAATACAATTGTCAATATACTTGAAGATGACTTAGGAAAAGGAGTGGTCCATGCAAAAGATACTCCTAATTTTATTGCTAATAGAATAGGTGTTTTTGGAATGATGAACGTCCTTTCTGTCGCTCAAAAAATGAAATTAAGCGTAGAGGATATTGATTTTTTCACAGGAACACTTATTGGTCGACCCAAAAGTGGAACCTTTAGAACCGCAGATATTGTTGGCCTTGATACGATGGGATTTGTAGCAAAAACAGCATACGAAAAATGTGTAGATGATGAGAGCCGAGACACATTTGTTGTACCTGATTATATAAATAAAATGCTGGAAAATAAATGGTTGGGACAGAAATCAGGTCAGGGATTTTATAAAAAAATTGAAAAAGGGGTG
>CAZHKH010000003.1:13012-41683 GCA_964532515.1 uncultured bacterium
TGAATACTCTCCTCAAAATAAGAAAAAGTATCCTGGAGTGCGAATTGCAAAGGAATTTACAAATCTTGATAAACGGATTGAGAAACTATGCTACTGCGATGATCCCGCTGGAGAGTTTACATGGGAAACAATTTCAAAGACACTGATTTACTCTGCAAACCGAATCCCTGAAATTACTGATAATATCTATAGCATTGATCGTTCGATGAGATGGGGGTTTGCCTGGGATAGAGGTCCATTTGAAGTTTGGGATATTATTGGTTTAGAGCGCTCTATCGATCGAATGAAAGAGCAGAATATGAAGATTCCTTCTTGGATTTCAGATATGCTAGATACTGGAAAAACATCTTTCTATACATACATAGATGGCGTAAAGCACTATTACTGCCAAGATAAAAAAGAGTATCTTGCGGTTCCAGTTTCATCAAAAAACATAAAGTTTTTTAACTTAAAGAAAAATAATGGACTCATCAAAAAGAACTGGTCTGCATCTGTTGTTGATTTAGGAGATGGGGTGGTGGGTGTTGAGCTTCACTCTGTATTAAAAGAAGATTTAAATCCAATCGATGGATCGATTATGGAGACATTTAAATTTGCAAGAGACTGGACCGAGGAAAATAATTATAAAGGGCTAGTCATTTCTGGAGATGGAAAGAATTTTTCAGCTGGAGCAAACTTAAATATGATTCTTGACTTCGCTGAGCGTAAAGACTGGGATAATATTGAGAAAGTAATTAATCTGATGCAGCAATTAATGCAGGAACTTCGTTTTGCTCCATTTCCAGTTGTTTCTGCTCCATTTGGCCTTGTTCTTGGTGGCGGATATGAAACCATTGGAGCCTGCGATCGAATCGTTGCAGCAGCAGAGTCCTATATTGGCCTTGTAGAGGTTGGAGTTGGACTTATTCCTGGTGCTGGTGGAAACCTTCGCATGATATCTCGATTAACAAAAAAAATAAAAACGATGGTGCCTGGAGCATTTCCAATCATCCAAAAAGCATTTGAAACAATTGGATATGCTAAAGTTTCATTTTCAGCAAAACAGGCAAAGAGCTATGGATATCTTTCTGATGATGATATTATTATAGTAAACAGAGATCATCTCCTAAGCGCAGCCAAAGATACGGTCATCAATATGAGTGAAGACTATCAGGCGCCAGAGATTGAAAGTTTTAAGCTGCCAGGGACCAGTGGTCGTCTGGCAATCACAACGATGGTAAAAGGTCTGGTTAAAACAAAAAAAATAAGTGAGCACGATGCGCTTATTGCAAACAAACTATCCTACGTTTTAACCGGTGGAGATAAGGGAGGGCCTTTCTCAGCTGTGGATGAACAGTATCTACTTGATATTGAGCGAGATGCATTTATCAGTCTTTGCGGGGAACAAAAGACCGTTGAAAGAATAAAATATATGTTAGCAAAAGGAAAACCACTTAGAAACTAATTAAATCTTACTAGACAGGAAAAATGATATTACAAGATATTGTTTTTCTCCTTAAAAGGGGTTCATTCGCGGGCCCCTTTTTTTTACTTTGAGAATAGATTTTTAATGATATACCCGGATATATCAGGATTCTCTTTTAGCCTTCTGATTGAGTATTTATACCAATCCTCTCCAAAGGGAACATAGACTCTTACCTTGTATCCATTATCTAGATTTTTTTCATTCCACCCCTGCATGGGGACTCCATATAAAACCTGAAACTCAAACCTATCAGCTGAAATACTAAGCTCATCAATTAGCTTGTATACTGATTCAAGTAAAGTTGTATCGTGGGTTGCGATACCAACATAGATATTTTTTTCAAAGGCATATCTTAGAATCTTCAGATAATTATCATTTATTTTAGTTCTATCATTGATGCACACATCATCACTCTCTTTGTATATCCCCTTGCATAGCCTGAAATTTAGATCTTCAGGGTCAAGCGCAGCGATATCATTGTATGTTCTGTGTAGATATGCTTGAAAGACAGTGCCGATATTAACACCTTTGCTTCTCTGCTCAAGAAATGAATTAATGGTAAAGTCTGTATGCTTTGAGCTTTCCATATCAATTCGAACGAAATTTTCAGTTTCCTCCGAGATATTGATAATTTTTTCAAGATTAAGATTATAGATATCATCACTAATCTCAGATCCAATGTGAGTTGGTTTTAGCGATATATTACAGTTAAGAGACCTCGAGTCTATTTCTTTATAAAGATCAACGTATTGCCCTGTGATTTTAGATGCTAAATTTTGATCTTTTGTGTGTTCACCCAAGATATCTATGGTAACCAGGTAGCCAGCATTATTTAATTCTTCAATTGTTTTGAGCGCTGTTTCCTTTGTGGTCCCAGCAACATATCTTTTAGCAAATTGATAGATGAGAGTTTTTGGAAGGTATGGAATAAAGCTAGATATCAATTTATTGAAAATAGGCATATAAAAATTTATCAAACTGCCTTACTTAAAACCAATCTAAAAAAAAGTTAGAAAAATCACGAATTAGATGTTGCTTGATGAAAAGGAATCAAGGTAAATTTAATGATACGACATAGGGGTTTTAATTGTATCAAAATTATTCACCGGTTCTAATTCTAACAATTTTTGCTGTTATTCTAATTGCCCTACCTCTAGTAATTCAGTATCTAATATCTCCTCGACAAAATAAAGGCGGAGAAAAACTTATTCCCTATGAGTGCGGAGAGGTTCCAGAGGGCTCTGCGTGGGTCAAATTTAATATCCGATTTTATATTATTGCGCTCATCTTTATTATCTTTGATGTAGAGGTTATTTTTATGTACCCATGGGCACTGGCCTATAAAGAGTTTGGATTACTTGGTTTTGTTGAAATGCTTCTATTTGTAGGGGTACTTCTTGTTGGACTATTCTATGTATGGAGAAAAGGTGATCTTGATTGGGTGAAAATGGAAATTAGAAATCCAAAGGGTAGATATAAACACTTGGCAAGTAAGGACTAACAATGGCTGAACTAACACTTAGAGAAAAATTTGATAGAGATAATTTTGTAGTTGAGAAACTAGACAACCTTATTAATTGGGCGCGAGCAGGATCCCCCTGGTACTTTCAATTTGGACTGGCTTGCTGTGCGATTGAGATGATGGCAGCATCAGCTCCAAGACATGACCTTGAGCGTTTTGGTGTTTTCCCGCGCGCGACTCCCAGACAGGCTGATGTAATGATTGTAGCAGGTACTGTTACTATTAAAATGGCAGAGAGAGTAAAGAGACTCTATGAGCAGATGTCAGATCCTAAATATGTTATATCCATGGGCAGCTGCGCAAATAGTGGAGGACCATACTGGCAGCATGGCTATCATGTCTTAAAGGGAGTAGATCTGGTTGTGCCTGTTGATGTCTATGTCCCCGGATGCCCTCCAAGACCAGAGGCATTGATTCAAGGTATAATGGAGCTTCAGAAGCATATAAAATCAGAGAGTACCTTTGGAAAGGATAAAAATGTCTGAAAGCACATTAATTGAATCGATCAAAGCAATTAATGAATCGATATCATATGATGAAGAGACAAATATATTTTCCTTGAAAGAGGTGGATGCCTGGTTTGATATTGCCACTCAAATAAAAAATCTTAATTTTGATTATCTGATGTGTATAACATCAATTGATATGGAAGAAAATCAATTAGCATTGGCCTACAATATACATTCAACAGAAACAAAAGACTCTATAGAGTTTAATCTTGTTATTGACAAGGATACTGAAATTCCATCGGTCGAGTCGCTATGGAAAACAGCAGATTGGCATGAGCGTGAGGCATATGATATGATGGGCATTAAATTTATTAATCACCCTGATATGAAAAGAATATTGCTTCCTCATGATTGGGAGGGACACCCTCTAAAAAAAGACTATGAGGTTGCTGACTACTATCACGGGATGTATATCCCAAAAGATAAAACTAGCTGGGAATAATGAGTAAAGAAAATTTAATAGATAACAGTAGTATCAATACTGAAGATATGATTCTTAATATGGGGCCACAGCATCCCAGCACCCATGGTGTGCTAAGATTAAAAATTCATACAGATGGCGAGGTCGTTTCTAAAATTGAGCCGATTATTGGATATCTTCATAGATGCTTTGAAAAACACTCTGAAAATCTTCCCTATGAGCAGGTTGTTCCATTTACAGATAGATGCGATTACCTCTCATCAATGCATATGAGTCATGGATATTCAATGGCAGTAGAAAAAATGTTGGAGATTGAATTACCAGAAAGAGTAGAGTATATAAGGGTTATTGTATCAGAATTGCAGAGAATAGCCAGTCATGTATTTTTTATTGGTGTATTTGGGCTTGATGTTGGTGCAATCACTCCATTTACTTGGGTATTTAGAGATCGTGAGCGAATTGTTGATCTTTTTGAGACACTCACTGGAGCAAGGCTTCTGTATAACTATGTGTGGCCAGGCGGAGTCTCTCATGATCTTCCAGAAAAATTTATATCACGAACAACAGAGTTTCTTGATTATTTTGAGCCTCAGCTAATTGAAGTAGATGAACTTTTAACTACCAATAAGATTTTCATTGAGCGTACTGCAGATATTGGAGTTTTAGATAAGGATATTGCAATTAACTATGGGGTGACAGGACCAAGCCTTCGAGCATCCGGCATTGATTTTGATCTTCGAAAAAATGAGCCATATTCTATATATAATAAATTAGATTTTAATGTTCCAGTAGGAAAAGGAGAAATGGGAACAGTTGGGGATTGCTGGGATCGATATATGGTTAGATTTCTTGAAATAAAAGAGAGTATTAAAATTCTTAGACAGTGTTTTCAATCTATCCCAGAGGGTGATGTGCATGCAGCGGTTCCTAAAAAAGTCAGACCTAAAAAGGGTTCAGTTTACTCTAGATTTGAATCTTCAAGAGGGGAGCTTGGATACTATCTGATTAGTGATGGAAAGAATATCCCAAACCGAGTAAAAATGCGTTCCCCAGCCTTTTCAAATTTAAGCGTCCTTCCTCACTTATCAGAAGGTTGGATGATTTCTGATGTCATTACTATTTTAGGTAGTCTTGATATTGTTCTCGGAGAAATAGATAGATAATGTCTTTCGTTGATTTAATATTAGACGCTTTCTCTTCAATCGAACTAAACTACACGTTACTACTTTTAATGGCTGTAATAATACCTGGTCTAATCATCTTTCTTCTTATGACTGTAAATGCTATCGTTGCAGTTTACATGGAAAGAAAAATCTCTGCTTTTATGCAAGATAGACTGGGACCCATGGAGGTTGGACTATTTGGATTTAAAGGTGGCAAGCGTTTCTGGGGTGGTATAGGGCAGACTATAGCAGATGCTATTAAGCTGCTGGCAAAAGAGGATATTATTCCCAAGGATGCTGATAAATTCATGATGATGCTCGCTCCATTTATCATATTCATTGCATCCTTTATAACATTTATAGGTGTGCCTTTATCAGAGAATTTTTTAATATCAAATTTCAACATTGGAATTTTATATATACTGGCGATGGGATCAGTTGGTGTTATTGGTATTATTCTAGCTGGATGGTCATCAAACAACAAATGGTCGCTTTACGGAGCAATGCGAGCTGCTTCTCAGATTATTAGTTATGAAATTCCAATTGGACTTACCCTGCTTCTCCCTGTAATTATTTCTGGGGGACTTGATGTTCACACGATTGTAGAATGGCAACTACAAAATAGATGGCTCATTATTAATAGTCCATTTACATTTATTGCATTCTTTATCTTTTTTGTATCGGGAGTAGCAGAAACAAATAGAACTCCATTTGATATCCCTGAAGCAGAGTCGGAATTAGTTGCCGGATGGATGACTGAATACTCTGGCTTTAGGTGGTCACTATTCTTTTTAAGCGAATACACAAATATGCTGATTATCAGTCTTGTAGCCTCTTTTGTATTTTTAGGTGGATGGGGATCCCCACTTACAATATTCAACCTTATGCCATCTGAATATATGTATTTAGATGGACCGGTATGGGGCTTTTTCTGGCTACTGTCAAAAGCAATAGTTTTGATATTTATAATGATGTGGTTTAGGTGGACTTTTCCAAGATTAAGAGAAGATCAGCTTATGTATCTATGTTGGAAAGTTTTCATTCCGTTTTCAATTATAAACATGCTTGCTGTTGGAGTCTGGGAGGTTCTTTTCTAATGAGAGAATATTTTAGCAATATTGTTGGTGGGCTTCGATCTTTCTGGAAAGGTTTGTCATTAACTTTTAAACATATGAAGAACAAGGAAGATCTTGTGGCGACCCTACAGTATCCTAATGAAAAATGGCCAGTCCCTGAACGTAATATTGGATTTGATCATTCTGAATACAATGTAATAAGATCTAGATTGCATGTAGATATGGATGACTGTATAGGTTGTTTGCAGTGCGAGAGGGCCTGCCCTGTTGATTGTATTAAAATTGATACAATAAAACCATCAAAGGACTGTGAAATTGATTGTGGGAAAACATCTCATGGAACACAAAAAAAACTGGTGGTTCCCAGATTTACGATTGATATGTCCGAGTGTATGTACTGCAATCTATGCGTTTATCCTTGTCCAGAGGAGTGTATATATATGGTGGGTGGACCTAATGAAGATAAACATGAAATCGACTATGAGTTCAGCAAATACACTAGAGATGGTCTTATATATGAATTTGCAGATGCGACAGATCAGGATATTCTTTCTGCGGGTGGAGAAGACTATATTAAACAGAGAGAGGATAAAAAGAAGATAATAGAAGAAGGCGAGTCATTAAATGGAAAAGAAATTATCCCTGAGAAAGATGGAAAGAAAGATAAAATAAATATCAAAAAATCTTCGACCCCTTCTAATAAGCCAGATTTTACCATTGTAAACGAGATAGAAGACAGAATGATCCGAGGGATCGCAAAAAAAGCTTTCACACAAAAGTTTAAACAAAATGCATCTTTTAAAGAGATTGCTGATTTCATCAAACTCTCACTTGAAGAAAAGGACAAATATTCATCTGACTTGGATGACATAATTAAAAGAGTTTCTGATATGACTGCACCCAAAGAAGCTAATTCAGAAACAGCTGCAGCAATATCAGAGGAAAAGATTACCCATAAATCTTTTAATGATCTTGAAGATAAGATGCAGCGTGGGACTGTAAAGAAAATCTTTTTAGGAGAGAAGAAAAAAGGTCTTTCTGACCTTGAAATTTTAAAGGCAATACGATCAGAATTGAAAAATAAAGATATGCTCAATGACCAGGCAAAAGAATTGTTAAAGCAACTGATGCTTCAGAGTGCAAAGCCAAAGGCTGCAGCAAAAGAGGAGAGCAGTATATTTGATCTTAAGCAGTTAAATGATATCGAGGATAAAATGACAAGGGGACTTGCAAAAAAAACATACACTAAATCAAAACGTGATGGAAAAAACTCTACAGATATACTATCTGATATTGAAAATGAACTTAAAGCTTCTGATAAACTTATAGATGATGTAGCTGCTGTACTTGCTAAAATAAAGGAATCAATTTAATGTCTGATATTGTATTCTCTTTAATATCTATACTATTGATTCTCTCATGCTTTGGTGTGTGTATGTCAAAGAATCTAGTTCATTCAGCTGTTTACCTGTTCTTCTCACTATTTTTAATAGCTGGATACTACATTATGCTTTATGCCGATTTTTTAGCAGCAGTACAGGTCATTGTGTATGTTGGGGGTATTCTGGTGTTAATTATTTTTGGTGTAATGCTTACCAATAGATTGGAAAAACCAAGCATTGATATTTCATCATTCAATCAACTGACAGCAGGATTGCTATGTGTTTTCTTGTTTTTATTGCAATGCTATGCAATTGTAAATGGAAACTGGATTAATATTGAAGGCGTAGTAATAGAAGATTCAAGTAAATCAATAGGACGTCTTATTCTGTCAAAGCATCTCTTACCATTTGAGATTGTATCAATTCTTCTACTGGGAGCGCTTATTGGATCTGCCACTATTGCCAGGAAAAAAAGATGAATGCTCTTGAATCATATATGATTGTTGCTTCAGCTGTATTTTGTCTTGGACTCTACAATGTCATGACAAGAAGAAATGCGGTGGCAATTTTAATGGGAATAGAGCTTATTTTAAACTCTGCGAATATTAATTTTATAGCGTTTAATAGATTTAATGCATCAGGGGTCCTTGATGGACATGTTATGAGTGTATTTATTATTGTTCTTGCGGCTGCAGAAGCTGCGGTAGCACTAGCTATTATTATTAATTTATATAGAAATATTGGTAGCGTAGATGTAGATGATGCTAGGAGCCTAAGAGGGTAAAGTGGAAAACATACTGATATATATTAGTGCTATCTTTCTTCTTCCTCTTGTATCATTTACATTGCAGCTCATAGCCCCTAAATCTTTAAAACTGTTAATGTCTTACATCTCAGCGACAATACTCTTTATATCTACGGTTTTATCATCAATTTGTGTTTATGCATTCTACAATGATTCAAACTGGTCTTTTACTGATTGGGGTATATACAGCGGACTAAAACTTATAGAGATTCCATGGGTTACTTTAGCTGATTTTCAGATTGGATTTGGAATGAATTTTGATAAACTTGCGGTGGTGATGCTGTTTGTAGTGAGTCTGATCTCATTTCTTGTCCATTTCTATTCAATAGATTACATGAGAGGCGATAAAAGATTCTCAAGATACTTTGCATATTTAGGGCTCTTTACCTTTTCAATGAATGGGATAATTCTTTCAAATAATTTATTCTTTACATTTGTATTTTGGGAGCTAGTTGGATTCAGTTCTTTTCTATTGATAGGATTCTGGTATGAAAAAAATTCTGCTGGCGATGCAGCTAAAAAGGCTTTTCTTGTAAATAGAGTGGGTGACATTGGAATGTTTCTTGGAATCATGCTTCTATTCGTGCATGCTGGCACTTTCTCATTTAATGGCATACAATATGCAGGCATCGATAATACCATTATGACAATCTGTGGCCTGCTTATTTTTATGGGTGCAGTTGGAAAATCAGCACAGTTCCCGCTCCATGTGTGGTTGCCTGATGCAATGGAAGGACCCACCCCAGTAAGCGCCTTGATTCATGCGGCAACGATGGTTGCGGCAGGAGTATATCTATCATTACGAATATTTCCATTTCTAACAGTAGAGGCCCTTCATGTTATCGCCTTAATAGGAGCCGTAACTGCAATGGTTGCATCGTTTATAGCAACCAGTCAATATGATATTAAAAAAATTCTAGCCTATTCAACAGTTAGTCAGCTAGGTTATATGGTGTGTTCAATAGGAGTAGGAGCCTATTTTGCTGCATTCTTTCATTTAATTACCCATGCAATGTTTAAAGCATGCCTATTTCTTTGCAGTGGCTCTGTTATTCATGCAATGCATCACTCTCAAGATAAACTTCATGATCACAGTAAAGATCCTCAAGATATACGAAATATGGGTGGCATGCGAAAGAAAATGCCCATCACTTTCTTTGCAATGCTGATTTCTACGATGTCTCTTTGTGGATTTCCATTGTTTTCAGGCTTTTTGTCAAAGGATTCTATCGTAGCTGGAACCATTGCTTATTATGAAAGTTTTCACGGTTTAACATTTATCATCCCTCTTCTAATTATTTTTTCTGCTTTGCTTACAACTTTTTATATGTTCAGATTAATATTTCTTGTTTTCTTTGGAGAGTCCAGAGAGGAATCTATTTACTCTCACATTAAGGAATCTTCGTTCTATATAACCTCTCCACTTGTTTTATTGTCGCTGCTAAGCTTCGGGTTTATTTTTACATTTCCAAATCTTAATCCAATAGACTATCATGGATGGTTTTATGATATGATGTCAAAAACGACTCCGTACCAGACACTGGGATTTGATATGTATCAAGTAGAAAAAGGTATGCATCACGCTCATTATATTGCGATGATTTTATCAATTTCTGCGGCATTGATTGGATTTTTATTGGCATTTATTTAATATTATTTAAAGAAAGATATTTTATCTTTATCTACAACCACGATTTACAGAAAAATAAAGAATCTATTTGAAAATAAATTTTATATTGATGAAGCATATGAATACTTTGTTATCGCTCCATTTCTTCATCTATCAAAGAAAGCCTCTATTGTAGATTGGGATTACTATGATCAGATGTTTATTGATTTTTGGGGTTGGTTTACAATAAAACTCTCCAAGATATCTGCTGTTTTAGATTATAGCTTCCTAGATCAGTTTATAGTTGATGGGTTTGCTCGAATAACCAACAAATCAGGAAAAGAGTTTCAATCATCTCAAAATGGTGTCGTTCAGAGTTATTTATTCTCTGGAGTGATCGGAATTATAATTTTATTAATCATTATTCAACAATTAGGATAGACTTATGGAAACAAACATACTTTCAATTTTAATATTTTTCCCACTTTTAGGCGTACTAGGAATGTTTATCGCATACATGCTAAAACAGAGTGATATTATTTTCAAGTACATCGCATTATTTACAACATCCATTCAACTTTTACTTACAGTATGGCTTTATTTTAATTTTGATCCGGCTATTTTACTCTCATCTGATTTATCTGTAAACCCAGTAAAATTTGGTGTTCAGTTGCCTTGGATAGATAATTTTAATATACAATACTTTTTAGGTATAGACGGGCTTAGCGCGCCACTTGTTCTCTTGACATCATTGCTGATGTTTATATGCATTCTTGCCAGTTGGAATATATCAAAACATGTCTTTGCTTATTTTTCATTATTTTTACTTCTCAATACAGGGATGATGGGTGTCTTTCTATCTTTAGATTTCTTTTTATTTTACATATTTTGGGAAGTTATGCTTCTTCCCATGTACTTTTTAATAGGTATTTGGGGTGGTCCAGAGAGAAAGTATGCCGCCATTAAATTTTTCTTATACACACTATTTGGTTCAGTATTCCTGTTACTGGGAATGATTGCTCTTTATTATTACTCAGGAATAGAAAGTTTTAATTTAATTGCTCTAATTAGCGCTGCTCCATCAATCAGTGGAGAGCTTTGGGGATTTCAAGTAAAGTATTTAATTTGGTTGGCATTGTTTATTGGTTTTGCTATTAAAGTTCCTATTTTTCCGTTTCATACATGGCTACCTCTTGCTCACGTTGAGGCACCGACCTCTATATCTGTTATTTTAGCTGGAGTGCTTTTAAAAATGGGTACATATGGACTCCTTCGTATAAGCTATCCGCTACTTCCAGGTGAAGTGGTTGCATTTTCATATACACTTGCAATTTTAGCGGTTATTAATATTATATGGGGAGCAACCAATGCAATTGCACAAAGAGATCTGAAGAAAATGGTGGCCTATTCATCTATTAGTCATATGGGATATGTATTACTAGGGATGGCTGCTGTTATAAGTACATCTCCTGCTGGCAGTCAGGCGGGGATGAATGGTGCGGTAATGCAGATGTTTAATCATGGAGTAATCACGGCGATGCTTTTTTTGCTTGTTGGAATGCTATATGATCGAGCTCACCACAGATGGATTGCCTTCCCTGATGACTATGATAAGCATGAGTTAGCTGGGAAGCTAGGTTTAGGTGGGGTATCAAATAGAATGCCAGTATACTCTGCTTTTGTAATGGTTGCATTTTTTGCTGGATTGGGTCTTCCTGGGCTATCAGGCTTTATTAGTGAGGCATTTTGTTTTATTGGTGGATTTACAGTATTCAGATTTTTGACTGTAATAGGAACACTGGGTATCCTTCTAAATGCAGTTTATTTTCTAAGGGCATACCAACGAATTTTTTGGGGCGAAGAAGGTGCCAGCAGTAAAGAATTAACAGATATCAACTTAAGAGAAATTTTTATTTTAATTCCTCTTTTACTCTTAGTTATTGGATTAGGAGTTTATCCAGCGCCTTTAATTGATATAATAGAGCCAGCAGTACAGGGGATAATTGATACGGTGCAATCGGTACTATAATGAATTTTTTAGACAACATAGCAAGTTTATATTATTTCCAAGGAGAGTTTTTTCTATGCTGCGGAATTCTTTTGCTTTTGATTGTCTCTGTTTACAAGAATGCAGATATAAAGTCTTTTTATATTACGATTTCTGCTTTACTTCTATCCTTGCTGGCAATATTTTTTATAAATAAAGAACTTGACGTACCTTCATTTTTATTTTTAGGAAGTACTGTCATTGATTCTTACTCAATCTTTTTTAAAATAATTTTTCTATTATCTACCTTAGCGGTGGTATTGCTTACTTACAATAATAAAGAAGTTAAAAGAGAGGACTGGAGTGAATACTATTGCTTGATATTAATATCCACTCTTGGAATGTTTTTAATGGCATCATCTTCAAATCTTTTAATGATATATCTGGCAATTGAGATGGTAAGTATCCCCTCTTACATGCTCGCGGGCTTCAATCACAATGACAAAGGATCAAATGAAGCATCTATGAAATATGTCCTGTATGGTTCTTTTGCATCGGGCTTAATGCTCTTTGGAATGAGCTGGATATATGGACAGGTAGGGAGCCTTTATTTAAATGATATTGGTTTGTATATGGTAAAGATTCCCCAGTTTGAGTTTACATCTTTAATTTCATTTATTTTACTGTTCGCTGGTTTTGGCTATAAAATATCATCAGCTCCTTTTCATTATTGGGTTCCCGATGTTTATGAGGGAGCACCAACTCCAATTACTACATTTTTTGCAGTAGCTCCAAAGTTAGCTGGACTTTCTCTTCTGATTAGATTTTTATATCAAACGATGATTCAGATAAATTTTTCAACCTACACTCTTGAGGCTGCGTATGTTGATTGGAACTTTATTCTTGCAGTCCTTTCAGCGCTCACTATGACAATTGGAAATATTCTTGCAATCAGGCAGACGAATGTAAAAAGAGTTCTTGCATACTCCAGCATATCTCACGTTGGATTTATTATGATGGGCTTTTCAGTTGTTTCATTAGAGGCTGTTAGTCATATGCTTTTTTATATGGTTATTTACTCTTTTATGACGATCGGAGCTTTTTCGATATTAATTTTATTTATGAATAAATATTCATTGAATTCAGTTGAAGATTGGCATGGAATTGGATATATACATCCGATGATATGCTCTTTAATGGTTTTAAACCTTCTTGCATTAGCAGGTTTACCCCCTACATCTGGGTTTGTTGCGAAATTTTATATTTTTGCGAGTATTATAAAATCTCAAACCTATTATTGGCTTGCTGTAGTTGCTATTTTAAACACAGTTATTGCCCTTTATTATTATTTTAATATTGCCAGAGCAATGTTTTTAGAGTCTCCATCTGATAGAGCTCAGAAGGAGCTTGATACGATTCCAGTCATAGTTATAGTGATCACATCAATTCAGGGGATATTGTTTTATATATACTGGTCAGATCTATATAACATAATACAGAGGCTATTTGTATGAGTAAAAAATCAAATACAGTTAGAACTTCACAGGTTACAATGCACGAGCTAGTCCTTCCTAATGACACCAATAATCTTGGCAATGTACTAGGGGGAAGGGTGATGCATCTAATGGATATATGTGCAGCCATGTCAGCCTACAAGCATGCCAGAACTCATGTTGTAACGGCATCTGTTGATAATATGAATTTTTTAGCACCTGCAAAAAAAGGATTTATTTTAATACTTAAATCATCTGTAAACTATGTTGCGAATAGCTCTATGGAAGTTGGTGTTAAAATAGAATCAGAGGATCCGTTTAGTGGTGAGATAAAACATACTGCGTCAGCATACTTAACATTTGTTTCTCTTGATGAATCAGGGACACCAACAGAGGTTCCAGATATAAATCCAGAGACTGATGTGGAGATAAGAAGATATAAAGAGGGTAAAATTAGAACAATGCAGAGGAAGAAGGAACTCAAGTCTAAATAATGGCAACAATTCACATCAATAAAGGCCATAATTTGAAGCTAGCAGGATCTCCTAAAAAAGAAGTAAAATCTTTATCCTGTCCCAAGAAAATTAAAATTATTCCAGATAATTTTCCCGGAGTAAAACCCAAAATGCAAATTACAACTAATGACCAGGTAAAGATTGGAAGTAAATTATTTTTTGATAAAAATAATCCCGAAGTTCATTTTTGCTCGCCTGTTTCTGGAAAAATTATAGATATAAAACTTGGTAATCGACGGAAGGTGGAGTCGATCGAAATTTCTTGTGAAAATAATGACTATAACTACGATCGATCTTTAATTTCAAAAGAAAACATATCTAGAGATGAAATAATTGAAAAACTTCTAGAATATGGATTATGGCCATCTGTAAGGCAGAGGCCTTTTTCGAAGATTGCAAATCCGAAGGATACACCGAAATCAATTTTTATTACTGCTATGCCCACTGCTCCTTTTGCATTAGATCTAGAGTGTGTATTGAAAGAAAATTGTACTGGCATTAAGATGGGAATGTCTATAATGAGTAAATTGACATCTGGTGATGTTAACCTGGTTATGAGTAGGAATAAAAGTTATACAATCTTTCAAGATTCCGATGATTTTGTTGCTCACGAGTTTTCAGGCCCACACCCATCTGGGAATACAGGTATTCATATCCATCACATAGATCCGATTTCTGGAAAAGATGATATCGTTTGGTATATTTCACTTCAAGATTTGAATGATATTGGAAATTTCTTTAATGATGGCTGTTATCCAACAGAAAAGTATATATCTGTAGGGGGATCCTGTGTATCTGATCCAGCATTTTATAAAGTAAAAAAAGGGATGATAATAGCTGATATTTTAGATCAGCAGAATACTGATACTGAAAGTATTATGATATCTGGAGATGTACTAAGTGGAAATAAAACTACGGAGGATATGCCAATTAATTTTTATGATGAGGTACTCTCTGTTATTCCTCATTTTAAGAAGCGTGATTTCTTAGGTTGGATCTTACCTGGATTAAAGAAATACTCCTTATCTAGAACTTTCCTGTCTTCTTTATTTAAAAAGCCAACTACAAATTTTGATACTAGAATAAATGGAAGCAGAAGAGCTATTATTCCATTTGGAAGGTGGGAAGCTATGTTGCCAATGGACTTAATGCCTGATTTTATTATTAAAAGTATACTAGCTAAAGATATTGAAGATATGGAAAAATATGGAATATATGAATGCGACCATGAAGATTTTGCTTTATGTGCATACGCATGCCAATCGAAGATTGAAGTATCAAAAATTATTAAGGAAGGATTGAGCCTAATGGAGAGGGAAGGGTAGTGAAGATTTTAAGAAATATGCTTGATAAAGTATCTCCAGCTTTTCACGAAGGTGGGAAACTAGAAAAACTCTACCCACTCTACGATGCAATTGATACAATATTGTACGTTCCTTCAGAAACGACAGATCATGGACCATACATAAGAGATCATGTAGATGTAAAGAGATCTATGATCTTTGTTGTTCTTGCTCTTATCCCATGCTTATTATTCGGTATTTACAATGCCGGATACCAGGCAGCAGGTGCCTTAGTTTCAGAAAAATCATTTTTTGATTTATTTTTATCTGGAGCATTTGTGGTACTTCCTATGTATGCAGTTGTTTTTACAGTTGGCGGAATTTGTGAAGGATTGTTTGCAGTTATAAGAAAACATGAAATTAATGAAGGTTTTCTTGTCACAGGAATGTTGATACCTCTTACGATGCCTCCCACTTTACCACTCTGGATGCTTGGAGTGGCTACATTTTTTGGAATTGTAATAGGCAAAGAGATATTTGGAGGAACTGGCTATAATATTTTCAATCCGGCTTTAACAGCCAGGGCATTTATCTTTTTTGCTTATCCAACTACAATGTCAGGAGATAAGGTTTGGACTATCGATGGACTCTCTGGTGCGACACCTTTACTAAAAGTTGCCTCTGGTGCTGGAGATAACCCTGTTTCATTACTTGGAGATTATAGTTGGAGTGATATGTTTTTTGGCTTTATTCCAGGTTCTGTAGGTGAGACTTCAACCTTATGCTGTTTAATAGGAGCATTTTTTTTAATCATAACGGGAATTGGATCTTGGAGAACAATGTGCGCTGTAATGATTGGGATGCTATCTATGACATTTATAATGAATCAATTTGGTCAGCTTATTGGGAGTGAGAATCCAATGTTGTTTATTCCACCTCACTACCATTTTGTAATGGGTGGCTTTGCATTTGGAATGGTCTACATGGCAACAGATCCTGTTTCTAGCGCACACACCAAAAAAGGTATGTGGTATTATGGAATTTTAATTGGATTTATGTGCGTTCTTATACGAGCAATAAATCCCGCTTATCCTGAGGGGATGATGCTTGCAATATTATTTGCGAATGCCTTCGCGCCACTTTTTGATTATTATGTTTTAGAAGCCAACGTTAAAAGAAGAAAGATGAGATATGGGAAATAATCTAAAGACATATATTTTTATGACGGTTATTACGCTTGTATCTAGCTTACTATTATCTTATTCTTATTCATCGCTAAAAAAACTTACCAAGGAAAATATAGAATTTGACATTAAAAGGAATATAGTAAAAAGCGCTGGATACGATATCACCAATATGAGCAAGGATGATATTAATAATAATTATAACATCAATATCACCGAGATAATATTAGATAAAAATAATAATTTGCTTGAAAATATTTCCTGGAATAACCTGATTGGCATAGAAGACAGAAAAAATGGTCTCACTTACTTCGTAAATAAAGCAGATAAAATTAAATTTAATTTAATAGAGAATAAAGATATAGATACATCCATAAAGAAATTTTTACCAATCTTTTTTCATAGTGAGAAAGAAGTCTTTATTATACCAATTTCAGGAAAAGGATTGTGGTCTACATTATTTGGATTTATAGCGATAGGAAAAGATGGAAATACAGTAAAAGGAATCACATTCTATAAGCACAAAGAGACCCCCGGCCTAGGAGGTGAAGTTGACAAGAAGTGGTTTCAAGATAATTTTATTGATAAAAAAATATTTCAAGATGATAATCTGGTGTCGGTAAGGGTGCTTAAAGGTAAAGTGAAAACTTTACCTGAATCCCAATGGCCCCATGTTGTTGATGGTATCACTGGCGCCACGATCACATCTAAAGGATTATCAGATTTTTTATTACGAGATTTGCGTAGATATGAAAAGTTTTTAAGGAATCCAGATGTCAAATAAAATATTTTCAGATCCTTTAATTGACAATAATCCTATTACAAAACAAGTTTTGGGTGTATGTTCGGCGCTTGCTGTAACTGTTAAGCTTGAGATGGCAATTGTAATGGCTATTGCATTAACCTTTGTACTGACATTTTCAAATTTAACTGTTTCACTTCTGCGAAATTATATTCCATCAAATGTTAGAATAATTGTCCAGCTAATTGTTATTGCAACATTAGTTATCTTAGTTGATCAAGTGCTTCAGGCTTATATGTATGATGTGAGCAAACAACTCTCAGTATTTGTTGGTCTTATTATCACAAACTGTATAGTAATGGGGAGAGCTGATGCCTTCGCAATGAGCAACGCACCTAAAGAATCTATCCTTGATGGTCTTGGAAATGGTATTGGATATGGATCTATTTTAATTATTGTTTCTATGGTAAGAGAAATTTTTGGTACGGGTCAAATTTACGGATATCAGATTATACCGCTATCAATGTACGTTGAAAATGGTGGATGGTATATGAATAATGGTTTAATGCTTTTAGCTCCAGGGGCATTTATTGTTCTTGGCCTATTGATTTGGCTACAAAGAACCTATACAGGGTATATTGAAGAATAATGGAATTATTACAACACTATCTTAGCCTTGCAACCAAATCTATATTTATTGAAAATATGATTTTAGCATACTTCTTAGGTATGTGCTCATATCTAGCTGTATCTAAGAAGATTGAAACATCTATTGGTTTAGGGAAGGCTGTTATTTTTGTTAATGGAATCACAGTTCCCCTTAATTGGTGTATTAATACATACCTACTAAAAGAAGGTGCGTTGACTTGGACAGGGATTTCTGGGATGGAGACTGTTGACCTTAGTTTCTTGCATCTTATTATGTTTATTGCAACGATTGCAGCACTGGTTCAACTCGTTGAAATGATTATAGAGAAGTTTAGTGCGTCACTATATACATCACTTGGAATCTTTTTGCCTTTAATTACCGTAAACTGCTCTATTTTGGGAGCCTCTTTATTTATGAATGAAAGAGCCTATACATTTGGTGAATCTGTAGTATTTGGAGTGAGTGCTGGCGCGGGATTTGCGCTTGCAATTATTTCAATGTCTGCAATTAGATTTAAGTTAAAATATTCTAATATCCCTTCAGGGTTGAAGGGCTTGGGGATTACAATGATACTCACTGGGTTAATATCAATGGCATACCTGGCATTTTCTGGAATTCAACTATGATTTCTGCATTTCTATATAAGAATATAATTGTAGTATCCAGTATCAGTGTTTTCCTTTTAATTGTATTGCTATTAGTAACAATTATTCTGATTGCTGAAAGAAAATTAATACCTCAAGGAGATGTTAAAATATTAATCAATGGAGATGATAAAAAATCACCAATAGTTAAGCCAGGTGGCACATTGCTCTCCGCCCTTTCATCTGAAAGTGTTTTCTTACCTTCTGCCTGCGGAGGCGGTGGTACTTGTGCAATGTGTAAATGTCAAATTCATGAGGGTGGAGGAGATATCCTTCCAACAGAGCTTACTCATATATCAAGATCTGAAGCAAAAGATAATTGGAGGTTGGCATGCCAGGTTAAAGTTAGAAATGACATGGAGATTCAAATTCCTGATGAGATTTTTAGTATTCAAAAATGGGAATGTACAGTAAAATCAAATAGAAGCGTTGCTACATTTATAAAAGAACTAGTTGTTGAACTCCCCAAAGGAGAAAATATTAATTTTAAATCTGGGGGATACATTCAAATTGATATTCCTCAATATAAACTAAATTATTCAGAATTCAACATTGAAGATGAGTATAGAGGAGATTGGGATAAATTTAAGATGTGGGATTTAGTTGCCCAGAATAATGAAGATGGTGTGTTTAGAGCATATTCGATGGCAAATCATCCAGCGGAAGGCAATATTGTAATGTTGAATGTTAGAATAGCGCATCCACCTCCTCACCAATGGGATGCTCCCCCAGGAATTGCTTCGTCATATATTTATAATCTAAAATCAGGAGATAAGGTTACTATATCTGGGCCATATGGTGAATTTTTCATAAAAGAAACTGAACGTGAAATGATTTACATTGGAGGTGGCGCAGGAATGGCTCCAATGAGATCTCATCTCTTTCATCTCTTTCATACTCTTAGAACCGGTAGAAAAGTATCATATTGGTATGGCGCAAGATCTTTAAGAGAAATGTTTTATGATAATCAATTTCAGAAGATAAAAGATGAATTTCCTAATTTTTCTTATCATGTAGCACTATCAGATCCACTTGAAGAAGATAATTGGGAGGGATACACAGGATTTATACACCAAGTGCTTCATGATAATTATCTTGAAAATCACGATGACCCTACAGAGATAGAATATTACATATGTGGGCCACCCCCGATGTTAATAGCATGTAGAAATATGCTTGATGAACTAGGAGTTGAACCTGATATGATTGATTTTGATGATTTTGGTGGTTAGTATGAGTATATTTGAAATATCATCAATGCTAGTTCAAGGATTAACATCTAAGAAGGCTGTTGACTCTCTTCTTGAAGCAAATTAGAAACAGCATACTCATACTACTCTTTCTTCTTTCTTGCTCTAAAAAAGAAATTTCTTACACTCTTTCAGGAAAAACAATGGGCACCAGATATAAAATTGATATTATTTCTACAGTATTTGATTCTTCTCGTGTTCACAATTCTATTAAAAATTTACTAGCTAATATAAATAAAGAGATGTCAACTTATATAGATAGTAGTACTATAAGTAAATTTAATTCCCTCGATGCTGGATCAAGTATTAAAATTAATTCAGATTTTGAATATGTCTTAAATAAGTCTAAACATTACAATGAAATTACGAATGGATCATTCGACGTAACTATAAAACCACTTGTTGAATTATGGGGGTTTGGATCTTCTGAATTAATGCTTTCTATACCAGGATCAAATAATATTGATTCAGCAATCACTTTACTTGGCATAGAAAAAGTGTATACAGATAAAAATGGAAGATTATTTAAAAGCCAGAGTGTCAATATAGACTTTTCTGCAATTGCTAAAGGCTATGCTGTAGATAAAATATCAGATTTTTTAAAAGCTAATTCGCTAATTGATCATATGGTTGAAATAGGTGGAGAAATAAAAGTATCTGGGAAAAATAAAAATAGAGGTAACTGGAGTATTGGAATCCAAAATCCCAACCTCCAAGATTCGCCACCATCAATTATACTAGCTATTTCAGATAAGGGAGTTGCAACTTCTGGGAATTATAGAAATTATCATGATATAAATGGAAAAAGATACTCTCATATAATTTCTCCTTTAACAGGTTTTCCTGTAGAAAATAAAATTAAAGGAGTCACTGTTATTTCTAATACTTGCATTGATTCTGATGCATTGGCAACAGCTTTGATGGTAATGGATCTAAATGATGGAATGAAATTAGTCGAAGAGCTAAAAGATGTTGAAGCTTTTTATATTTTAGAAGATGAAAAATATAAGTTAAGCAGTGGCTTTATGAATTTTGCTCAGTAGATGGACCAATATATTTACACATCTTTCTCTCTAGTGCTGTGCATGAGCAAGACTCATCATCTCCACCACATGATCCTTTAATTGTTTTATTAAAGAATAAGCTGCCAGCACTGAGCAGAAAAAAAGATATAGCGATAACAATAAAAGTGAAAAATAATTCCATAATTAATTTTAAATTAAAATAGGGTGATATTCAAAATAAATTATTGATATGAAGATACTTATTACTTTTATACTATTTAGCGCTATTTTTGCGGCTGATTCACATAATGCTCCAGCATTTAATTTATATCACGCCCTTCCTTTTCTTGGAATGCTTTTATCTATTGCAATTATACCTCTTATAAATCATCATTTTTGGGAAAAAAACTTTGGTAAAATATCACTCTTCTGGTCTCTGGCTTTTATTATCCCATTTTATTTTTTAGTTCACAATCTAAGCAAGGTTATTGAGGTGCTTCTTCATACACTGACATTAGAGTATATACCCTTTATTGTTTTACTCTTGTCATTATTTACAGTCTCTGGTGGTATTTGCTTAAAGGGAAAACTAGTAGGCACACCCTTTCTAAATTTAGTACTATTGTCAATTGGAACATTATTAGCCTCTTGGATGGGAACAACAGGAGCAGCCATGCTTCTTATAAGACCATTGTTAAGAGCAAATAAGTGGAGAGTAAATAAAGTTCATATTGTAGTCTTTTTTATATTTTTAGTGGCAAATATAGGTGGTTCTTTAACACCACTTGGAGATCCTCCGCTATTCCTTGGTTTTTTAAAAGGCATCTCTTTCTTCTGGACTACAGAATTTCTTTTTCTTCCAATGCTCTATGTTTCAACCATACTATTAATACTCTTTTATCTTATTGATTCCCACTATTACAAGAAAGAATCAAAAATACCATCTGATATAACAGATATCAAAAGTATTGAAATTAGTGGAAAAATTAATTTTTTGTTTTTGCTTGGAGTAATTGCATCTGTATTGCTCAGTGGATTTTGGAATCCAAATTATCAAGTTCACATATATGGTCACGTAACCATGGAATTACAAAATATTATTAGAGATATACTTCTTATTCTAATGACATTTTTAAGTATAAAGTTTACTTTACCTGAAACTCGTTCTCAAAATGGATTCACATGGTTTCCGATAGTAGAAGTTGCAAAGCTCTTTATAGGCATTTTTATTACAATTATTCCTGTTTTAAGTATACTCTCTATAAAGGATGTAGGGGCATTGCAGTGGGTAAAAGATTTATGCTATAATGATATGATGTATTTTTGGATAACAGGTATCCTTTCAGCGTTCCTTGATAATGCACCTACATATCTCGTCTTTTTTGATGTTGCAGGAGGAGATCCTATTAAATTAATGAATGAAATGAGCTCTACTTTACTTGCAATTTCATCAGCAGCAGTATTTATGGGTGCGATGACCTATATAGGCAATGCTCCCAACTTCATGGTTAGAGCTATTGCAGAGGAGAATGGGGTTAAAATGCCTAGCTTTTTTGGATTCATGGCTTGGTCATTTATTATTTTAGGTTTAACTTTCATATCATACAGCTTAATATTCTTAATATAGGTTCAATTATGTTCAAAAATCAAATTGTCCAATCCTTGTTATGCCAAAAGGAAAGTAGTCATGAGTGAATGGAAAAAATTATACGAGCTCGTAAGTAAATCTAAAAGTATTTTACTATCAACGCATAGAGATCCTGATGGCGATGGCCTAGGATCTGAGATTGGGTTTTATTATTATTTAAAAAGTATCAATAAAAATGTAAGCATCATTAATATATCTCCTACTCCAGATAAATATAAATTCTTAGATCAAGAAAATGTTATTCAAGCATATAATGAGAATTTAGATGAATTGATCAGCTCTTTTGATTTATTAATAGTTTTTGACCTTGGTGATTTTAGTCGATTAGGGAAAATTGGAGAGATTGTAAAAGAAAATAATATTAACGTTATCAATATGGACCATCATCATTTGCGAGACGAATCTCATTATAAATTATCTATAGTTAATGTAAAATCCCCATCTACAACTTATATGATTTGGAAATATTTTGATTATCTAAATATTAATACTAACCCTCTAGATGATAAAATAGCAATTGCACTGTATGCTGGCCTTGTTAACGATACTGGATCTTTTAGATATTCCTCTATTACTTCAGATTCTCATAACATGGCATCCCATCTTTTAGAATCAAATGTAAAGCCAGATGATATTTTTACAAATATATATGAAAATAGAAGTATTACTAGCATAAATCTAAAAGCAGAAATGATTAAGAATATTAAATTTTCAAATAGCAATATGGTTGCATATACTATTGTAGATGAAGAAATATTTAAAAATACCAATTCAACTGCTGAAGATGCTGAAGGATTTTCAGAATTCATGAGAGGTATAGATGGAGTTGAAATATCTTTTTCTTTAACCCAAAGAGAAGATTATTATAAAATTAGTTTTAGATCCAGTGGAGTTTATACTGTTAATGACGTCGCTGCATTATTTGGAGGCGGTGGACATTTCTTTGCAGCAGGATGCACAATAGATAAACAAGATTTAGACAAAACAATTACTGAAATTTTAACTGAATGTACTAGGAAAATAAAGAATGGCAATTAAAAGTGATCGTTGGATTAAGAAGATGTCTGCTGAGCAGGATATGATAAATCCATTTACTGATGAAAGAACAAAACCAGGAGAAATATCCTACGGCCTTTCTTCGTATGGTTATGACATAAGGGTTGCAGATGAGTATAAAATATTTACAAATGTGAATAATAGCGTTGTAGATCCTAAGAATTTTGATGCAAACTCATTTGTTGATTTTAAAGGGGATGTATGCATTGTTCCACCCAATAGCTTTGCATTAGCAAGAAGTATTGAATATTTTAAAATTCCCAGAAAAATTCTAACAATATGTGTAGGGAAATCTACATATGCTAGATGTGGCATTATCGTAAACGTAACCCCTTTTGAACCTGAATGGGAAGGATATGTAACACTAGAAATATCAAATACAACTCCGCTTCCCGCTAAAATATATTCAAATGAAGGTCTGTGCCAAGTATTATTTTTTGAATCAGATGAAGATTGTAATATTTCCTATAAAGATAAAAGTGGAAAATATTTAAAGCAAGTTGGAATAACATTACCCAAAACTATTAAATGAAGATTGCTATTGCAAAAGATGCAGGATACTGTTTTGGCGTTAGGGATGCTGTGAATATGGCATACGATGCATCAGAAAAATATGGTGAAGTTTATATGCTAGGCGATATCGTTCACAATGAAAATGTTGTGAAAGATTTAGAAAAAACAGGCGTAAAAGTTGTTAGTTCTTTAGATGAAATCCCTGAAGATAAACCAGTTTTATTGCGCGCCCATGGCACTATTAATTCAACATGGGATGCTGCGCGAGAAAAAGGAATGAATATTATTGATGCGACATGCCCACTTGTCCATGAAATTCATAGAGAAGTTAAAATGCTTGAAGAAGAAGGTAGGAAAATTGTAATTATTGGAGACCATAACCATGATGAAGTAGTGGCAATTGCTGACCAGGTGAAAAATGCTACTATTATTTCGAATAAAGAAGAAGCTTTAAAAATGAAGCGAACAAGGAAAATTGGCATTGTAAGTCAATCAACTCAAATGATTGAAAATGTTCAAGAAATAATAAACATTTTAATGACAAGAATAGTTGACATAAGATTTATAAATACAATTTGCTATCCTACAAAGAGAAATCATGAGCAAATAAAAGAATTAGCTCATTTATCAAACTTGATGATAATAATTGGATCCTTTACAAGTGCAAACTCAAAGAGATTAACAGAGTTGGCTAAACAAAGAAATAAAAATACATATCAAGTGACATGCGCAGATGATATAAAAGTTGAATGGTTTGATAATGTTGAAATAGTTGGAATTAGCGCAGGAGCTTCAACTCCAGATTATTTAATTGATGGAGTTGCAAATAGAATAAAAAAAATAAGTAAAGAGAGTAATTAAATGAAAAAAAATAATTTTGAAGTGAATGTTGGATTGGCAGAAATGCTTAAGGGTGGTGTTATTATGGATGTCACAACCCCAGAACAAGCAAAAATAGCAGAAAATTCAGGTGCAGTTGCGGTAATGGCTCTTGAGAGGATTCCTGCAGATATAAGAGAGGATGGAGGGGTAGCTAGGATGTCAAGTCCTGCAATGATCAAAGAAATCCAGAACATAGTATCAATCCCGGTAATGGCTAAATGTCGAATTGGTCATATTCTAGAGGCTAAAATATTAGAGGCTTTAGAGGTAGATTTTATAGATGAAAGCGAAGTTCTTACTCCAGCTGACAATGAAAATCATATATATAAAAAAGATTTTTCTATTCCCTTTGTATGTGGAGCTAGAGATTTAGGCGAAGCCCTAAGAAGAATCAATGAAGGTGCCGCAATGATGAGAACAAAAGGAGAAGCTGGTTCTGGAAATATAGTTGAAGCTGTAAAGCATATGCGAAAGATAACAGAAACAATTGAGGAACTTTCTAATTTTAATGAAGATCAATTAAAGGAATACTCAGAAAAAATTCATGTTCCCTTTTCATTAGTTGCTCAAGTTGCAGAGAGCAAGAGAATCCCTGTTCCCAATTTTAGTGCTGGTGGAATTGCGACTCCTGCAGATGCTGCATTAATGATGCACTTAGGTGCAGAGGCTGTTTTTGTTGGTTCTGGCATTTTTAAATCAGCTGATCCAGATAATAGGGCAAAGGCGATAGTAGAAGCTACAACTTATTACGATGATCCTAAAAAATTATCAGAAATTTCAATGGATTTAAAAGAAGCTATGGATGGAATAGAAATATCTGATATCCCAAAAGAAAAAATGTTACAAAATAGGGGCTGGTAATTGAAAATAGGAGTTCTTTCACTTCAAGGTGGCTATGAAAAGCATATAGATATTCTTGAACGTCTTAATATTCAAACTTCAAAAGTTAAATATAGAAAAGATTTACTTAGTATTGATGCTCTTATTATTCCTGGGGGAGAATCTAGCGCTTTATCTAATCTAATCGAGAAAGAGTCCTTATACACACCTTTGAAAAAATTTATATCTAAATATCCGGTCTATGGGACATGTGCAGGTTTAATCCTTTTATCTAAATCTATTGAAAATAATAATAAAGTAAGGTCATTTGATGCTTTAAATATTACCTTAACTAGAAATGGATGGGGAAGGCAGATAAACTCTTTTTCAAAAAATATATCTATCAAAATATTTAAAAATAAATATAAGGGGATTTTTATTCGAGCTCCAAAAATATCAAATTGCGGAAATTCAATTGATATTTTATCAGTTCTAAATAACTCCCCTGTAATGATACAACAGAACAAAATTTTAGGAACAACATTTCATCCTGAGTTGACAGATGATACTCGAATTCATGAATATTTTATAAAAATGGTTAATAAATGTTAGAAAATATTAATTCTCCAGAAGATTTAAAGCAATTATCAATTGATGAACTATATGTCTTGTCCGATGAAGTTTCTAATCTAATAAAGGAAACCATAGAAGAGCATGGTGGGCACTACTCCTCACCACTCGGAGTTGTTGATTTAACTGTTGCTTTACATTATGTCTATAATTCTCCAAAAGATAAAATAGTTTGGGATGTTGGGCATCAGGCATATGCTCATAAAATATTAACAGGTCGACGCGACAAGTTTAATACACTTAGACAAAAAGATGGTATTAGTGGATTCTTAAAAAGGGATGAATCCCCACATGATGTAGTTGGAGCTGGCCATGCAACAACCTCTATCTCATCTGCTCTTGGCATCGCTCATGCTCGTGATTACAATAAAGATGATTTTAAGATTGTCTCCATAATTGGAGATGGAGCAATGACAGGTGGTCTCGCATATGAAGGAATGAATAATTTAGGTTTTCATAGAACCCAACAAACAATTGTTTTAAATGATAATTCTAAATCAATTTCAGAAAGCGTTGGTGCATTATCTAAATATTTAAATAAAATAATAACAAATCCAACTTACAATAAGGTTAGATCTGATATATGGGATATAAGTGGAAAAATTCCAGTAATATCAGATGTTTTACGAAAATTTTTAAAGAAATCAGAGGAGGGAATAAAAGGTTTTCTCACTCCTGGAATATTATTTGAAGAATTAGGGATAAGATATATTGGACCTATTGATGGGCATGACCTTGACGCCATGATTAAAGTTTTTAATTCTATAAAAGATTTTAAAACCCCAGTCCTTTTACATGTTTTTACTAGAAAAGGAAGTAAATCTTTAAAAGCAGAAAAAGATGCAATTAAATATTATAGTTTGTCTGGAAAAAATACAGAAAAATCAGATGGGACATCTTATTCAAAAATCGTAGGGAATTCACTTATAAAATTAACTTCTCAAGATAAAAACTTTAAATGTATAACTGCCGCAATGGATATAGGCACAGGGATAAAAGATTTTTGCAAACAATATCCAGATAAATATATTGATGTTGGCATTGCAGAATCTCATGCTGTTACATACGCTTCTGGTTTAGCAACTGAAGGGATAGTTCCAGTAATTGCCATTTATTCAACCTTTATGCAGAGAGCTTACGATCAGATTATGCATGATATTTTACTTCAGAATCTTCCAGCTGTCTTTTGTATGGATAGGGCAGGATTAGTTGGCCCTGATGGTCCTACTCATCATGGTATATTTGACATATCAATGCTAAACTCATTGCCAAATATTATTATCTCTGCACCAAAAGATGGTAATGAGCTCTTTCAGTTAATATCTACGGGAATAAAATCGAATAAAGCTTTTGCTATACGATATCCTAAAGGTAATTGTTTGTCATATGATGCAAATGCTTCTATATCTTATCTTGATATTGGGAAGTGGGAATATTTAACTCATGGAGAAAATATTGCTTTACTTGCTGTAGGTAGTATGGTTGAAACATGTATGAGTATTAAAGATGAAATTGAAGAAATTCTAGGTAAAAAAATCACTATTATAAATGCAAGATTTGTAAAGCCACTAGATACAAAACTTTTAGATACCCTATCCAAAGTTCATCAAATGATTTTTACATTTGAAGAAGGGGCTGAGATTGGCGGATTTGGTTCTGCTGTGTTGAGCTATTATTCAAAGAAAAATAGCTCTCCAAAAGTTTATATTAAAGGAATAGATGATTCTTTTGTAGAGCATGGAAGTAGGAAAGAACTTCTTAAGATTACTGGTTTAGACAGAGAAAGTATCTTAAGTTTTATAATAGATAGAGTAAAGAATGAAAAATAATAGAAAAAAGAAATGGAAAGAAGCTTATACGAATTCAAAATTTAGGACCTATTCATTTGATTCTGCGTCCGGAAGAAAAGTTGACCCTCTATATTCAACTGATAATGTTCCAGATGAGATAGGATATCCTGGTCAGTTTCCATATACTCGTGGAATTCATCCTAATATGTATAGGGGGAAATTATGGACAATGCGTCAATTCTCTGGGTTTGGAGCTCCTGAGGAAACTAATAAGAGATTTAAATTTCTATTAAAGAATGGTCAGACAGGACTATCTACAGCATTTGACATGCCAACATTAATGGGGTATGATGCAGATCATAAAATTTCTGATGGTGAAGTAGGGCATTGCGGTGTTAATATTTCTTCCCTTAAAGATATGGAAATTCTGTTTGATGAAATTGACTTATCAAAAGTTAGTGTTTCTATGACAATTAATGGTCCTGCAATTATTATTTTTGGATTTTATGTTGCCTTAGCTATTAAAAAAGAAATTCCTCTAACGAGTCTAAATGGAACTCTTCAAAATGATATTTTAAAAGAATATAAAGCGCAAAAAGAGTGGATTTATCCACCTAGGGAATCAATAAA
>CAZHKH010000004.1:0-25777 GCA_964532515.1 uncultured bacterium
GCCCTAATCCTCGCTGGTTAACATCTCCAGGACCCGCTCCAAACTGCTCACCTACTCCATCATAGTAGTCTAGCTCTGCTGAAAATAACAGAACACATAATAATAATATATAATTGCACCTATAAATAATCTATAATCTCCTCTGGATAAATCTTATATTCTTTAGTTAAAAAATAAGAAATCGGAATCCAAATAGCCTTGAATTTTCTATCCCCTTCTAATCCATTAATAATATCCTTATCATAAATATTTTTATCTACAAATTTACTTTCATAAAGGAATACAATTTCATGCATTTTATGAGAATTGAAAGTAAAGATACTTTCAAATACAGATATTAGTTCTGTATCTTCTATATCCAAAGATAATTCTTCTTTAAATTCTCTTTTTAATGCAATATTTGATGATTCTCCAAACTCTATACAGCCGCCAACTAATCTATAAAATTTTTCACCTGTAGTATCATCCTGTCTCTCATATACAAGGATGCTAGCATCATTTCTAATTATTGATATTGAAATAGGTCTTATTCTATTTTTATAATTCAACATTCTATACTAACACCACCTCTCCTTGGATCTGAGACTGCCTCATTTTTAGTTACAGCATTTACTCCACCAAAAAATAAATTAATATCTGGGAATTTATTAATTTTTAATTTTTTACTGATGGGAAAAGAATCCATCTCTATCCCTGGCTCTATATATAAATCAAATTCTTCAAGATGGAGCCTAGGTGAATGAATTGAATCTCTTAGTGTCATATTTTTATTAATATAATTTGTCATTACTTGAATAATTGCTGATCGAATTCTATTACTCCCTGCACTACCTACTACTAAATCAATCTCACCACTTTTTTCTAATAATAAACTTGGGGAAATTAGTGTAGGCATTCTCTTACGATCTTTCCAATTATGGAATCCCAAAGGATTTAAATCTTGTTCTCCAAGCATATTATTTAAGATAACTCCTGTACCAGGTAAAATATGACCACAGCTTTCACCATTTGTTGTTGTTATACTTGAAGCATTCCCATCCTTATCAATAATACTTATATGAGTTGTTGAACCAAGACCATTATCTGTAAAATCATTGTAGTCCTCTAAAGATCCCTGTGAAATAATATTTGCATACTTATCTACAATATTCTTCTCTAACAATTGATCAAGTTGATACTCATTATTAGGATCTTTAAAATAATTATATCTAGCGTTTGTTGTAGCTGACATAAGCTTTACTAACAATGAATAATCAAAATGATACTCTTTATTTATTCGTTTTAACAAGCGAAGTAAAAATACCATTAATGTTCCACCAACAGATGGAGAGGGATTTGTAAAGAAAATTTGATCAAGAATCGTATGGCTGATTGGTTTTCTTTCTATTACCTTGTAGTTGTTTAAATCTTCCATCTGGATAAGGCCATCACTGCCTAGATAAGATATCATCTTTTGACCAAGTTCTCCTTCATAAAAAGGTCTATCTCCCTCCTCTGTTATCCATTCTAAAAAATCAGCAAAATCTGGATTGTAAAATCTATCACCTTCTTGTAAAACTTTATCATTTTTAAAAAATAATTTCCTAGAATCAGGAGATGTATTTATAATGTCTGATAGTAGGCTTGTTATATAGGCCTGTGATTTACTAAGCGCAACTCCTTCCGTTGCAATTTCAATGGCTGGCTGAGTTATTTCTTTTAGTGGCAATTTCCCTAACTTTGAATGAACATGCAATAAACCTTTAATATTACCTGGTATTGCTATAGATCCCTTCCCTATATGAAAAATCTGTTCTGTCTCACCAAAATCAATAGTAGTTTTATAAAATTCAAAATCACTTCTTCCTCTCATAGGAGGGGCATCTACAAAAAAATCATAAAGTATTGGAGTATGGCCATTTTTGTATGCCAACATTGCTCCTCCTCCTGCCATACTAGTTAAATTTACTTCAGAGGTCATGGATGTCATAACAGCTGCAATCGAAGCATCAAATGCATTTCCTCCTGCCTTTAATATTTCTAAAGCAGTTTCACTTGCTTCTTTAGATCCTGTTGCAATCATTCCATGTTTCATAATTCTTACACTTAGTTTAAAATTATTGCGATTAAAATTATAATATCCTGAATATTAATTACTTCATCTTCATTGATATCAGAGGATAAAAATTCAATAATATTCGGCTGCAAATAGCCCAGTATAATATTAACAATAGATACAATATCAAGAATGTCAATATTCTGATCTTGATTAATATCTCCTAGAGTATATTCAAGAGTATTAAGATACCAATCATCAAATAGAACCTGCAATGAGTCTATCGGATCAATATGATAAGGAATAAAATCTACATTATTAACATTTAAATCTAGGTAGTAATTACTTTCACTTTCATTATGCTTTGCAACTCGAACAAATGCTGATAATGAAGATAAGTTATCTTCTAAACATCTTGTGTCTGCCCCTGGAACATTTGCTCCCTGGAGTGAGGCCATTAGCTTCTGAGCTAAATTCCCTTGAGTATTTAAAAATTCTTGCTCCATATTTTCAAGAATTTCGCTACCAAGCAAAATATTCCCCTGAATTGAATATGTATCTCCAACTATATGGCCTTTATAATCAGAGCAATTTTGACCAGTAAATGCAGCTGCTCGACCTTCGTCTATTAAGTCTACTATCCCATATTGCCTGATAGTAGAATTATTCCCAGAATCATTATGTACCAAGGATTCTATAATCTCATTTGGAGAGTAACCTGCTTCCATTAAACTTGATGCATAGTTCTGATTTGCACCAGTCCAGTATGATTGAGTATGGATGGCTCCTAGTCCAGGATGGATATCACTTATAATAATAGAGCCTCCAATGCAAGAAGCTCCAGCGCTTCCAACTTCATGAGTTAGAGGGTCAACAGCTACAATGGAGAAAGTATCTTCACAATAGACTACGGATATAAATAGAATATATATTATTTTATTCATTGAAATTAAATTTAAAAAAATATTTTATGATTGTTCAGCTATAGATTTATCATTTAATGGAGAAAGCCAACTAAGAAATTTATTATTTTTTGCATTTACTACATCCATATAATACTCTCTAAGTTTTAATGTGATTTTTCCAGGCTCTCCATTCGAAACTAAATTATCTTGAAGAGATTTGATCGGGGTAACCTCAGAGGCTGTCCCTGTGAAGAAAATTTCATCTGCAACCAATAAATCTTCTAAATTAAAATTACGAATTTCAACAGGGATATTCAGTTCATTGCAAATCTCAATGATTGAGGCTCGTGTAATACCTAGCAATATTGATGATTTTTCATCATTTGTATATA
Organism: uncultured bacterium; assembly: GCA_964532515.1. Taxonomy (GTDB): domain Bacteria; phylum Fidelibacterota; class Marinisomatia; order SCGC-AAA003-L08; family D37C17; genus TMED161. The sequence continues at coordinate 3,333 of CAZHKH010000004.1, forward strand.
CGGTCTTATTCTTTACATAAAAAATATTCTGTCCTGATCCTTCGGCAACATTACCCTCAGAATTCAGTAATAGAGCCTCATCATATCCTCGTTGTCTCGCATCTGTTACCGATAGCATAGAGTTCATGTATTGGCCGCTTGCCTTTGCGGTTGATGGCATAGATTTATATGAAAATTTTTGATATGGAGATACCGTAACATTAACACCATTAATTACACCTTCTTCACCTAAATATGCTCCCCAGTAAAATGAGGCGATGCTAATATTGAGAGGACACTGTTTAGGATCAACTCCCAGAGTATCATAGCCATAAAAAACAATTGGTCGTATATAGCATTCTTTCAAATTATTCGCATTAACAACATCCTTACATCCATTAATAATCTTTTCTTTTGGTGTTGTAATATTCATTTGGTATAATTCTGCTGAGCGGAAGAGTCTATCGATGTGATCCTCTAGTCTAAATATCTGAGGTCCAGTGACTGTATTGTAGCACTTTATACCTTCAAACACACCACTTCCATAGTGCAAAACATGAGACATTACATGGATTTTTGCATCATCCCATGGAATGATCTCTCCATTGTGCCATATATATTTTGAATAATCCGTCATATTACTATCAATTAATATACAAAAATAGTGCTGTTGTATTGTATATAATAATTAGAAACTGGATTTAGTTTTATTGAATTCGTATTTATAAAACCAATAGAGTATTAAGCCTACTGAAACTAGTAGATTGATTTGTATTAACTTTAAATTAAATATTAATGAAGGTCCAGTATCAGCCCTTAGAAACTCTTCGAAAAATCTGAATGTGCAGTAGCTAAATATATAAAATCTAAATAAAGCCCCATTGGTTTTAAATTTATCTCTGATCTTAAGGATTAGAATGAATAGTAGTATATTAAAAATAATTTCATATATCGGAATCGGGTGAACAGGTAGTGATGTAATAGCATCCTCTGATATTAAGTTACTGTGCTTGTGGATAAGATATGGAAATGAAGCCTGCGGGTATTGTATCGCCCAAGGAACAGATGTATGGGCTCCATAGCAGCATCCAGCGAGAAGACACCCAATTCTTCCTATCAAATGACCAATTGGGATAGCAATAGCAAATGCATCTCCTGTTGATTCTTTGTGCCCAATAATTTTTTTAAAAACTTCAACGCCTATAAAACCACCTAAAATTCCACCTAAAACGGACATCCCTAAAACATCAAATTCAAAAATTTTCTTCAGTGTGTCATCTGAGCCAAACAGAATACTATTAAACAGCAAGGCTCCAAGAGTCGCCCCCAAGAAGCAACCAGACATCGCAAACATGAGGTTCTCAATATCCCATTTTTTCCTTTTAACCTCAAGGTAAAAGACAATTACCCCAACATATATTCCTAGTACAAAGAATAAATTGTAAGAATAAACAGAGATATCAAATGGAAGGCTAAGTACTGGCTGCATCACTCTTTTTAGGTTGAATAAAAATTATTATTAGACCCACAATCCCAGTCACCGCGCCAATTACAAACCATTTGTATGGATTAAATTGTTTATTTAAAGCGATATAGGATGTTGTAGATGCAAAAAAAATCGTATACCAAAAAATAATATTCATATTATTCTACAGTTATTTCCCATGCATATGCTCCACTCATAGGAATCTGGATGTATGGATTTCCTATGTTCTTACCTATGTCATAACCTAGTTTTGCAGATAACGCGGTTCCTGTGGCTGTAATTCCTATGCATGTTAATCCTGGAGCCATAGTATAGTTCTGACTTACACTTTCCATCGTTATCCCAACAATCCAACCCAGCAAAGCACTTGGATAAGCACCGATTCCCGCTCCTAAAAAAGTACCAGTCATCCCTCCAAGTACATTATCGTTTCGCAACTCATCTATTCTAACAGAAATATATTCTAATTCATCTATAGACATAGAAATCACCCCATCTTTTTTATTTTCTATTGTTATGAGGTTAGTAGTGGGATTAAAAGAGTGAAAAATATATTTTTTCATCTTACGGTTTATTTTAATGCTGCTATCTTTTCTAAGGAAGATAGATGTTTCTGTATTTTTATTTTTTAAAATTAAAAACTCAGATTCATTAGAATGTTGATTTGCATATAAAGGTGTAAATAAATCATTGAAATGAATGTTTGTAAACTCAGAGAAAAGATTAGCTGATGAGACTAGCATTAGAGTGAGCAGTATATTTTTGGGTCTTTTCATTTATTTTGATATTATCTGCCACCCATCGTTTTGATTTAAATCAAGATGGATATACGGATTGCCTATATTCTTACCCATCTCGTATCCTTGCTTTGCAGATAGATAGGTTCCACCTGCCATTACTGCTAGAAATATCCACCCAGCTAGTGGTTCAGGCGAATGAAAATCAAATCCAAGCGCCCCATTTACAAGGCACCCTGCCATCGCACTTGGCCACATTCCAAGGTATCCAAGGGCAATGCCTCCAGCTATCCCGCCAACTACGTTTTCTTTTTTCAACTCATCTAGTCTAAATGATAAAAAATCTAATTCATATAAATAAAAAGAGATTTCTTCTTTCTTTTTATCTTTAAGTATTATCACACGATTATCAGAATCGTATGATTCAAAGGTATACTGCTTTAGTTTTCGGTTCACTCTAACTTTCGTGCCCTTCTTTATCGTTACAGACATATCTGAATTTGTTGAATGTGATAGCATCATTGCATTGCTATTTTCATTTTCATGATTATTTGCGTATAGAGAAGTAAATAGATCGCTAGGGTTAATGTTGGTTGATTCAGATAGAATATTAATCGATGAGAGTACTATCAAGGCAATTAGTATGTTGCTCATTTTCTTCATAGCAATAATTTAAAGAATTTATTACATTTCTTCTACTCTTCATTCTGAAAATTGGGGAGATATAGACTTCTGAATTGACTTTAGGCGATCTATTTTATCATCCCTGTAAAATAGATTCATCGTTTCAAAAGGAATCATTTTATTATCCTTATTTACAATGTGTACGCAGCTTTTTTTAACCGAGCGAACATCAAAGTCATAGGCATCCATAAACTGAAGGATAATAACTCTAAATATATTTTCATATCCTAATTTCGGTGCTACAATTTTTGGAAGGCAACAAAGAAGCGAATGAACGCTTGATGCCAATCCATCTCCTGATTGGGATGTTGAAAAAACTTTTACAAGTTTATCCTGTAGGCCTTTATCCTGTTCCAGAAGAATTGTGTTTCTTGTATCTAAAAATACAGAGGGGTCAAGCATGCTGGTGAGAGGCGTAACCTTTCCACCAAACTTTAATGCATAGCCCATTGCAATCGAATCAGGGTTGCATGGAACAGGGATAATATCCTCTGCTTTAAAAAGATCTGTCTGAGATATAATATCACTTCTGGCCTCTGTTAAGCTGTATTTATTTACCTTAGGGTCAAAATTTTCAACTCGACCTGCGAATTGAGTAGGCTGGAATGTAACCCCTCTGATGCACTTCTGTTTTGTTGCAAAATCTATTATTTTTCCAAGCTCATCGTTGTTAAGCCCCTTTTCAACAGTCGCCACCAGAGTTGTATGAATATTATGTTTATTCAGTCTATCTAGACACTTATCTCTGACTTCAGTCAGGTCCTTTCCTCTCATCTTTATTAATGCCTCAGGCTTAAAAGAATCAAACTGAAGATATATCTCAACGGCAGTATTTTCAGTCCCAATTGCATCGTATGTTTTAAGTCTCTCTGCAAATTCTTCGCTTTGCGCTATTCTAACGCCATTGGTGTTAACCATAATATGCCGGATAGGCAGGGTCACCGCATAATCAAGAATTTCAAAGAAATTAGGGTGAATAGTGGGCTCCCCTCCACTGATTTGAACAATATCAGGTTCCCCTTCATGCAACACAACCGAATCAAGCATCGCTTTCACTTCATCTAAGGTTCGGTGTCTTCCATATGTTGGGCTTGATCCTGCATAGCAAGTTGGACAGGTGAGGTTACATCTATCTGTTATTTCAACAATACTTACGCACGAGTGCTGCTCATGATCCACACACAGACCACAATCATATGGACAGCCATACTTGACTGGCATATCCATTTTAACTGGGGTCTCACCTGGCTTAATATACTCTCTGCATCGCTTATAGTATTCAACATCCGTTGCCACTAAAACTTTTTCTTTTCCATGGGTTGGACAATGCTTCAATAGATATACATTATCATTTTGAAAAACAACCTTGGCATCGATTAGATTCAAGCAGGATGTGCAGAGGCTTCGTGTCAGATCATAGTATGTATAATTTCTTACGCCCATATATAAACTTAAGGAAATAGATATCTATTTAAAAATCTTAATCCTTCCGATTAAAATATGAAAAAACATGACAAAGTCTGCCCTTAGACTGTATAGCGGATGTTTAAAGGTTGCTGGATTGTTTTTTTCAATAAAAAAGTGAGAAAACCAAGCAAGCCCGTATCCGCACAATGGCATCAAATAAGCATACACTAAATCAAACGTATACACATACAGGAGAAATAAAATAGAAACAAGCAATGTACCTATAAAATGAAACAATTTTGTCAGACTTTTAGAATGTTCTGATAGGTAAAATGGGTAAAAATCAGAAAATGATTTAAAATTCACACTAAAGAATCTTTAAAGTAGCCAAATACTACTTCTTGATTTTATCTGGTTTTTTTGATTTTCTGGGCTTCTTTTTTATTTTAATTGGCTGATCAGAATCAAGTTTTTCCTCTTTTTCTTTTTTTAACTCTATATTTCTATCTGATTCTCTTGGATCCAGATGCTTGCTATTTTTTTTATCTAGAGGTTTTACATGTTTTCTTGATTTTTCACGTATCTTTTTTGGATATTTATTCTGAAGTCTTTTCATTTTATTCTTATAAGCATCTCTAAGATTTTCTAGTTCCTGTTTTTGTTGCTTTTTTAGAGTCTGCTTCTTCATTTCATATTTTTCACGAATCTGTTCTCTTTGATCCTCGAATTCTTCTCGTAATTGATCTATTGCAGCTTGTGCCTCTGGATCTTTAGTCTCAACTCTATCAATGAATATAGGTTTTTTCTGTTTGCTCTTTACATCAACTGCATTATCTGCTGGATATAGCATTGAAATAGCAATAATAGTAATTATAATTTTACTCATAGTTCCTCCGGTTTATAGATTTTACTAGCTAAACCTCTATATGTTTCCATTTTCCTTGCCACACTCTAAATATAATTAACCCCGCCTCTACAAACAAGAACAGAGCAAAGGCAATCCATGGGCCAGCTAATCCAAAATTAAAGGTAATACCAAACAAATAGCTCAAAGGGACAAAAATACCCCAGCTAGCTGCTATGCTTAAGTATGCAGTAAATTTTGTATCACCTGCTCCAGAGAGTGCAAACCATAATGTAATTGCAAAAACATCAATAAACTGAATGGCCCCCACCCATGGAAGAATTTTAACACCTAGCTGAATAACCTCTATGTCCTTAGTGAATATAGGGATAATATAATTCGGGAAAAAAATAAAGACTAGCCCCATTGTACCCATTATGATAAAAGAGCCTCTTAATCCTTCAACGATAGATTGACTAGCTTTATCGACTCTCTCCTTGCCTAAATATTTCCCAACTAGAGTTGCGCATGCCTGTCCCACGCCAACCGCGGGGAGAAATGAAGCGTGAGCAACCGCAAACACAACCTGAGTGGCCGCAAGCTGAGTTGTTCCGATCATCCCCATTATTTTATAGAAACTTATAAACGCTGAGTTTAAGACTATCTCACTTATTGATTGAGGATATCCAATTACAAACTGCTTTTTCATCATACTAAAATTTAATTTTAACTTAAATACTTGATATTTGGTTTTTATCTCACTATTAAACAGATATAAGAAGTAAGCAATCATCATAAGAATAGAGGAAAGCAAGGTTGCGATTGCTGCTCCTTTAACTCCAAGCTCCTGGAAATCATACCATCCCCATAGAATAGAAATCCAACCCATATTATGTGAATTAAAAAATAAATAAATATTTTCATATCCATAGATCAGCGCTGCATTTAGATATATATTTAATAAATTTGAAATAATAGTGACATACATCAGGACCTTTGTTTTTTCAATACCAGTATAAAAGCCCTGAAAAACAAACGCTGAAACCGAAAAATAAATTGAAAAAGAAACCATTGATAGATAGCTACTACAGATTGGAATCACATTTGGGTCACTTAAAAAAAGTGGGACAATATAGTCACTCAAATAATATACCAAGAAAGACAATGGTGCTGTAAACAAGAAAGACATAAACTGCGTGTTCCTTAGCGCTGTTCCACAGTCAGAAAATTTTTCTTGTCCCAGCCTTCTTGCAACGACAGATTGCGTCGCTATTCTAAATCCAATACCAACACTAATGGCAATCCAAATCAACATTCCACTCATCGCCACAGCAACCAAAGAATTTTTACCTAAATGGCCAACCATCGCTGTATCTGTAATATGCATAAAAACCCGACTAATATTGCTTAGGATTACAGGGAATGCCAAGAGCATCACTTCTTTAAATAGAGAAAAATCTGGATTAAGGATAAACCCCTTAATTTTATGAAGCATGAATATTTTTTATTAATTGAATGTAAAATTGAATCATATTCAAGAATGATTCTTTTGATATTTTTTCATTTGCACCATGAATCATTGGAAGATCTTCAGGTTCTAGTTCTATGGGCATGAATCTGTATGTATCCTTTGATATTTTTTCATAGTGTCGGGAATCTGTGGTAGCAAGAACTAAGCCCGGAGCAACAATAACATCACCAAATACCTCTTTAATCGTTTTATGAATGATATTGAACTCTGGAGAATCAATACTTGATACCTCCGAAGGTTGAGCATGTAAATCACTTTTAATAATATTAACTGTAATATCTGGATCATTGATTACTTTTATCACATGTTCTTTTACTTTAAAGATGCTGTCACCCTGACGTATTCTAAAATTAATTGTAACTCTAGCGCTAGAAGGTAAAACGTTTGATTTCATTCCCCCTGATATAATCGTTGGAGCTACTGTTGTTTGAACCATCGCTGAGGTTATTGGATCTTGAACTAATCTGCTGAGTATACTTGATGAGAAGAAAGACGAGTTAGATAGAAAAAATCTATTTTGAATTGATAATTCTGGCCCTAGAAAGTTAAAAAAATGTTGAACAGGTTTTGTTAGTTTAGGACTCATTTTATTTCTCTCTAAATTAACTATAGCCTTTGATAGTTTTCCAATAGTCGTCTGACCACCAGGCATGGATGAATGTCCGGAGACATAATCACAAGTCAATTCTAGAGAGACATAACCTTTTTCGGCAATGCCTATCATCGCCAGAGGTTTTTCAACTCCTTGAATAATACCATTAGATATCACAGAGCCTTCATCTAATACCATATCAAAATATACACCTTGATTTGATAGAGAATCTGCAATTAATGCATTGCCATATTTTCCACTATTCTCCTCATCGTGTCCAAAGGCTATATATATATCCCTATTCGGAATAAAATTATCTGCAAGCAAATACTCAATTGATTCTAATATCGAAATCAAACTAGACTTATCATCTATGGCTCCTCTTCCCCAAACATAATTATCATCTATGGTTCCCGAAAAAGGATCATAAGTCCAAGCATCTAAATCTTCTATTGGGACAACATCCATGTGAGCCATCAATAAGATTGGATTGTGAGGAGAATTACTGCTTCCATTCCATTTTAATAGAATACTATAATTTGAAAATATTGTTTTATCAAGCGTACTGAATGCAAGTGGATATGTACGCTCTAAAAATTTATGAAATGATAAAAATTGAATTGCTTCCAAGTACGTTGAATCTTGATGTGAAATTGTTTTATACTTTATTGCTTCTGATAAATTTCCTATTGGATTTTTTTTTGAAAGATCAATTAAATCTCCTGTTAAATAATCTGAGTTATCTTTATCTGTAGTGATTTTATGAATGGAGATAGGTTCTATTAGCGCAACATCAATCTGTTGACTTTTAAATCCTGACATGTTCCAAAACATCCAAGTAAACAGTAGTCCTAGACTTAAAATTGTAAATATTAAAAACTTTTTTATCATAGCTATCTATTCAATCTCTTTAATTAAAACAAAAATAACTCCAAAAACAGCTCCAAATAATAATCCACCTAGATGTGCAGCGTTATCAATTCCTACAACTTGAAATCCATAAACTATATTAAAGCCAATAAAAAACAATAGTGATGAATAATCATAATTAAATTGATTTCGATTATATTTGCTTCCAATATATAGAGCAACTACTAGAAGGGCTCCAGCTATTCCAAAAATTGCACCAGATGCTCCAGCTGAGACTGTGGGATATCCTATGCTCATATAATAAAGACAGCTCACCAAGCTTCCACATACTCCGCTCACAGTATAAGTAACTATAAAAAATGCGCTACCCATAAATTCTTCTAGCTCCAACCCTATGGAGTACAAGCACCACATATTAAACAATAAATGAGGCAAGCCTATATGAAGATAATTTGATGTTAATAGTCTCCAAAATTGGCCACCATCAAATACATATTCACCAAAACTAGCACCAAAACTTAATAAAAAGTGAGTTGATGGGGCTGTAATAACTGAGCTTCCCCCAATCAATACCATAATGATAAATACTACTACATTTATTGCTATCAATGTATGTGTAATCATGATTTTATAATTTACATATAATTATAAATAGAAAAATTAATTTAATTAAAAGTAGGTGTGCAAGTACTGGATGTTTTAATTATCTAATATCATAGATACAAGATTAACTACATCTAAAATATTAATTTCAGAGTCAAAATTAATATCTCCTGCAGAATAATTTGGTTCCTCAAAGCCAAGGACCATATTAACAAGTAAAATTACATCCAGAACATTAATGGTAGAGTCAGAATTAAGATCACCTACCATAAATGACTCAGATAAAACATATTCCAGCATAAAATCATCAATGGCCGCTTCAACTAGGGAGCCCCCAGAGCCCGCATCACCATTATAGAAAATATCCTCAGCAATAAATTTAAATTGTACATTGTTTGTAAGATCAATTTAGTCAGATAGGATAAATCTACTTTTTATCCAACTGGTATTTGAACTTGAAGTGTTTTCTATATCTATCCAAGATTCGCCTCCATCTGTTGAAGCCTGAACTAACCAGATATCATTATTTCCATTATCTCCAATATTGTTTGTATACCATCTCCAGAACGTCATAACAACTTCGTCATAGCTTGAGAGGTCAAAATTAGGACTAAGTAGAGTTGTTTTGCCTCCATCTACATCATCATACCCACCATTTCCCTGTTCATATCCATTCCCAGTCACAAAACAGTATGTACCATCTTCTGTATTGTCAGATCCAGGAGCAACCTGATAGTTTTCATCATTAAAAGTTGCAATGGGAACAGCTAGCTCCCATATTCCTGCACTTGCATCATCTGAAGCTTCTCCAATCGTCCAATCCGCTGCAGATTCCTCAAAATTGTTCAAATATATATCTGGAAGTTCACCTACAATAAATAACACAGAATTTTCTGGGGCATTATTGGGGTATGTTTGAACTACTCCCTCAGAATTAACTGCCTGTATGTAGTATCTAATTAACATTCCATTAAAAATATTATTTAAATTTATTTCATATAGATTTGTACCAAATTGCTGCTGCATCTCAATAGTGTTCCATCCATCTCCAAAATTATAATATAATTCTACTGCATCTATATCTCCTGTAAATGCATTTACTTCAGCAGAAAAATTAATTGTACTACTTTCAAATGGAATATCCTCATACGCATCATGAGATATGCTGATTCCACTTATACTAATGCCATCTAAAAATGTAGCACCTGAGCTAATTGGATCTAAATAGTTAGAGAGTCCCATATTCCAGGCTTGATCAAAACGTCCATATCCATGATTATATTGCTGCGCACAGTAACAATCAGGAGATGGGTCGCAGTAATTTATATAGATGTAGCTTGCAATTCCTACTTGCCTTTTATTTTGATCAAAAAATGGAGAACCAGATGAGCCTGGCACTACGCGACCTTGATCATACTGAAACTCCCAATAATATCCATTGGCACTAACATTATCATTGGTAAATGAAATCTTCTTTATATCAGCTCCTGGATGATGTATACCTACCGCCTCCTGTGGTGGAAGAGCTGATCTTGACCACCCGACATAAAAAGGATCGTAGGAATCAGGAATATTCGAAGTTAATTCTAATAATGCAAAGTCTGGGCCAGAGTTAATATCCTCACTCGCCAGCAAACTAGATCCGCTTACACTTTGATTTAATGATCCAGTACTTCCTGAACAACTACTACTTTGATAATTGAAGTAGAATACATAGCCACTTGTCGATCCAGATACGCAATGATCTGCAAATAATACGTACGGTGTTCTATCGTTAGATGTATTGTTTATAAGAGACGCTGAGCATAATCCACCTCCCATAGAAACTCTTAGTACACCATTTATTTGATCTCTCCAATCATCACCCTCTGGACAGATAACATTAATATTGCAGTCCTCTCTATCTGAATCAAGAGTATTGTAGTAATTCATAATATCGGTATAGTCATGAATGATAGTATCTATATTTAATCTAATATCATTAATCTCATTTTGAGGTGCTGTCAACTCAATAATAACATAACTTCCCTTTATAATTGATGTTGTCAAATCATCTGTTTCTTTATTATTTAATTCAGTCAAGGAACCAAAAAAACTAGTTCTCTCTCTATCATAAAAATATAGCTTTGCATTTGGGGTAAGGAAAAAATCACTAAAATTAAACCCAAGTCCATATGCACCATCCGAATGGATGCCTAGCACCAATGTATAGGTATCATCATCATTGATATATACCTGAGACTCATTTTTTACATCAATATCAACATCATATTCAGTGCCAAATTGAAAAACCATTGGATCAAAGCTTCGATCTACAATGAGATCTGTATTAACTTGAATAAAGTTAATTCTATCTAATTGATCATATAAAAATTTTGGAGTGCCTCCATGCTGAATCTGGGCAATCACAGTACTTATGTATAGAGTAATAATAATAATTTTTTTCATACATGAATTTATAAAAAAAATATGAATTATTTATAACTAGAATGTAAGAATATGTAAAGGGTAATTTAATATAAAGTAATACTTTAAATAAATATGATAATATCTATTCTAGATTGACATAAAAAAAGAAAACCCCAATTCTTAATAATAAGAACAGGGGTCTCCCTAGTGGCGGGAGCAGGATTCGAACCTGCGACCTCCGGGTTATGAGCCCGACGAGCTACCAGACTGCTCCATCCCGCGTCTGTTTTTGGGATACAAACTTAATTATTCTTTTTTGATTAAACAACCGAAAATAAAAGAAGGACTTTTAAATAACGTTTACCTTGATTCTATCAGAGGAAGATTCTCTTATTTTTTTTACAAATATATTAAATAGAGACTCCTCAAGATTTACTTCAACATCTATCTTATCTGAGAAATTCATTTTAACTATATCTCCATTAAATTCTTTGATGATTGAGTTTATAATCCCCTCATAATCATAAGAGAAAGAAAAAGATAGAGATTTCATTGTTTTCCACTTAATATGGGGGGTATTATCAATAGATAGTAGTGCCGCACTTGAGTATGCTTCAATCAGCCCCGGGATACCCAGCAAAGAGCCTCCAAATATCCGAGCCACATAGGTGCCGACATTAATAAGGTTATTTCTTTTAAGCTGATTTAATATAGATTGCCCTGCGCTTCCCTTGGGCTCACCATCATCAGAGGCTTGGTTATCAATTCGGGTTCCCATAAATAATCTGTACGCACTACAGACATGGCAAGACTCAGGAAATTCTTTCCTATATACAGCGATTAAATGCTTATGATCATTAAGAGAATTGATATGATGAGAGAATGAAAAAAATTTTGATCCCCTACTTTTATATTCTCCCCTTCCAATTTTTTGAATGGTATTATAGCTCATTTTATGTTTACAAATTTCAACTGAAGCTCATTATCTACTAGTAAAAAATAATTTCCTGATGATAAATTTCTCATATTAGATATTTGAATTTGATTTATTCCTTTATTAACTGGAATTGAATTTAGTTTATCAATTTTGTTCCCTCTTAAATCAAATAGAGATACCGTAATAACTTTGCTATTTGATGAAATATAATTAAAACTTAACTGTTCGATGTTAAGATTAATTGGGTTGGGATATAAATTAGATATCTGATTGCTGTATATGCATGAATTATTATCTACAGTGGCAAACTCATTGTAATTATCTGCATGGATATCTGTGCAACCTTCTATATTAATTGATAGATTAATATTAATGTTATCAGATCCATCTATATTTGAAATCATAAAAAATAATTTTGAAGATTCTCCTGTTAAAGGAATATCAAGATTTATTTCACCAGAAATGTTATCTAGAGATAAATTGTCAGATAAAACTCCTGACCATAAATAATATTCACTATCTGAAAAGCTTGCAACTAATGAGCCCTCTTGATCTGTATCGATTCCAAGAAAAGATACCCTGTCCTCATCAATTTCTACACTATACGTTTCAAATTGATTGGGAAACGATGTTTCATAGGTAAAATTAGGAGGATCTATCAATATTTGGCCATCATGATAATAAATATCATTGTTCATGTTATCATACACCCCACTAAACATATTTCTAGACATAAAGTCTGACCATACATATGGAAATGATGTATTATAATTCTCTTCAAGAACATCTTTTAAAGACTTGAAAACTGTTTGACTATTTGATCCTTGCGAATAATTCTCCCAAATCTCTCTGATAATATTGCTATTCAACTGAGAAGATGCCCCTAAGCTATCTGTTACTGAAGATAGATAGTGAGCAAAAAGTGATAAACTGTACCCATAGGATCCTAATGTACTATGGTCAAAAGCCTCATCAGGATTATTAAAAAGTGAACTTGAGCTCATATCAACAAAATCAAGAAAATCATAGCAGCCTGGAACAAAAATATTTTCAAACCACATAGAGCTAAGCTCTCTAAAATAAGAATCATTAAAGCTTGATCTATAGCTATACTGAATCGCGTGAAAAAATTCATGGGCAACAGTTAACCATAATAAATCATTTGAATCATCACAAAAATTTGACATTCCATCATAGCTATTTCTAATTTTAATAAATGAACTTCCTCCTGATTCATATTGAGTCTGGCCCCATAAACTTGTACTTAATTCAAGAATATATATATCGTATTGGCCATCACTATCATTATCCTCTGGACTATAGCCCATTATTTCAGTTAAAACATATCTTGATGAATCAGCCGCCAAAGCAGCTTCCTCTACATAATCAGGAATATTGTTTAGATTATTATCCAAAAGATCTGGGGCATTATCTCCACTGGTATCATAATGAATCAAAAAGTGACCGGATAAAGATTCGTAGTATGTATCAAGGGAGTCGGGCCTATTTCTTTCAACTGTAAATATTTCTTCAGGACATCGATGCCGATCCTCTGTATATAAGAATGTCATTAATATTAGAAAATAGAAAAATTTCAATTTTTTATTTTTTCCTAAATGAAATTTTAAGAGGAACTCCAATCAAATCAAGCTCACTTCTTAATTGGTTTTCAATATATCTTTTATAGCTAATAGGGACTAAATCAGGATAATTCATAAATATGGCAAATATAGGAGGAGAATGTCTGGTTTGAGCAGCATATTTAATTTTAAGATGTTTCCCCTTTACAGCAGGCGGAGGATTATTATTGACTATTCTTTGTATCATTTCATTTAAAAGGGGCGTAGCTACTTTTGATATCAGTCTATCATAAACCTTAATTGTAGATTCAAGAATGCTTTGTAATCGTAAATTATTTTTTACGGATATAAACAAAATAGGATAGTGTCTCGTTGAGCTATATTCATAATGGATATCATCAATCATCGTCTTCATCGTTGAATCATTTTTTTCGATTAAATCCCATTTATTAATAACAATAATCAATCCCTTCCCTAGTTTTATTACTGACCTTATTATATCCTTGTCCTGTTTATCAAACCCTTTATGCGCATCAATCATGAGTGCTGCGACATTACAATCAGCGATAACTTTATTTGTTCGAACAACACTATAAAATTCAATTTCATCAGTTACTTTTGTTCTTTTCCTCAATCCAGCAGTATCTATCAGCCGAATTGTTTTTCCAAAATAGTTAATATATGAATCTATTGAATCGCGGGTAGTTCCAGCTATATTAGTAACTATTGATTTATCTTCTTTGAGCAAAGCATTCATAAGAGATGATTTTCCAACATTTGGCATCCCAATTAAAGCAAGATCAACATCACTTTCCTCTTTATCTGACTGATCTTTTAAGTCTGGAAGTTTTTCAACAACAAGGTCAAGCATATCACCTACGTTTCTTCCATGCATAGCAGAAATGGGTATGGGATTGCCTAGCCCTAGTTGAAAAAAATCATTAATTTTTTCTTCTTGGTCTAATGAATCAATCTTATTTACAACTAAAATTGATGATTTTTGTGATCTTATAAGCATATCAGCTAATATTCTGTCACTCGCTGTAATTTCGCTTCTACCATCAACTAAAAAAATGATTAAGTCAGCTTCGTTTATTGCTATATTTGCTTGATCTTGAATGTGTTTATTTATTAGATCCTTTTCTTTAGGTAAAAACCCACCTGTATCAATAATATCAAAATTATTCCCAATCCAATCAAAGACACTGTAAACCCTATCTCTGGTAACACCCTCTACAGGTGAAACAATAGACTTTCGTGAACCAACTAGACGATTAAATAAAGTAGATTTCCCTACATTTGGCCTACCTAGTATTGCTAGAATTTTATTTGCCAAGGATATCCCTTTCAAAAATTTCAAGGATACTATCTTGAGACACATTAAAAGGAACACCTAACTCTGATGAAAGACCATTAATTGTCATATCATCTAAAGTTAAAGTGCCCTCGTCATTTAATACTCTATAGCTAGCCCAAACTGCTTCACCAAGTGATTTTCCTTTTAGGTTATTAATGATATCTCTTCCTGTTAAAAGACCACTGACGGTTACCATCTCACCATAGAAGTCATTTTCTACTGCATACAAATTAACTTTAAGATTTTTTATATTAGATAGTACTGGCATTACATGCTTTTTAAATATATCTTCCATAAGTTTCCCTGTAACTATAGAAAACTCTCTGGGTTTATCAAATGAACGAGGAAGCTTATTCTTATCTCTATTTAAATCATCTAAAAATTTAGTTACTTGCCCCACTCCATTTTCAATAAGGTCCAAAGGTTCATAGTAGCTTGATTGTGGAAGTTCGCGCCCAGAAAGAATATACCATTCGTCAGAAAAAAATATAAATGGCCTATCATTATTTATTTGAAATTTTTTATTTAACATGTCTGATTGATTCATCATCATTTTTGAATATTCTCGCGTTACTATATTAATTTCAGGAAGTCCTTCACGGTGTTTGGTTAGTCCTACAGGTACAATAGTCAGAGAATTTAAACCTGGATAAAAATAATGTAAATCTTCAATAGTCTTTATCAAATGTGCTCCATCATTAATCCCTGGCATTAAAACAATCTGAGCATGTAACTCAATATTATTATCTGTTAAATATTTAATTTTTTTTAAAAGATGATCATTTTTCCCATATAAAAGTAACTCCTTTCTAAGATCAACTCCAGTTGCATGAACTGATATAAATAATGGTGACAACTTTTGCTCAACTATTCTATTTAATTCTTTTTCACCCATATTGGTCATTGTAACATAATGACCATGCAAATAGCTTAATCTGAAATCTCCATCTCTAAAATACATTCCCTCTCTCATTCCTTTAGGATTTTGATCTACAAAACAAAAGATACAATCATTGGCACAACTTCTTATTTTAAATTCTTCAAGCTCTACACCCAAATCATCATCAAAATCTTTCTCTATCTGAAAATCTTTTAATTCACCATTAATTCTAAATTGCAATAAAAGATCTTCTTCAGTTACTCTAAATCTAAAATCAATGTCATCTTTTATTCTTTTTGAATTAATTCTAAGAAGCTGATCTCCAGCTTTAACTCCTAATTTTTCTGCTGTGCTACCTTTTTTTACTGACGTTATTTTCATAAAATCCCAATTATTAATGATTTAGCCTAAAAATACATCTTTCTTATTTATTTCACATATTAATTATTAAATTGAATTTATGAGAAATATAAAAGATACTAATCATTCACAACTAAAACTTTATACTGCATCATTATTATTAAAAGTTGCTTCAGCAGATAATATATTGAGAGATGAGGAAATACAAACTATTTCAGAAATCCTATGCAATTTTTACAAACTAAATAAAAAAACAGCAAGTGATCTAATGATAGAAGCAAAGAGAGTTAATGATGACTCTATTGATCTTTATGAGGCTGGATCTTTTGTTAATGAATCATTGTGTTTGCAAGATAAAATTGATTTCATCGGTTGTATTTATGAGGTTGCATACGCAGATAATAATATGCATTTCCTTGAAAGGCATATCATTAATCAAATTTTAAATATATTAAATATTAATAGGGAGCAACTAAAAAAAATTAAAGATGAATTAAGGAAAAATTTACTCTAATATTTCCTTTTCCTTATTCTCTTGCATTTTGTTTAGTTTATCAATGTACTCATTAGTTAAATCTTGAATATTGTTAAGTTCAATTTTTAAATTATCTTCAGAAATTTCATGTTTTTTTTCAATTGCTTTCAACGTATCATTAGAATCTCTTCAAATATTTCTAATTGAGATACGTCCATCTTCTATTACTTTATGAACAAGCTTAACAAGGTCTTTTCTTCTCTCTTCTGTTAAAGGTGGAACAGATAGCCTTATAATACTTCCATCATTATTGGGAGTCAAATTAACATCAGATGATGTTATTGCTTTTTCTATTGCTTCTAATGCGCTGGGATCATATGGCTGTATAGTTATTAAATGAGCATCAGGAGCTGATATTAGTGCAATATTATTAAGAGGGCTAAGAGTTCCATAAAAATCTACTTTTATTGAATCTAATAATGCTGTAGAGGCTCTACCTGTTCTAATAGTACTTATTTCAGATTGATAGTGAAGAATACTTTTCTCCATTCTTTCTTGACATTCATTATAAATTTCTTCTGACATATTATTATCTCCTAGCTAATTATAGTAGCATATTTTGAAGAATGCAATGCATTATTTATAGAATCATCTGATTCTAAATCAAAAACTAATATTGGAAAATTATTTTCTTTACAAAGAGTTACAGCGGTTAAATCCATCACCTTAAGTTCTTGATCAACAATTTCCTTGTAAGTTAGTTTTTCATATCTTACCGCATCTGAATATTTTTTCGGGTCCTTATCATATACTCCATCAACTTTTGTCCCCTTCATAATTACATCTGCATTAATTTCAATTCCTCTCAAAACAGCTGCCGTATCTGTAGTAAAGTATGGATTACCTGTACCTCCAGCCATAATAACTATTCGTCCTTTTTCTAAATGTCTTGCAGCCTTTCTTCTAATATATGGCTCTGCTAATTGAGTAATTGTAATTGCTGACATTACTCTCGTATCACAACCTAATTTTTCAAGACTTGATTGAAGAGCTACAGAATTCATAATTGTAGCCATCATTCCTAGATAATCTCCAGCAACCCGATCCATCCCTTTGGCTGCAACAGACATACCTCTAAAAATATTTCCGCCACCTATGACTATACCTATCTCAAATCCTTTATCATAAACATCTTTAATTTTTTTTGCATATTTTTCAAGAGCTTTTGGGTCTAAACCAAAATCTTGAGTACCAGAGAGCATTTCTCCACTTATTTTTAAAAGGAGTCTCTTTGTGTTTTTTATCATCATAATTTATTTATATTAATCAGAAGATTCTGTCTGGGAGGCTGTTTCACCTAGTTGATATCTTGCAAATCTTGTAATTGAGATATTCTCTCCTAGTTTTGCAATTGTCTCAGTAAGCAAATCATTGATAGATAAATCAGGGTTTTTAACAAAGCTCTGTTCCATCAATACATTTTCTTGATAAAACTTATTCATTCTTCCATCTATCATTTTTTCAATTATTTCATCAGGCTTACCGCTTTTTTTTGATTGTTCTCTAAAAATATTTTTTTCGCTTTCTACTATATCTTCAGATAATTCTTCTCTTAACACAGCGATTGGAGCAGACGCTGCTATATGCATAGCGACATCTTTGCAAAAATCTTGAAATCCGTCTGTCCTTGCAACAAAATCTGTCTCACAATTTACCTCAAGCAATACTCCTAATTTTGATCCTGGGTGAATGTATGGTATCACAACACCATCCAATGCAGATCTTCCTACTTTTTTCTGTGCTTTTGCAATTCCATTTTTTCTTAAGACTTCCATCGCTTTTTTGGTATCACCATTGGCTTCTTGAAGTGCTTTTTTACAGTCCATCATTCCTGCGCCTGAAAGTTCTCTTAATTCTTTAACAGCTGCTGCTGAAATCATGATTCCACGCTCTCCTTATTTTCACCTTTATCTAAACTGTCCTGCGTCTCATCTTTACCTCTGCCACTAACTTCATTTAATTTTTCTGTTATGTAATCCATTATCAATTTAATACATTTTACAGAGTCATCATTAGCTGGAATTGGGAAATTAACTACGTTAGGGTTTGTATTTGAATCTATAATTCCAAAAGTTGGAATATCTAATTGTTTTGCCTCTTTTATTGCAATCATTTCATGTATACCATCAACAATAAATATAGCAGAAGGAATCCTTTTCATGTTTTTAATTCCACGATGTAAATCAGATAATTTTAATTTTTCTCTTTGAAGCATTACTGTTTCTTTTTTTGTTATATTCTGATATATAGGCGAGGATTCTTTCTCAAGTGTTAGTAATCTCTTTATACTCTTTTTAATAGTTGCAAAATTTGTCAATGTCCCACCAAGCCATCTTTCTACAATATAATACATTCCACAGTTGTCCGCAGCTTCCTGGATAACATTCTTAGCCTGTTTTTTTGTGCCAACAAAAAGTATGGTACCATCATTACTTAGCACGTTACATAGCTCTTTGGTTGCTCTTTTTAAATATTTTTCAGTTTGAATAAGATCTATTATATGAATTCCATTTTTCTTTGATGAAATAAATTTTTCAAAGTTTGGATTCCATTTACTTGATGGGTGGCCAAAATGTGCACCCACATTTAGCAATGTATCTGTATTGATTTGTATTTTACTCATAGTCCTCTTCTTTAACGTTTTGAGAATTGGAATTTCTTTCTTGCACCAGGCTGACCAGGTTTTTTTCGCTCAACCTCTCGTGAATCTCTTGTAAGATATCCATTTTCTTTTAAAGTTTTTCTGTAATCAGGATTTACCTTTTCAATGCCTCGTGAAATTCCAAGTCGAATAGCGCCAGCCTGACCAGATAATCCACCTCCAATTACATTTATGTTAACATCATATTTTCCTTCAATACCAAGAAGCTCAAATGGTTGCTTTGCTACCATTTTTAAGACATCTCGTCCGCCAAAATAATTATCTATATTTCTTCTGTTAATAGTATATAAACCCTTTCCATTTGATATCATAACTCTAGCTACTGAAGATTTTCTTCTTCCAATGGATTTCCATACATCATTTTTTTTGGCTGTCATTTATTGATTTCCTCTACTAAATATTAAATGGTTTTGGTTGCTGAGATACATGTGGATGTTCAGAACCAGTATAAACTTTTAAATGTTTAATTAATTTTCTTCCTAATCTATTATGTGGAAGCATTCCTTTCACCGCATTATAAATTATTTTCTCTGGTTGTTTTTCACGAAGGCGAGATAAAGAAATCTCCCTATCACCACCCGGATAGCCAGAATGACTAAAATATTTTTTTTGCTCTTCTTTGTTTCCTGAAACTGAAATCTTTTCAGCATTTATTACAACAACAAAATCACCCATATCTAAATTTGGAGTATAGAAAGGTTTTTTCTTACCTCTAATCACTTGCGCGATTTCTGAAGCAAGCCTTCCTAATGTTTTATTGTCAGCATCAACAATATACCAATCTCTTTGTATATCATCTTTTTTAATTGAACTTGTTAACATAATTGTCCTTTATATAAGATACAGCCAAGAAATTTATAACATTGTCTAACATCTAGGCAAGAAATTAAGTAAAATAATCAAAAAAGATTTATTTGAGATTTTAAAGGTTGTTTGCAAAAAATAAATTACATAATTAAAAAAAAATATTTAATCATAGAATTAATCATTCTTAAATTTTACATCTAATATTTATTTAAAATAAAAGGATAAAATAAAATGAATAAGTTTTTGCTTTGTGTATCTTTAATACTATTTACTAGCTGTTATAAAAATGATTCTTCATCTTTATCGTCAAGATCATTTAAATTTAATTATTCAGTAGAGATACCATCTTCTGAAAATAGAAAGCTTGAGATTTGGCTTCCGCTCCCCTCTTCAAATGAAGTTCAAGAAATATCAAATCTAAAAATAAATACGGGGAACCTTGATTATCACATTAAAAAAGAAATTCTGCATGGGAATCAATATGTTTATATTTACAGTGAAAATGGTACTTCAACGACTTCAAAAGTTTCGATAGATTTTAATGTAAAAAGGAATGAACATAAGAATGTCATGTATGAGAATATAAACCCTAACAGCTATCTTGATTCTTACTCGATGGTACCAGTGGGCGATGTATTCTCTGAAGTCATTTCTGATAATAAGCTTTCCTCAAGTAATATTAGAGCTATCTATGATTTTGTTTTAAATGGAATGCACTATGGAAAACCCAAGGACTCATCTACTGATGATCAATACTATTCAGGGAATAACCCAAAAACAAATAAAAAATGGCTCTCAACAGAAATGAACTATGGCTTAAAAGAAGTTTCATTAGATGAAGTGGTTAAATTATATAAAGACTCTAAAACATCAAGTGGAAATTATACCTTCGGAAATGGAAATTCAATTTACGCATGCAACATTGGTGTTGGAAACTGCACAGATTATCATTCATATTTTATATCTCTTAATCGAACTGCAAATGTCCCAGCTCGCTTCCATATGGGATTTCCTATCCCATCTGAATCTAAAGGAAAAGTATCTGGTTATCATTGCTGGGCTGATTATTATGTTGAAGGCGATGGATGGTATCCAGTAGATATTTCTGAAGCTGATAAAGCCCCGGATAAAGCAGATTACTACTTTGGAACTGTTTGCGAAAATAGGTTGGAAATGAATACTGGAAGGGATTTTATCCTAGATGAGTATGATGGTGGCCCTGTTAATTTATTTATATATCCACTTATTGAAGTTAATGATGTTAAATCAAATAATTTTAAAAAGTCGTTTGCATATGAAGAATAAAATATGGCAATTCTAAATGGAATATTAGCCCTAGGCATTGGCTATATCGTCTTGTTTGGACTGAAGGATAGAGAGCCCCCTACAATTGAAATTATTTTTCCTACTGATAACTATGAATTTAGAACCAATAAATTAATTAAAGTATCTGCTGATGATAATAAAGGGATAAAATCTATAACATACTTTATAGATAATAAACTTTATCATGAAGAAAATAGCGCTAACCCATTTTATGAAGTCTGGAATCCATGTGAACTTCGTCCAGGATCTCACACACTTAGAGTAGAGGCCCATGATTTTTCAAAACATACTACCTCTACTGAAACAATTAATTTTAGAATATCTCCTGGCCTTAAACTTGATTGTCATGGAACATGTGATGGCGATGCAAGGATTGATGATTGTGGGGTATGCTCTGACGGAGAAACTAACCATTCGTATAATGCAGATATAGATTGTACCGATACGTGCTTTGGAAGTGCTAAAATAGATGAATGTGGAATATGCAGTGGTGCTAATACAGGGTTAACCCCAAATATCGATAAAGATTGTGAGGGGGTTTGTTTTGGTAATGCTTATTTTGATAGCTGTAACGTGTGTAGCGGAGGGACTACTAATCATCTACCAGATTCAGATATAGATTGCAATGGTGACTGCTTTGGAAAAGCAAAAATAGATAAATGTCAAGTCTGCTCAGGAGGAAAAACTGGAATTAAAAAGAATGGAAATATGGATTGTAACGGTGATTGTTTTGGTACTGCTTTTGAGGATGACTGTGGAGTGTGTTCTGAAGGTGAGAGTGGACATAGTGAAAACAGCGATAAAGATTGCAATGGCGACTGCTTTGGATAAGCAATAATTGATGAATGACAAATCTGTT
>CAZHKH010000004.1:25787-37688 GCA_964532515.1 uncultured bacterium
CGGACATGAAGCTGACAGTGATATAGATTGTAACGGTGAATGTTTTGGATCAGCTTTTGATGATAGATGCGGAGAATGATCTAGTGGTAAATCAAATCAAGATGATTATTGAGATATAGATTGCAATGGTTAGTGCTTTGGAATTGCAAAAATAGATGAATGTCAAATCTGTTCAGGAGGAAAAACTGGGATTAAGAAGAATGCAGATATGGATTGTACGGGGTTATGCTTTGGAGATGCCTATGTTAATGAATGTATGTATTGCATAGAGGGGACAACTGGATTTAAAGATACAAATAGCCTTGAGGGTGACTTTGCAGGAGCATATGGCCAAGATTGTAATCAATCATGTAATGGAAAGGCAATTATAGATGAATGTAACATCTGCTCGGAAGGTGATACTGGATATCGATATAATGAGGTGATGGATTGCCATGGAGACTGCGGTCCAAGCTCACCCCTATGGGATGGGAATTTAGGTGGGACGGCATATCTTGATGAGTGCGGAGTATGTTCTCAAGGAAATTCTAATCATTCTCCAAATATTGATAAAGATTGTAATGGTGACTGTTTTGGAACAGCGATTGTTGATCCATGCGGTGGATGCACTGGTGGAAAAACTGGAATTGAAGTTAATCAATCTATTGTAAAAAATAAGAAAAAGAAATATGCCTGTGGTGATTTATTGTTTGTTATGGATATTTTTTCAATTAAAAATCCAACACACAAGTGTTCATCATTTGAAGTTATAAATAATGAAGAAGAATTGTCAGAATGTATATCTGAATATTTAGGGTTAGGAGAGCCAAGGTGGAATGCTGATCATAGATTAATTTCATATACATTGCCCGAGCAAAGAATTGAAGGATTATTCCCAGAGACAGCTAATTATACTACAAAATTAACTTACCTCGATATTACAAAAAATTTATTCTGGGGTCCAATGCCAATTACCTTTTGCAATATACATCAAAAAGGAACTCTGCGAATTGCTGATAATAAATTTTGCCCACCATATCCAGACTGCTTAAAAGATGATACTATTTTAATTATGGATATGGAAGATATGCAACAAGTCGCCAGATGTAATAAATAAATTTCATTATGATATCTAAAAATCTTAATTGTATTTATATTCATATCCCAAAAACAGGTGGAATGAGCATAGAGACTATACTAGGTGCTGATATCAAAGAGTTACATAATAAATCAATTAAAATTAAGCATGGCTATCCCACTGATTGGAACTATCCTAAATACTGGGAAAAATATTATAAATTTACATTTGTAAGAAATCCATGGGATAGAGTAGTATCTTCTTATTTTTACAACTTAGCAATGGCTAAAAAAAAAATCAATATGAATGACCATGATAGAAATAAAATAATACTTTATGATAAAGAAGGTTTCAATGATTATATAATTAATCACCTCGAAGATTCAAAATCAAGATTTTTCCTTCCATATGATTGTTGGATTGGAAAGCATAAATATGATTTTATTGGGAAGCTTGAAAATTTTGAAGAAAACATGAAATTAGTTTGTAATGATCTGAAAATTTCATTTAAGAATGTCCATATTAATAAATCTAAACATAAGACATATAAAGAGTATTACAATAACAAAGCAAAAGATATTGTTAAAGATCTATATAAAAAAGATATCGATAGATTTAGTTACTGCTTCTAAATGATCACATTTATTTTAATAAATTAATAGCTTCTACTATATCAGAGGTAGGAAGTTGGCACGAATAATTTTGACACACATAGACTATCGGCTCAATAGAGTCAGCTGAAAAATATTTAATAAATGGCATAATTTCTTCTAGATTAGATTTATTTTGTTCATCTACCCAAATAACAACCTTGTTAGGCTGTTTTATATTGTTTATCGCCTTTATTATTTCTTTGCTCTTATTGTTCATCTCCTTGGCGCAAATAATAACCTCATAGCTTGGGCCCCTATGAAAGTCTACAGCTTTCATCATCATTGTTTGGCCAGTACCAGCTCTATTTAATCGTTTAGAATATCTATTTAAAATTCCTAGGGCTATATCTTCATAGTCAGGTTTAGATAATAATCTGGCTAAACGAATAAAGTTGTATGCTGACACTGAATTACCTGATGGAATTGCTCCATCATAATAATCTTTAGATCTCACAATAAGTTCTTCTCCATAATCAGGGGTAAAATAAAAACTTCCATCATTTTCATCTAGAAAATGTTCAATCAGATGATCAGAATAAAATTTTGCGAGCTCCAAATATTTTGGATCAAAATTTAAATTATATAATTCAATAATCCCCCAAATCAAAAAAGAATAATCTTCAATTGTACCATCTAAACCACCGGGGCCACTTCCAATTCTAATTCTCTTCAGGATTTTTCCTTCATTATCAATTAAATTTGTTTGAACAAAATTCATGGCGTTTATTGCGGCTTTGGAATAACGCTCATTGTTAAGTATACTGGCAGCTCTAGCGATAGCTGAAATCATTAGTCCATTCCAATCTGACAGGATTTTATCATCTTTCTGAGGATGAATTTTTTTCTCTCTATATTTAAATAATTGTTTTCGACACCTTTCATATCGAGATTTTGATTCATTTATAGTTAATTTGTAATCATTGGATATCTGTTCCCATGTTTTTGTCTGATGAGGGATGTTTGTAGCATGTTTCATCCCATCTTTCCAGTTTCCTCTTTCTTCTATATTTAAAAAATCTATCATGAACTCACCATCTTCTTGACCTAACACGCTGATAAATTCATCTCTTCCCCAAACGTAAAACACACCCTCTTCTCCCTCACTGTCAGCATCTTCTGCAGAATAAAAGCCTCCTTCTAAAGAAGTCATATCTCTAAGAACGTATTCAATTATTTCATGAACAATATTTGCATATTTTATATCTTCTGTAGCTATATACGCATCAAGATAAGCATGAACTAGGAGTGCTTGATCATATAACATTTTTTCAAAATGAGGAGTCAGCCATCTTGCATCTGTTGAATATCTATGAAATCCAAATCCAATTTGATCGTACATTCCTCCTTTTCTCATGTTCTCAAGAGAATATGTAGCCATATCTAAAGCATTTATATTATTTGTTCGATAGTAATAGTTAAGAAGGAACATATAATCATGTGGTTTAGGGAATTTGGGTGATTCTCCAAACCCTCCAAATACTCGATCATATTTTTTTTCAAAACTTTGAAATGTTTTATCAAAAACATCATCATTTATCTCACCAGAAACTTTAATTGATTTGTTAATATTTTCTAACCTACTCTTTATTTCATTGGCATTTAATATTAAACTATCTCTTGAGATAGAGTCTTCCCACATTTTTTTTATTTTAGGAACTAATTCTAGCATTCCAATTCTACTATATCTAGTCTTTTTAGGAAAATATGTACCTGCAAAAAATGGTTCTTTTGATGGGGTCATGATAATTGTCATTGGCCATCCACCCCTGCCTGTTACCATCTGAGTCACAGACATATATATATTATCAATATCAGGTCGTTCCTCTCTATCAACCTTAATATTAATAAAAGTATCATTCATTAATTTAGCAACCTCAATATCCTCAAATGATTCATGTTCCATTACATGACACCAGTGACATGTAGTGTAGCCAATTGATAGAAAAATAGGTTTATCTAGCTCTTTTGCTAACTTAAATGCATCTTCTCCCCAGGGGTACCAGTCAATGGGATTAGCAGAATGCTGAAGTAGATAGGGACTGCTCTCAAATATAAGACGATTCCAAAGGTCTCCTCCATCATTTGGAAGCTCTGAAATCACCTCTTTATCAGGAATGATTATTCTTCCGTTTTCGTTGTATTGATATTTTTTATTAGTCATTGTAAATAAAAATGAAAATAATATAAATATTTTAATTAGTAATTTGATTTCCTTCCTCGTCCCATCTTAAATATTTTGATATAACCTCATCATTTTCATATAGCACCTCAGATTGTTTCTCTCCATTATCATGATACCACGTTTCTAATCCATTTTTCATTCCATTTAAATAAACAACAGAGTTTTTAAGCTGTCCTTTTTTATAATAAGTCTCCCAATTTCCATGAAGAATTCCGTTTTTATAATCTATTCTAGAAATCAAATTTCCATTTTCATCCCATGTTCTTGATGTTCCATCTAGTTTTCCATATCTATAGATAAACTCATAGCTTAGTTGACCATTTTCATGGAATTCTCTATCGATGTCTACATTTGCTTCAATCTTATCTATATCTTTCTTTGTATAGCACGATGAGAATAGAAGTAACAGAAGAAATAAAAAAAATATTATTTTAATTAGTTGTTTTTTTTGCATTGATTTTAAAGTTTAAGGTAAAATTATCATAAATAAATTTATCTCCAATATCTGGAAAATAGCTTTGTGACTTATACCTTATATCAAATAACGTTCTATCAATATCAATTGTTCCTTCAGCTGTTGCAATATCCTTTAAAAAAGTAATTTTTGCTGGAAATATTATTTCCTCTGTTATTCCCTTAATGGTAATTTCTGCGGTTATCATAGTATTGTACAAACTGTCTTCATTAGAAATTGGATTATTACTAAGGATCTTAAGTTTAGATGTTTGAAACATCTCTACATCAAAAAAATCTGAGCTATTAAGGTGATCTACTAAATATTTTTTATATTCTGGACTTTCTATGTCATTATTGGTGATAGAGGTCATATCAACAATAAACTCTCCCTGTATAGCGATAGAATTATCTGCTTTTAAGTATTTTTTTACATTGCCATTCAAAACATTAATGTTCCCATCGTGCTTACCAGTAAATTTTTCTCCAATCCACTGGATATGAGAAGATTCTGCATCTACTTTATATATATCTGCCACTACTAAGGATATTAGTATTAAAAAATAAATAATCATTATTTACTCCATAGGTTTACTTGTATTTTATTGAATATTTACCATAATACAAAGCCCCCTAAGGGGCTCTGTATTTTCCATTTCAAAGGCAGAAAAGGAGTAAGAAGAAGGTGGCATGATTGCCGTTTCTTACAAGAATAAATTATGCTTGTTCAAGTAATATTGTTTTGACCTTCATCACATTATTTTTTTCTTATATTTTGAAAGAACTCTTGAATTAAGCTTCTACTATCATTTTCAAGAATACCACCTTTAATAATAGGGAAATTATTTTGTTTATTATCTCTGCATATGTCATAATATGATCCGCAGGCCCCACTATCTTTATCTGGAATACCATATATAATTGCCTTAACTCTAGAATTTAAAATTGCGCCTGCACACATTGAACAGGGTTCTTTGGTTACAAACAAGAAGCAATCATCAAGCCTCCAATCTTCATTTGTTCCACTGGCTGCTGTAATTGCAATCATCTCAGCATGAGCGGTCGCATCATTTAATGTTTCTACCTGGTTAAAACCTTTACCAATAATTTTATTATTTTTAACAATAACACAACCGATTGGAACTTCTCCAGAATCAAATGCTTTTATTGCCTCAAGCAAAGCAAATTTCATCCACTTTTCATATACGGTATAATCATTCATTTAATATATTTATCAGAGAAGCAACAAATAAGCCGGCTGTCTCAGTCCTCAACGTACTTTCACCTAAAGTAATAGAATGAAAATGGTTTTCTTTTGCTAAATTTATTTCATCAATAGTAAAATCCCCCTCTGGGCCTATTAAAACACAGCAGTTTTTTGATTTATTATAAACACTGCGTAAATGCTTTTTTTTGTCTTCCTCTAGGTGTGCAATAAATCGCTGATCATCAGAGATATTATCTATAATCTGTTTATATGATAATATGTTATTAATTTTAGGAGCATATCGTTGGCCAGATTGCTTGATTGCTGAAATTGAAATTCTTTTAATTCTATCTAAATTTATTTTTTTTCTTTCTGTCCTAGCGCAATTCATAAATGATATTTTTTGAATTCCTATCTCTGTTGCTTTTTCAATCAACCAATCAATTCTATCATGTGATTTTGTTGGAGAAATGATTAAATGTAATCCAATACCACTATTAGGAACTCTATCAATAGTTTTTATTTCTAGAAGAACATTCTTTTTATCTGCTTCAATAATTAAAGCTGTGTACTTAGACCCTTTTCCATCTAATACCGAGACCAAGTCACCTTTCTTTTTTCTCATTACCTTAGCGCAATGATGAGATTCACTCTCTGAAAGCTCTATGAAATTATTATTTATATTATCTGAATAAAAAATATCCATCATTCTACAATTAAGATTTGGTCTATTATTGTCTTATCCCAATTAATATTTTCAATATATGGGTCAATAGTAAGTGTTTTACATAAAATCGGATAGATATTGATATTTTCGAAGGGATCAACTACTATATTCTTTTTAAATGATGGGCCACTAGCAAAAAAAATTCCATGCATATCAGGAAATTTTGAATCATATCCATGCATCCCACCTGGAAAGTTCTTTTTTTGTTTAATTTTATTGGATGTCGTAATAGTCCACCCTAAATCTGCGACTATTATATAATCAGGAGAGTCTTCATTAAAAAAATGATACTCTTTGGGGAAAGCATCTCTATAATAAATATCAGCATTATAGATATCAGTATAGAGATTTAATTTACCCATATCAGAGCCATCCTTAAAACTAAGATGAGCAATCGCTGGGCTTAATATTAAATCAAAATCATCAATATTAAAATACTGGTCAAGTAATATTAATCTATCTTTGGAGACACCCGTCATTCCGTGATCACTTACAATAATTATATCTAATTTTTTGTAGATATCTATTTTTTTAAGTTCTGTTATTATATATCCTAATAAATTATCCATTTCAATAATAGAAGATTTTATTTCCCTACTATCTGGACCATACCTATGTCCAGTATAATCTGGTTCACTAAAATACAGCATCGTCAAATTTGGTTTTTTATCTTTAGGGAGATGGTACCAGGAAAGAACAGAATCAACCCTTGATTTAAAAGGTACAGATCCATCATACTGTTTATATATTGATGGGCGATATCCAGAAATCTCTGCTTCTGAACCGATCCAGAAGTAAGTCGCTGATATTAGATTGTTTTTTTCTGCTGTTACCCATATAGGCTCCATCCCATAAAATCTTCCATCTTGTACTGTCTCGCTATCAGTCATTGAATATTTTTTATTAAGAGTTTTACTATAGAATCTATTTCCTAGAATTTTATGTTTATCTGCATATGCGCCAGTTGCAATTGAGTAATGATTTGGAAATGTTAGAGATGGAAATACCGGGATAAGATCAGAAGAAACCCCATTTTTTTTAAATTGATCAAAGTAAGGTGTGTAGACTTTGTCTAAATAATCATATCTAAAACCATCAAATGATATAATAAGCGTGTATCTTTCATCATTAAATGAAAATAATAATGATAATAGTGCAATAAATAAATAAGAATAGCGCAAATTATTCTATTTGGTAGTTAAGTTATATGGATTTCCATCTTCATCCTTATGCTGCGCTGCTTGACTTATAGGAAAATATCCTTTACACTCATAACAGTAAATTGTTTCTTCTGAATTTGAAAATTTATCAAAAAATAAATAAGAAAAAGATAATACAAATGCTGCTACAAATAGTGTGACCCTATTTTTTTTGAAAAATGAATTATTATCTTGCACCATACAGCAATTTTTATATTTTTTTTCGCTACCACAGCTACAAAGTTCATTTCTATTTTGTGACATACATATAGCCTCCTAAAATTTGTACACCCGGCAGGATTCGAACCTGCAACCTTCTGATCCGTAGTCAGATGCTCTATCCAGTTGAGCCACGGGTGCCATTATATTACTAAAGTTAATAAGAATAAATAATATCTATATATAAAAAAAGGGGAGCTATGCTCCCCTTTTAATTTATTTTATATTATTAAATATTTATTTTAATAACATCGCTTTAACACTTAAAGTACTATTATCTGAAATCATTCGTATATAATAAACTCCAGATGAAAGAGATGAGGCGTTCCATGTATATGAATGAGTACCATTCTGTTGATAACCTTCATATATTGTATCCACCTGTTCACCTTTAAGATCATACACATATAATCCAACATAACCATCTATTGGAAGCGTAAAAGAAACTTGAGTTGAAGGATTAAATGGATTAGGATAGACATCATGCAACTCATAGGATGATGGATTTACAGCTTCTGTCGAACCATTAAAACTAGAGGTTACATAAAACTCTTCTGCTGAAGGAGAAGCTATTATCAGATCAATATCCTCGCTAGAGATCTCTTTTCCATTTTCAATTCTATACTCAATTATATGGCTATCAAAAGGCTCATTGAATGAATTGAAGGATAAAACTTTTAAACTATTATCATAGTATCTTGAATATGTTTCAATGTGACTATTATTTTTAAGAGAAACAGCATAGTATCCATCAGAGTCAATAGTTAATTCAATACCTGAAACATCAGAGCCAGATTCAATTCGAATAATTAAATCATTAGAGTCATAATATATTTGTGCAACAGCATAATTATCTAAATCAGACTCGACTGTTCTTAGTTCACCTAGCACTAGATTAATTAATTGAATAACATCAAGTATATTCACAACATCATTACCATCAACGTTTGCATCGACAAGTGCACACTCAGCCCCAGTTCCAGCGGATAAAATAATATTAACAACTCCTATAATATCAAGAATATCAATATTTGAATCATCATTAACATCACCAAGGAGATTATGACAATCATCGCACGCATCCCCGATTCCATCGCCATCATCATCTTCTTGTGAAGGATTAAATAAATCAGGACAATTATCTACATCGTCATATGTTCCATCTTCATCACAATCCGTGCACTGAGCACAATTTGCTCCAGGGTCCTCTTCACATGCTGCAAGCATATCTTCAATCTTTACATTACCTAAATAATAACTAAGATTGTTGGATTTATAATACACTGTCATCGTATGATCGATAAATACATTACTTGGAAAAGCATTCTGAGAACCAAAGTCATTATGAAGAGCATAGCCTCCACCATCCTCTGTCATTAAATTATCATCAAGTGATCCTTGATTACCCCATTGCGAGCATGAATATGGTTGATTTGGATCATCAAGGTTAGTGAAATTTAATACATTCCAATCTTCTTGATATTCCCATGCTGCTGATATTTGATCCATTGTACCAATGGACGAAAAACAAGGACCTCACCAACTAGCCGCCATATCTATATGAGTTACATAATAGGATCCACCATTCTCATCACCATTGTAATCCCATAAACTCATATTTCCATCAGTCTCTTCGTTTGGTTCATGACCATTACACACAGTTAAATTCTGTTGCTGATCAGATGGTGATACAGTTTGACCAACATTGTATACAGCAAAAGATAGAGATATAAATAAAATGAAAAGTAAAGATTTTTTTAACATACGAATTTCTCCAAGTTTTAAACCTAGTTTAATATATTAATTATATTCGAAAAAATCACTCTAATTCTTGATTACAAGATGTAACTATCAAAACATTCTGATGTAATTAATTTTAAAACCATTTAGGAACTCAGGCTGTGTAGCACATATCCCATTTGCACACACGAGACCTCCTTTTTGTGATCCATAAAAAATTGACATTCTAGAATCACCTAAAAGATATTTTTCTAATATGTTATTAGATTTTTTTTCATGAAAATCATAGGTCCATTGAACACCATTCCAACTTTTTGTATCTTCTATCCTCGGACCAGAAGAAGTCAAAATTCTCTTTTCATTATTAAATGTAAACGTAAACGTCCCCAATTTTATATGTTTATACGTAAATGAAAAATACTGCTCATTGAATTTTTCTAAGCTTGAGCTTTCTGAATCAATTAATCCAGATATATATCTTATATCCTTATTAGATTCTTTTTCCCTCCACTGTTGCTCAAGATAAACTAAAACTGAGTTTCCATTATCAAATGTCCATGCCATGCTAACTGGTAGAGTAATAGCATTTTCACTATCATAAAACCATTTGTTATTAGTAGGAATGTGAGAGTAAATAGAATCACTCAATTCTTCTTGAGTATTTGAAATTAGGTCCTCAATATTATTATAATCATCTATACTAAACCCAATTAGACCTTCAGTTGTTGTATGTGCACTTAATGAATCAACTCCGAAGTCTAACCAATAATTAAACTCTTGCCAATAAGCATCTGCATCCCAAGTTAAATATTCACTCTGCCAATAATCATTAATAAATTCATTCAATGAGTTATTCCCAGTACTATCATAAAGACCTGATATGTTATAGATATTATGTGTCATGCCATATTCAGTCTCGCTGCCCCATTGTTTTATGTGATCAAATAAATCATATCCAATACTAAAGTACAATCTATCATCCAAAAAATCACCAGAAAAACCTAGATACAATTGCCTGTATGGCCAAAAAGCCAAGATATCTTCATCTTCATCCATAAACAATATGGACATGAAATTTGGGTTTTCATAAGAGTATAAATTTGTAGAAGTAGACTCTACATTTAAAAATTGATGGACAAAGGTGTTTTCTGGGTTGTTTTGATAACTATTAAAAAAAGCTGTCGAATCAAAAATACTATTAGTATAATTTAACATTCCATCAAAAGGTTCAATTCTTCTTGCTGTAGATAAATTAAAATTAAGATTAATATTATCACCAATCATCTGATTAATATCTAATTGATGGCCAACTTCATTTACAAAATTCATATTATGTACTACCTTGGATTGTAAAGTAGAAGTTGCCTCTCTGTAAACTATAGGTCCAAAAGATAATGTGGGGATAAAGTATGGGGTATCATATCTTTTAAATTCATATGTAACTCCACTTCCTAAAATGTCTGCATATAAAGAACCATAGAACAAGCTACCATCAACTTGGTCACCTTTTTGAACCCCTGGCTCAAGCTTAGTGTATTTATTTTTCACATACTCCCCATAAATATCTACGCCTAATATATTAGTCTCCAATGAAAATCCTAAAACATCAGAATCAACATTATAATTATCAATTGCTATGCCGGCTGCAGTTGAATCAGTTGCAAAATCTTGTTGATTAAGAATAAGATATTTTCCAAGGATTGTTGTGAAATTACGTCCATAATAATCAAGTATAACATCATCAGATATTGAAATACTTTGATTTTGGTATTGAAAATTTAAAGATATATTATCATTAGGATATACGCTGGTTCCTATAAATGTAGTGGTATGGTCATAAGAAAAATCATTAAGTTGATTTATAGGGTTAGACCTAAATTCATATTCATCACTACCATGTATAAGATATAAATCAAACCAATCCATACCATAGGAAGCACGTATCCCTTTTATACCATTATCAAAATCTGTACTTTGGTCTTGATAAGAATTAAAGATAAGACCTCTTGATTCTATAGAGTGAATATCTCCTAATTTTAAATTAAATTGTCCGTTATACTCAACAGAAAATAGATTCAGAAATTCATCTATACTAGTTTTAGTATATCCCAAAACTGGAGGGTCACTGTACTCAAGTTGTGTATATAGATTAAAATGTTTATAGGTTGCATTTATATCAAATAAATTTTCATTTATTTGATAGTCAGTTGTGTTGGTTGCAAATAATGAAGTAGTTTGCTCTCCACTTGCAATATTTGAAGTCTGTGTTATTTGTATCCCAACTTGAGAATAAATAAAACTAAAAGAAAAGAATAAAACTATTTTAGTCAGTTTCATAGTTTATTATTCTGATATTTGTTTCTTTCTAAGCAGAACATAGGCTCTATATACAGGTCTTCCATCCTCATTTTCTTCTAGTTTTTTGTGTGTATTAACTACTTCTATATCAGTGTGAGTTCCATTC
>CAZHKH010000005.1:0-7583 GCA_964532515.1 uncultured bacterium
TCAGATACTGCTGCTTCTGATTCCTCTTCAGTTACTTCTTCTGCTGGGGCCTCTTGTATTTCTGGGGTTTCTTCTTGTGTTTCTTCTGCTGCGGTTTCTTCTTGTTCGTTAGTTACTTCTTCTTGGTTGGTTTCGTTGTTAGTTTCTTCGTTAAAAGTCATTTATTAGTATTCTCCTGGTTATTGTTAATTATTTCCAAAATCATATTGACTTGCCCACTTATATCCAAATGAGTAGTATCAACAATGATCGCGTCCTCTGCCTTTTTAAGAGGGGAGTTGTCTCTTGTTGTATCAAAGTGATCACGGAGTCTGATGTCTTCCTCTATCTGCTCTAGCGTGATATTCAAATCGCTATCTTTTAGCTCATTAAATCGTCTTTGCGCTCTAGACTCAATTGATGCCGTTATGAAAAATTTAAATTTGGCATCAGGAAAAACCACCGTTCCTATATCTCTTCCATCAATGACAATAGATTTGTTTGATGATATGCTCCGCTGAATCTGAACCATCTTCGCCCGAATCTCTTTAATTGAGCTTACATCGCTAACCAGCCTTGATACTTCGTTGCTCCTTAGCTTGTCAGTCACATCCTCTCCATTTAAAAAAACAGATTCCTTGTCACTTGAATCAGATATCTCAAGATCTATAGAGTCCATCACAGAGGAAACGTCAATATCATCAAGACTATAGTTGTTCTTGATAAAATGAACTGTTATCGCTCTGTACATAGAGCCTGTATCAAGATGAGAGATACCAAGCTTCTTTGCGACAAGTTTAGATGTTGTTGATTTCCCTGATCCGGCGGGACCATCAATTGCAATTATCACTGAGTCTCCATTCTTTAAAAAGCCCAGTAATATAAGGATAACTTTCTATATAGGAAATATTATTTTAAATGAATTAAAACTTTAATTTTTCTTGAATTTCTTTTTTGCTAATTTGCTTACTCTTTCCCCTATCAATTCCCTTCAGTGTAAAGCCACCAAATGAGTAGCGATGTAAATTATAGACCTTAAGACCATACTTTAGAAATATTCTACGAATCTCTCTATTCTTTCCTTCTTTTAGTATCACTCTCCACTTATACTTTCCCTTGTCAAAACCAACGTGCTTAATATTAGCCCTCACCCTTACTCTTGGAGCTATAAAGACACCCTTTTTAATTTTTTCAATATCTTTTGAGTGAATCTGTTCTTTTGTGTATGCGTAGTACTTCCGCTCTAGCTTGAACTTAGGATGGAGCATCTGATTTGCTAGGTCTCCATCATCAGTTAATATAATCAGACCTGTTGTATCTTTATCTAATCTACCCACAGAATATATTCTATGATTTGTCTTAATTAATTCTGTTACATTTTTCCTTCCAAGCTCATCGCTACTAGTGCAGATGTAGTCTTTTGGTTTGTGCAGAATGTAATACTCAAAATTTCGAGGTATTGAGATAAGGCTATCATCTAACCTAACCTTATCCCCATCAGAGATAGTGACCGATAAATCTCTAACCACTCTTCCGTTAACAGTGATCCTGCCATCTAAAATCAAGGCTTCTGATTTTCTTCTTGAAGCAACGCCGCAGTGGGCTAGATACTTATTAATTCTCATCTTGATTTAATGTTGAATGATTTCCCTCTTCCATCAGCTCAGTAAGTTCATCAAGCGTTGGGAGGTCTTTAAGCGAATCGAGTCCAAACAGCTCTAGGAACATTGGGGTGGTTGCATACAAAAGAGCTCTTCCAAGAGCATCGTCTCTTCCCTTGATTGCAAGAAGCCCCTTGTCAAGTAGATTTTTTATTACTCCAGAGGAATCAACGCCCCTGATGTGCTCTACTTCGGCTCTGGTGATTGGCTGTTTGTAAGCAACAATTGACAGTGTTTCCATTGCAGCACGTGAAAATCTTGGTTTTTTTATTTCTTTTAATAATTTTTCAATATAAAAATGATATTCTTTTTTTGATAGTAGCTGATAGCCACCAGCTATCTTTTCAATGATAAGACCCTTCTTTGCTTTTTCATAATCCTGATTGATTTCAGTAACTACTTCATGTAGTTTCACTTTATTATCACCCAAAACATGATTCAATTCCTTCTGAGAAAGGGGAGCTGGAGATGAATGAAACAGAACCTCTATAATATTTTTTACATTCATCAATTAGCCTTAGAGATATGAATATCAGAAAATGTTTTTGTTTGCTTGAATTTGATTTTATTCTCTCGTACTAACTCTAGAATTGCCAAAAAAAGTCCAACGATATAAATTCGACTTGAATCTTTATCTATTAGGCTGGTTAGCATAAACTCACCCCTTTCATCTAATATCTGCTTCATGAAAATAATCTGGTCCTTGACCCGAATCTGATCTGTCACAAGGTCAAGCTCATTGTTCTCAGGAAGCGCATCTAATATATTCTTAAATGTCTGAGCCAGGTCAAATAGTTTTATATCCTCGGAAACAAATAGAGATAGGTCATTGGAGGGGTCATAACTCATACTCATTCCCTTTGAAAATTTCTTCCGATGAGATTCGTATTGAGAATCCAGCTCCTTGCTTACATTTTTAAATCTTTTATAATCGAGTATCCTATGAACCAGATCAACCCTTGGATCTTCAATCTCCTCTCCGTCTTCACCCATTACTTTTGGAAGTAGCATTCGTGCCTTAATCTGGAGAAGCACCGTGCTCATATATATAAATTCAGCGCCTACATCGATGTCCATCAGCTCCATCATTTTAACATGTTCAAGATAGTCGTTAGTTATTTTTGAAATGGGGATATCGTATATATCAATTCGATCTCTATTAATAAAGTACAGAAGAAGATCCATGGGACCCTCAAAATTATCAAGCCTGATTTTATAATTATTATCTAGCACTA
Source organism: uncultured bacterium (assembly GCA_964532515.1). GTDB lineage: Bacteria > Fidelibacterota > Marinisomatia > SCGC-AAA003-L08 > D37C17 > TMED161. The sequence continues at coordinate 2,876 of CAZHKH010000005.1, forward strand.
CCTGCTTCTCTTTATTAGTCCCACTTTTCTGTAGACCTTATCAAGGGTTTTCCGAGCCTGGTATCTGGCCTTTTCAGCGCCCTCTTTTAGTAATTGATCTAGATATCCTTTATCGTTGTATATTTTATTGTACTCATCCTGAATAGGCCTTAGCGCCTCAATGACTACCTCAGCAAGATCAACTTTAAAATCAGAGTACATCTTACCTACATACATCTGCTCAACCTCGGAGGGAGTTTTATCGGTATAGGCACAATAGATATTAATCAGATTATGAAGTCCCTGTCTTTTCTCATCATATTTTATCTCTGTTTCAGAGTCTGTTACCGCCCTTTTAAATTTTTTCATTATAGCAGAGGGTTCATCAAGAAGCGATATATAGTTGTTTGGATTTTCATCAGATTTGGACATCTTTGACTCAGGGTCTTGAAGGGACATGATTCTAGCTCCTTGCTTAGGAATAAATGGCTCTGGCACGGTAAACGTTGGAGAGTATTTACCATTGAACCGTATCGCAAGATCTCTTGATAGTTCAAGATGCTGCTTCTGATCTGCTCCAACTGGGACTAAATCTGCCTGATATAGAAGTATATCTGATGCCATTAGCACCGGATAGGTATAAAGGCCTAGATTAATATTTTTCTGCTTCTTTGATTTATCTTTAAACTGGGTCATTCTATTGAGCTCCCCCAGATAGGTGATGGTATTGAGCACCCATGTTAGCTCTGTGTGCTCGGGTACATGCGACTGAACAACAATCAGACTTTTATTTGGATCAATTCCACACGCAAGATACTGCGCAACATAAGAGTAGCACCTCTGTCTGAGCTCAGCTGGGACCTGATTAACAGTAAGCGAGTGAAGATCTACAATGAGATACACGCACTCGTATTCATCTTGAAGCTTCACCCAATTTTTTAATGCACCAATATAGTTTGATATACACAGCTCCCCAGAGGGCTGTATTCCAGATAAGACTCGTTTCTTTGTTGAAGATTTATCCAAATCAATTACCCTTCCATAAATAAATATTGTTTCCAATTATCCTGGTTCTTGTTAACATAAGTCTGCAAATGAAATAGCTTCGAGGGCTTCCTGGGCCTTTTTAACAGCTTCATATCCATATGCTTTAATAAGGTGTCTCCCTTTCTTGTGTTGCAGCGCGTACATGCAGCCACCAGATTCTCCCAGGTATCTTTTCCTCCCTTTTTTTTAGGGATAATATGATCCAGCGTCAAGGGTGATGCATGTTTATTGCAATACTGGCATCTAAAGTGATCTCTTTTTAGTATGTTGCGCCTATTGAGAACAATATCTTTATATTTTAGATGAACATAAAAATTCAATCGAATCACACTAGGAAGATCAAAAGACTCTTGAACGGAGCGAATACTCTCGCTGTATCTTTCCAGCATTTTTACTTTCTCTTTAATAACAAGAACAATAGCTCTTTTGGCATTAATAACCATCATCGGCTCATAGCTCTGATTTAAAACTAGAACCTTTCTGTTAAGAACACTATCCATCTAGGTGGTTTTCCATAGATTTTATATCAACGATATAATCCAGTAACTTTTTATGTGAGTCATCATGAATCGATTGGACCTTTACCGCTCCGCCACAGTGAATAACGCTATCCTGTGCATGCCAGATGCCAACGTGATCGACTCCCTTCTTTTCAAAATCAAAAAATACAATATCCCCTATTTTTGCATTAGATAAATCAATAGAAGAAAAATTGTTATCTTTTATTTGCTGCGATGTATCTCTCTTTAAATTAATATTTATACTTCTAAATACTTCCTGAACAAAACCCGAGCAATCATATCCAAGGGGTGTCTTTCCGCCCCAAAGATAGGGACTGCCAATCAATCGATTAGAGTAATCTATTACAGTCTTTCTGCTTACAGAATCACTATTGATCGGGGTCTCTAGATAGTAGGTTGATGAATCTATCTTTAAAGCAGACCAGCCATCATTTTCCTGAGTGCAGCTGATTCGAGATCCAAATGGAGCCAGCATTGAAATATGGGTCGTACTTGGATGAGTGTAGATAGGAGTGAGTCTATCGGTTAAGGTGACTGACTCTTGTGCACTTTCTTCTATATCGCATAAATAAAACTTATGCACATAGCCCTCGTATCCATCCCACTGAGATATCTTTAGCCAATTGCCATGATCGGATTGAATATCAAGCGTCTCAAAGAATAGTGCCTGAGTCACCATCTCAGAGCTAAAACTGGGCTCTGTGTGTATATTTGCGTAGGCAGTTTTAACCATTTGTTTTCTGTTCATCGATTCTTTACATACTTGATTAGCTGATTCCCAATGTCTGTATTGTCCATCATCGCATCAAAATAATCAGATCCTGGACCAGATGCCCAGACCGGAACAAAGTTTGCAGAGTGATAGTCAGATGTAAACTGAATGTCAAGATTTCCATTGTCCGCATCATGCACAGCGACACCTCCACACTCATGATCTGAGGTTAGTACAACAAGCACCTCGGGGTGCTCACGCTGATAGTTGAGACACATCTCAACAAGATCAGATAGAGATTCCATCTCACCTTTTATATACTCCGCATCATTTGAGTGTCCGCCCCAATCAACCTGAGACTCTTCAACCATCAAAAAGAAGCCCTCTGTATTGTTATCAAGTATATCAAGCGCCTTTATTGTCATGTCGGTTGTTGTAGGATTTCGGCCCTCATGGTGTGGCTCTAGCGCATCAGCATCAAACAATCCAACAAGCCTCCGTGATGGATCGTATGGGTCATCTAGTTCAACGATATACTGACCATTATTTTTCTCAAGGTCAACAAGCACATCATGACTCCAGTACTTGGCTCCACCTCCAAATATAACATCTGCCTCTGACTTGGCCAGCTGCCTGGCAATCTCAGCCTCTTTCCTTCGATAGTCAATGTGAGTTAAAAAACTAGCCGGCGTGGCATGAGTGACAGTGGATGTCGCCACCACCCCGGTTGACATATTATAATCCTTTGCAATCTCCATCACCGTTTTAATGGCAGCCCCATCGTGGTCTACCGCAATTGCGCCATTGTAGGTTTTTCTTCCTGTTGCTAGCGCTGTGCCGCTGGATGCAGAGTCGGTTACTTTTTTAAGTCCATCATCCGGATGGGTCGCCACTAGTCCGATATGCTGAAATTGTCTGTAAGGAAACTTCTCGCTTGCATAGTAAGACAGGGTATACTGACCGATTCCCGTTCCATCTGCAATAATAAAGATAATGGATTGAGGAAATTTAGATTTACTGTTTAAAGAAATATCCTGATTTGGATTTGGTGGTTTTTTTAGTTTATTCTCAACTCTCAAATCCTCAGCGTTTAAAGTAACTAGCGTAATAAGTATAATTATTAATAGTCTCATTTTATTTTTAAAAACCTCCTCTTTCCAACTTTAAGTATATCATCATTACCGGGTTCTATTGATATGAACGGATCCTCAATTTTCTCATCGTTAATCTTTACGGCGCCCTGTTTTACCATTCGCTTTGCCTCTCCGTTGCTTGAGACCATGTTATTTGATACCATGATATCAATGAGCTTGCTTGGGCCATCCAAAGTAGCCTCCGGAATATCATCGGGGACCTTCTTCTTAATAAAAAGCTGATCAAAGTTCTGCTCTGCCTGCTGCGCAGCATCCTGATTGTGGTAGATAGATACAACGTCTCTGGCGAGCGCTCTTTTTGTGTCTCTTGGATTAACGCTTCCTGATGAAAGGTCGCTATCAATTTTATTTAAATCTTCTTTTGTGATGTTGGTGCAGAATTCATAGTACTTAGCGATCATTGTATCTGGAATTGAGAGCACCTTTCCATACATCTGATCAGCAGAATCGGTGAGTGCAATATAGTTGTCATTTGATTTTGACATTTTCTCAACGCCATCGGTTCCCTCAAGAAGCGGAGCGGTAATCACAGACTGAGGGCTTTGCCCGTACTCTTTTTGTAGGGCCCTTCCAACAAGCAGATTAAACTTCTGATCGGTTCCACCCAGCTCAAGGTCTGCCTTTATTACCACGCTGTCATAGCCCTGCGCAAGCGGATACAAAAACTCGTGGAGGGATATGGGCTTGCCACCACTGTATCTTTTGGTAAAGTCATCTCTCTCAAGCATCTGCGCCACGGTGTACTTGGAGGCAATCTTAATCACATCACTAAAATCAAGTTTAGAGAGCCAATCGGAGTTGTATACAATTTCAAGATTCTCTTTGCTTAGGACGATTGTGGCCTGGTCAATGTAGCTCTTGGCATTTTCTTTGGTCTCTTCCATGGTTAGCTGGGGTCTTGTTTTGTTTTTGCCCGTGGGGTCGCCAATCATCGCGGTGAAGTCACCTATGATTAGAATAGCAGTGTGACCAAAATCCTGAAACTGCCTTAATTTCCTAAGAAGCACCGCGTGCCCGATATGAAGGTCGGGTCTGCTGGGGTCGCAGCCAAACTTTACTCGCAGTGGTTTATTCTCTTTGATAGAGGATGCTATCTGAGATTCAAGCTGCTCCTGTGGAATGATTTCCTCAATTCCAACAGATATGATATCCATCTGCTCATTTAGTGTTGCCATGCTCATTTATTTTTATATTCCTTCATTTTTCTATCAATATTTCTTTTGATATCCTTGTCCTGCTTGTCTTTGCGCTTGTCCCAGAGTTTTTTACCTTTTGCAAGGCCAAACTCTAACTTT
>CAZHKH010000005.1:7593-28555 GCA_964532515.1 uncultured bacterium
TTCTTCTTGAGATACAAGCTTAGGGGAATCATCGTGACTCCCTTCTCATCCACTTTTGATTTTAATTTTACAAGCTCTCTTTTGTGGAGCAGAAGTTTCCTGTCTCTCACGCTTTGAACATTATCGTAGCCTATATTCTCATACTCCGCAATGTGCATCCCAATAATAAACAGTTCACTATTAAAAAAACGAACATAGGACTCCTTGATGCTGACATTTCCCTCTCGGATGGATTTAACTTCTGAGCCCTTGAGAGCGATCCCAGCTTCATACTTATCTAATATGTGGTACTCGTGACGCGCTTTACGGTTAGTGGCAATGCTCATTTTCTACCAATTGGATACTCTATAAATTATCAAAGTTTATACTACAACATCAAGTGTATAATACGCCATTATACACTATATATTCTGTTTTGTCTTATTTTGATAAATTTTGTGGCGCAAGTGCTATTGATTTTTTAACTTATTTTAACTTTCTCAAGGGGTATATAACATTTTTAAGAAACTATTATTCTTTGCTGTGCTGTGCGCAACGATTTTTACTGTCTATCTGTTTGATAACAGACTCTCGGATTTACCTCCTCTGGGTAAGTTTTTTGATCCGTACCATGGCTACCTTGCGCTGCACAACTCAGACCAACTTCCAGCTCAGGACCTGTTATTTGATGCGCTGCACGATAGCGTGAGCGTGACATGGGACAAGCGACGAGTTCCACATATCTTTGCTAATAACGAGCATGACCTATTCTTTGTTCAGGGGTATATTCATGCGTTTGACAGACTCTGGCAGATGGAGTTTCAGGTAATGGCCGCTGGAGGGAGACTATCTGAGATTATTGGAGAAAAAGCGATTGATTACGATAGATTCCAAAGAAGGCTGGGGATGATGCGGGGCGCTGAGAATGTAATGGACTTCTACCAGAATGACCCGGTGATGCTATCTTCTCTTGAGGCATACACCGATGGAATAAACGCCTACATCAATTCTCTGGAGCCTAATCAGTATCCGATAGAGTACAAGCTGCTTGACTACGCTCCAGAGCAGTGGACAATAAAGAAGTGCGCGCTTCTTTATATGTACATGGCCTGGGAGCTCTCTGGATCAACAAACGACCTTGCCCATACAAAATTTTTAAAAGAGTTTGGACTTGAGGAGTATCGAAAGCTCTACAGCTTTGACTCTCCGCTACTCTCACCTATAATGCCAAAAGAAACTAGCTGGGACTTTGAGCCGGTAGAGGTTAATGCTCCAGATGAGATTTATATGTCTGATCCATATGGAGATGGAATGAACTACCAGCCAAACCCCAATAATGGTAGCAATAATTTTGCGGTAAGTGGCTCCCTATCTGAAACAGGATACCCAATTCTAGCTAATGACCCTCACCTAAACTTGACCCTTCCATCGATTTGGTATGAGAACCATCTGATTTCACCGGAAATGAATGCCTACGGGGTCTCGCTGCTGGGAGCGCCGTGCGTGGTGATTGGCTACAATAAAGACATCGCATGGGGAAGCACCAACGGAATGAACGATGTGATGGATTTTTATGATATTACTTTTAGAGATGAATCAAAGAGAGAGTATCTCCACGATGATAAATGGAAGCCAGTGAATCTATCTATTGAAGAGATTAAGGTTCGAGGCTCTGAAACCGTTTTGGATACCACCTACATGACCCACCACGGGCCTATTATGAGCCACGATATATTTGATAAAATGCCAAGATTTGGGAGCGCCGTATCGGTAGGAAGAGCAATGAGGTGGCTGGCCTCTGAACCATCTATGGAGCCAAAGACATTCTATCTTCTAAATAAAGCAAAAAACTACGATGACTACCTGGAGGCCATATCCTACTTCAGCTGCCCAGGTCAGAATATTATTTTTGCCAGCAAGGATAATAATATTGCTATATGGCAAACCAACAAGCTGATTCCAAAGTGGGATCTGCAGGGCCGTTTTATTATGGATGGAACAGACCCCAATCATGATTGGAAAAATCAGCTTCCAATTGAGCATCAGCCACACTCACTGAATCCAAAAAGAGGTTTTTTGAGCTCCGCAAATCAGAACCCCGTTGATACATCCTATCCATATTTTGTGCCAGGTGACTATGCCCCGGCATTTCGAGGTGCCAGAATCGATGAGATTCTTTTAGAGACAAAGGATGCAAACTATACCCACCTCCAAAAAATTCAAAATGACAATAGAAGCTTATTGGCCAAAAGAGTGGTGCCTTTCTTATTGAGAGCTATTGATACTAGCGCTCTGTCATCTGAGCAGATTACCATATACAACCACCTAGCAGAGTGGGACTATTTCTACAATCCAGACTCTATGATGCCAACCTTCTTTGATGCATGGATGAAAAGTATATCAAAAAATACGTGGCAGGATGAGCTGGGTAACGCGGATGATGATGTCGAGTGGCCAAACTATCGAATTCTATCTGATATGATCGTAGATGAACCAGAGAGCAAGTGGTTTGATGATATCAATACAAATCAGCTTGAAAGTTTATCTGAGATATCACGAAAGACATTTGACAGTGAATCTCAAAGATTCCTAGAAGAACTCGGGCCTGTCAGTGAAAAATGGGAATGGAAAAATTACAGAGGAACAGATGTCTATCACCTGGCAAAGATTCCTGGATTCGGAAACTTGCACCTTCCAACAGGAGGTGACTGGAATATTCCCAACGCAACTGCCCGGACCCATGGACCCAGCTGGAGGTTTGTAGTGGAGCTTGGAGACAGGCCAAAAGGCTACGGCACCTATCCGGGTGGACAAAGCGGATTTCCTGGAAGCGTTCACTATGATCAGTTTTTAGATTCCTGGGTTAAGGGCCAGCTCTACGAGCTTCATTTTCCATATACAAAAGATGAGATTGATGGACACAGCGTTGCATTTAAACCAGGGAGCAGCTCATGAACGTGATCGTTGTCTGTTTCTTATCTCTTCTGGTGCTTCCCGAGATGCCCTGGTGGGCCATTGCCATCCTCTCATCGGTTGCTGGACTAACCTCAAGGGGACTTTTTACTTCAATAGCAAATGGATTTCTATGCGGATCTCTTCCGTGGATATCTATTTTAATTTACAGCTACTATACCGGAGCCGAGCTGCTGATTCACAGGGTCTCTGGAATTATTGGAATGGATGGGCTCTCTGGAGCGCTTCTTGTGACGTTGTTTGTTGGAGGAACCGTAGGCGCAATGGGCGCGATATGCTCATATACATTTAAGGTTGCGTTTAAAGATCAGTTGATTAGAGAGTAGGAAATATCAAGCTGGCTGCATCCCCACTTTGAGAATATATTCTCTATTTGTTCCTGTGAATAATTAAAACTATCGCTGTAAATAATCATCAGGGTATTGGTTTTCATTGATGATTCTGCGTGCACCACTCCACTTAATCTATCAAACTCACTCATCAGCTTGGATATGACACCCCGATTGTTAAGATTGGAGGATTTGACGGTGACTTCGATGTTGGTTGGTGATTCACTTGTAGCGGAGACAAAAATAACTGTATAGGATAGAATGATTGCTATGGATATATAATTTTTCAATATTTATATGTTATTACCTTATATAATTTATGAATATTAAACTATAGATTACAATACTTTAATTAAAGTAATACTTTAATTAAAAATTTAAGGTTTTTATTTTAAGTTTTACTTTATTTAAATACTATAAGTATAAAAATATAGCTACGCTATTTACGCACTTAAATAATAATTATGAGAGTAAAGTCTAGAGAGTGCTAGTCAGATACTTTGGCTGCTTTTTTTTCATCCAGCCCATGGAGCACATAGGCTCCGGCAAGAACCAGAATAAGAACAATCGCAACCCCATAGCGCTGAGATCCAAATTCCTTGGTTAGGATACCAAGAAGAAGCGGACCAACAAAGGCAGTGGCCTTCCCTGAGAATGCAAAGAACCCAAAAAATTCATTTTGTTTTTCCTTGGGAGTGAACCTTGACATCAGCGAGCGGCTTGATGCCTGATTGGGACCTGAGCACAGACCAATCAGAATGCCGGCAATCCAGAATACAGTGACGCTGGTAGTAAAAACCGCCATGGAGCACGCCACTATCAAACCCAAATTGCTCAACTGAATTGTATTTTTCCCACCAATCATATCATCAAGAAATCCAAAGAGAAACGCGCCAAGACCCGCTGCGACATTCAGCGCGATGCCAAAGTACATCACCTCATTAAAGGTAAATCCGAAGGTTCCAGATGCGTAGATTCCCCCGAAGGAAAAAATGGTGACCAGTCCATCATTGTAGAGTATCCTGGCCACTAAAAGACGAACAATATGCTTGTAGTTTCTAATCTCCTTAAAGGTTTCCTTGATTTGAGAGTAGGAGCTTTTGATGAGCGAGGCAGAAAGCTTGGTCTCAATCTTTCGATCTCTAACCCACAAGAATGTGGGGATACTAAATACCATAAACCAGATTGCCACCAAAATATTTATTGCCCTTATATTCTCTCCGCTATGCCTGATTGATTTTTCATTAATGGCATCATTATTATTCACCTCAAGCCTTCCATCTCTGTAGTAGCACAGAGTCCCCAGATACTCACCATCGCTGTAGACTGGCCCTCGAATCTCAAAGCTTCCATCCTTATCAAACAGATGCGCAGTGTTTTCATTAAGCGCCGATGGGCTGTGCTTGCTCCAGTGTGGCTGACCAATTAATTGAACGGCCCTACCTTTATGATGCTTGAAATTTGGATGATTTCCAAAAACAATGAATGTGTTTGTCTCTTTTTCAATGAAGGCTACGGTTTCTTCCTCTGTTTCGTTGTTGTATATGACATCAGGCATAAAGCCAGCGGTATCAGTAAGAGAAAAATTAATTAATTTAATCGGCATCCCTATGCCTATGCTATCAATTCCCGTTTGATCTGATGGGCTGATTGTAAAGCGAGTGTATGTCTCTGAGGTTTCAACATCTTCAATTTTGACTACAACGCTGTTGATAGAGCTTCTTTTTTTAAGATCAAAGGCAGGTTTGTCCGGCTGTACAAACAAGAACAATGATATCATCAAGGCAATTAGCCCACCAAGATACCCCAGGGACCACCCGTACCCTGAAATCCGTCCGACCTTCTCTTTTGGGGCAATGTGAGGAAGGTATGCATTGCAAAAAACACTTCCCATCTCAAATCCGATATTTGCCACAATAAACCAAATCAGCGCATTGTAAATCTGCCCCTCATAAGAAAAAAATAAAAGAATCGATCCAAGAATACAGATCCACGTCCAAAAAATAAGTAACGATTTTCGGTATCCACCCTGATCAGCGATGGCCCCCATCAGCGGAGATATAAATGCAACAAACAACGCCGTTATTGAAATTCCTATTGACCATAAAAAGGTTCCATCGTGAATATTAGGTGCAATTGCCTGGGTGTAGTACGCGCTAAATATAAATGTAACCACAAGAGTGGTGAATGGCTGATTTGCAAAATCATACATCGACCATGAGAATATTGTTCGTTTGTAGTTTTTATTCATCTCTATCGCTTAGAAGAATCTTTAACTCTTTAAAACCTGAAACAGAAAACTTAAAAAACATTACAATGAAAAATAAGAATCCAAAAATAAATAATCCCTGCCACAGTAGCTTCCAAATCATCATTATGCAGCCTCCTGTCTATCGGGCATTAGAAGTGAGAATGAAATCATCAGCAAAATAGAGAAACCAAGGGTCATAAGCCCAATCTCTTCAGGCTTAAATGAGCTAATCATTGGAATTGACTCTCGAATGGGCTCTAATCCAACAAGCGCACTGAGACCTCCAAGAAGCGCAGCCATCGCACCCGCGGAGCTTGCCTTCTTCCAGTATACCCCAAATAATATAACTGAAATTGCACCGGTAAAATAGATTGCGCCTGTAATACCTAAATAATCCCAGATAGAATCATCGCCATCGTACATTAGCCCCCAGTACAGGATATACGCTCCAAGTAAAACGATGATCACTCTGCTGTAATTAATTTTCTGTGAGGATGTCAGGGTTCCCCCTTTAATTGGATCAATAATATCGTTGGTTATAATTGTGCTCCAGCAAAGCAAATAGCTATCGTGGGTACTCATAAATGCCGCGAGCATAGCAGCCACCATTAACCCCAGCAGTCCCATTGGAAGAATCTCAGATAGATATCTCGGCATCATCGCTAATTTTTCCCATGAACTATCTGGTGTCAAGCCATTAAAATAAACAAATGCACATATCCCAAGGAAGCAGGGCACCATGAATCGAATTAAAAATGAGGCAGATGACCATAGGTACTGTCTTTTAACAGTCTCAGCGCTATCTAATGACAGCGCCCTTGTGATTGCGGTGGGCCATATCACCGCGCTAACAAACCCAAGCACAATCTGCCAGGAGATATAGAAGCCCCCTCTGCTTTGAATCGGATTGTAAATAGCGCTGGTATCTTGAGCCAGAGTCTCAACTTGAGCAAAAATATTAGACCACCCTAAATAATAAATAGAACATAAAACACTTAGTATCATCCCAATTGACAGCACAACAAACTGAATGTAATCAGTGATAATAACAGATATCATTCCACCTAGTGTAGTGTAGATAAGAACCATCAAAAGAAGAACTATCATAATAACTGACAGCACAAGCTCACTCTCAGCAATTCCAAATACGCTTTGAATGAAAATTGCGCCTACCTTTAAGAATAGTCCCATATTCAGAATGCCACCCACAACCAAGATGACCGCACCCAGAACTCTCACCTTACTTCCAAATCGTATCTGATAATACTCAGGGATACTCTTAACTCGAAGCTCTCGCAATTTAACAACCACAACTCCTGTCAAACCTACAAACATGGTGACGATAAGAGCAAATAGCCCAATATGAAATGCAGAGAAAAAATCTTGGAATCCTGTTTGGGCATTGTACATCACTGTAATCAGACCCAGCTCTGTTCCTAGCATGGTGGCGACACCCAGAGAAAGACCAACCCTCCTACCAGCGATCATGAAAGTTGAGAAACTTGAGGACCTGTCTCTATACCTAATGCCCACATAAAATATAGACATTAAATATACCGCAACGATTAGGTAGTCAATAGTTGTCATGGATATAGTCTAAATGGTTTTATCATTTCACGAAATTCAGCAGATTCCTTTTCCCAAGTTAATACTAAATCTTCAATACTCGCACCACTAAAGATACTATTAATAAGCTCATCTGAGCCATAGAGTTTATTTAAAAATCCATTTTTTGCAACTTTAAACTCATCGGGATGGACCTGGTAAATTGATTGCAGTAGAGCAACGCCAAGCTTTAATGGATAAAATGAGTCTCGATCAACAATCGATATGCTTATTCCATTGCACGGCGTATCCATATACTTTGGATACACTGATTTACCTGGAATTGACTTTGGTGTAAACAAAGTAGAGCTAAGAGTAACCCCAGAAAGATTATGTGAATTTATCAGCCTAATTACTTCTTTTGAGTCAAGCCATGGAGCTCCAATGACTTTAAATGGAGTTGAGGTGCCTCGCCCCTCTGACACGTTTGTTCCCTCGAGTAAACACATTCCATTGTAGACTATGGCTGTCTCTAAATCTGGAATATTTGGAGAAGGAGGCTTTTTGAAATTTATATATCCCCCGCTCCAGCCATCAAGTCTAATAATCTCAAGATCAAGCTGATCTGCATTCTCAATCCATCCAAGCTCTTTAATTATCAGTGAAAACTCTCCAATGGTGAGACCATGTCTAGTTGGGACTGGATGCATCCCCACAAATGAGGTAAATCCCTCCTTGAGGATTGGTCCCTGGATATCTTTTCCAATTGGATTGGCTCGGTCTAGTACAATAAGCTTTATTTTATTTTTTGCAGCCGCCTGCATTACATAGGTAAGCGTGCTGATGTAGGTATAGTACCTGGATCCGATGTCCTGCATATCAAAAATCAGTATATCCACTCCATTTAACTGCTCATCACTGGGGCCCTTCCTGCTTCCATAGAGGCTATGCACCGGAACCTCTTTGAGCGCGGTGCTAGCCACAAGCTCTCCAGCCTCATTCTTCCCAAACAACCCATGCTCCGGGGTGAAAATAGAGACAACATCTAAATTTGATTTCAAAAAATCAAAGAGACTTTCTCCATTTTTATTGACACTGGTGTGGTTCATTACAAGAGAAATTTTCTTATCCTTAAAATCTGATAGATCACTATCAAACAGGATATCGATACCATTTCTAAAATCATTTCTTTCTAGTGAGCACGATAAAAGAAATAGCAGGGATATATAAAGGAGCTTATTCATCTGAAGGGAAAAGGGGTGACAAAATAATAGACACGCTCATTGTAACTATCGTTGATCCAAATACAAACCAGGTCCATGAGACTCCGTGTGACTGCATAATAAAGACACTTATAACTCCACACAGGGAGGCGAGAACTAAATCAAGGTCCTTGGGCTTGATATTAAGCAATCTAAGCAGAAAGAGACTAAGTAAAATCCCGTATGTAAAGGATGCAATCCTCAGCCCTGTTATAAGCAGTAAATTATTACTCTCATCAAAAACAGATGCAATAAAGATTAGCGCAAATGCCCAAAAGACACTAACCAATTTAGATAGATTAATATTATCCTTAACATCTAGAACATCCCTGAGCGTTGAAGAGGATAATGAATTAATGGATGAGCTGAGTGTAGACATCGCAGCAGAAAGAACGCCCACAAGCAGAATACCCCTTACTCCATTTGGAAGATAGGAGTTAATAAGAAGCGGAAGTTCTCTATCCTTCAACACATTAAAACTGCCATCAAGGTAGTATGGAGCCACACTCGAATTCACTGCGGTTAAATCAACAAGCTGAAAGTATTGATGTAAAAGGGTTCCCACCAGTAAAAAAATTGAGAATTGAATAAAAACAAAAATACCGCTGCCTACCATTGCTTTTCTTGCTGATGATAAATTTTTACAGGAAAGGGCCCTCTGAACCATCATATAGTCAACTCCATGAGAAGCAAAGGAAAGAAATGTCCCTCCAATAAGGCCATTAATAAACAGAGTGCTATCAGTTAGTAGAGATCCATTAAAATTAAAAATTGATGAAATCGAATTTTCTATTGATGATGATACCAAATCAGATGGGATGTTTGTATAAAGAAAATACATTGCTAGTAAGCCACCCACCAGATAAAGAAGAAACTGAATGCTGTCAATCCAGAGTATTGATCTGATTCCGCCAAAATATGAATAAATTAGTGTCACAATCCCAATTACAAATACAGAGGGAACGATTCCCCAGCCTGAGAGAATATTAAATATAATGGCAGTCGCCAGGAACCTTATTCCATCGGCTAGCAGACGAGTAAAAAGAAAAATGATAGATGATAATTTTTGAACAGGTTTCCCAAAGTAGCCACCTATCACCTCATAGATTGATATTATATCATTGGAAAAGTATTTTGGTAAAAGGAAGATTGAAACAAGTAACCTTCCTATAATATAACCCAACGCAAGCTGAAGGAACCACCATCCCGATCGATAGGCAAGACTAGGGACGCTTATAAATGTTAATACCGAAGTCTCAGTGGCAACAATTGAGAACATCGCAACCGGCCACGGAATAGTTCCGCCCGCTTTGTAGTAGTCAGATGAGCTGGTGTTAGATTTACTAAAATAAAATCCTATTCCTAAAAAAACTGAAAAGAATAGTATTATTATAAATAAATCCAAAATAACCTACAAAATCGCCTTCATTACTTCAGTATGGAACTGTCTTCTTATCGTATACATCCCTGGATTCTCTCGTGTGGGATGCACTCGGTTTGTTAAAAGAACAACAATGATATTATTTTCTTCATCAACCCATAGAGATGTTCCCGTGAAACCTAGATGACCATATGAATGATCTGAAAAATAATCACCCGCAGAGCTTCGTCCATTTCTGCTTGGTGTATCCCAGCCCAAAGCTCTATCAGAGCCAGGTGGAAGCTCTTGCCTTGTTGAGAACTCTTCAATTCTATCATATGAAAGAATTCGATTTCCAAGCCATACTCCATCATTTAAAAATAACTGGCCATACTTTGCAAGATCATATGAATTTGAAAATACTCCTGCATGGCCTGAGACTCCATCTAGTAGGTAGGCATTTTCATCATGAACCTCACCAACAAGAAGTCTATTCCTAAAATAATCATCTACCTCAGTTGGAGCAATATTATACTTTATTGAATCAATTGGATTGTAACTGGTATTTTCCATTCCCACTGGCTCAAATATCCATCGATTGCAAAGAGCATCTAACGAATTATGTGATACTATCTCAATAATATCCATAAGAACAATAATACCCAGGTCACTGTACTGGTGTTTATCTCCTGGATTAAAATCAAGTTTTGATCGAAGAATTTCATCAAGCATCTGTTTTTTTTCCATATTTGGGTCCTGCTTATAAAATTCAACAAATGGCTTTAAACCTGAAGAATGGGTCAGCAAATGCTTTATTGTAATTTCTCCATTTGGAGTATTGTATAAAAATGGATAGTACTGGTCAAGTGTATGGTCTAAAGATAATCTTCTCTGATCTATAAGCTTCATCGCAACTGGAGTCACAGACAGAACCTTTGTGATTGATGCAATATCATAAATAGTGCCATCATCTACAGAGCGCGAGTTATTATCATAGCTAATCTTTCCAAAAGATTCCTGGGCAATAAGTTGATTGTCTTTTACAACCATAACCTGCGCGCCAGGAAAAATTTTTGATGATATCCCCTGGTTGATGACATCCCAGGCAACCTTTAGATCATAAGAGTTTTTGTTTATATCAAAACTGAATCTTCTTTTATTAATCTGAATCCCATGGCCCCTGCTATATTTTTTACTGAGTGTGACAGGAAGCTTTCCTTCAATGCTGCTTCTTCCCCACAATGCATTTGCTGCAGCTTTAATCGATATACTCCCATATCCATAGGCGCACATATAGGCATCCAAAGAATCGTAGGAAGGCAAGTAGGGACTTCCGAAGCTAATCCCCACGGTTGGAATGTTTTCTGATTTTAAACGCTCTAGCAATCGAGCGTGACTCGCATCTATAGTTGACTCTCCCTTGTCCATTCTGATTCTAATCAGCATTGAGACAACCACTACGCTACTGCCCTTCAAGTCTTGAACAATGCTGTTGATTCTATTGTCACTGAGTTCTTCATTAATAAATATTCTTTTAACGTTTCGATGAGTTCGTTTTAAATCTTTATCAAATGTTTTTAAGAAACTATTCGCGTCATCATCGGTAGTTAGAATTAGATGAGTAATTTTTTTGAGCTTTGATGCTTTTAGTGGGATTAGACTCTTTTGATTTTTTACTAGAGTAATAGACTTGTTTGCGATGTACTGCGCAGTTTTTTTATTCTTTGACAAACCCACATTGTTCTCTACCTCTTCCCAGTTAACTATATTATTTTTTAGAATTCCTAGTTCATATTTTTTAGCCCATATTTTTTTTACAGACTCATCAATTCTCTCTTCAGATATGCGACCATTTGCTACCGCATCGTAGATAGCGTTAATCGCTAACCGAACATCTACTGGCAACAATATAATATCTGCACCAGACTCAAGGGCTCTAACACAAGCCTCTCCAGCTGATGATGACTTTGTAATTCCACCCATTTCAAGGGCATCTGTAACTACAATATTTTTGAATCCTAATTCATCTTTTAATAAATCAGATGAAATCATTTTTGAATGAGAAGCAGGAAGCCCTGAAGGATCCAATCCTGGCATAGATATGTGCCCCACCATAATCATTCCTACATCAGCATCAATCGCCCTTTTAAATGGATATAACTCCATTTTATTAAATTCTTCCTTTGTCCCAAGTATGGTTGGAAGTGAGGTATGGCTATCAGTCGATGTATTTCCATGTCCTGGATAATGCTTTGCACAGGCAACGGCCCCTCCATCTTGAATACCTTTTATAAATGATGAACCAAATGCTGATACCATCTGTGGATCATCACTATAAGCTCTGAAGTTAATAATTGGATTATCAGGATTATTATTTATATCCATCACAGGTGCAAAAATCACATGAATTCCCATTGATAATGCTTCTCTAGCGGTAATCTGTCCCTGTTTATATGCAAGGGTGCTGTCTCCTGTTGCAGCAATTGCCATATTAGATGGAAACAACGTTCCCCCACTCATCATCTGCCCCAATCCTCTTTCTAAATCTGATGCAACTAATAGAGGTGTATCTGCCCATGTCTGAAAATCTCTAATATTGTAGTAGGTACCATGAATGCTTCCAGAGAATGAAATGATGCCACCCACTCCATCTTCGGAAATCCATTTTTTTAAATTTCTTTTATAGTAACTCTCTGAATTATAAAACTTTCCATTGATTCGAACCATAATGAGTTGAGCTATTTTCTTTTTCAAATCAAGCTGCTTCCATCCATGCCGATCTACGTTACTGATAACATTATGAGAGAATGGATTCTCAACCATATTAAATGATGATGCAAAAATATTAATAGTAGCTATAGCTAGAACTAGCAGATATGATATATATTTAATTTTCATTTTTTATTTTCTCTGATGATATCGTTTATATTTATCTTCATTCCAAGCATCTTTGCTGACATTAACCCCGGATAGTAAGAGGTTGATATCGTAGGAAATAGCCACTTAATACTTTTAAAATCAAAGCTAAGCGCATCTGCTAAAGATTTCCTGAATAGTGCATTATTAATTACACCTCCATTGGCTATTATAATCAATTCATCGTTAATGTATGAGATCTGATCACAAAGAAAAATTATCATGTCAGCGATATGCTGGCTCCCTTGTTGTACAATCGAAATAGCAATTTCGTTCCCAGATTTCGCAAGATCAAATAACGGATTACAAATTGATGCAATTTTTCTATATCTATCAGCTGATTGCATGATGGAGTCAATCGCAAGATTCAACTCATTGGAATCAAAAAAATTAAGTGTCATATCTAAGAGCTCATTAAATTCTTCCTCATTGTGATCTTCATTTTTATTAAATGATAATTTAATCATCAGTTCTTTCCCCATCCAAAATCCACTCCCAGGGTCCTGATCTAGTCCAAGGCCTCCAACCTTCTCTATTTTATTCTCAATATTTCTACCCAAGCATATGGCTCCAGTGCCAACGCTCACAAGCACAGCGCTATTATCTGAGCAATTCATTTCAAAAATTGGATTAACATCACTTGTTAAATGAGTTCTAGATGAAATATTACACTCTTCGAGCCTTTTAAATAACATTTCTCTTGCGGCATCATCTGAAATTCCTGCTAAACCTAAACTGAAATGACTGATATCATCATATGAAAGTTTTGCTTTGGTCAGTAACTCAGATATAGTAGATACAACTCGTTTTGTTGAATTCTCGCAATCAATCGCTATGTTGGCTCCTTCTGATACATCAAGAGAGGAAATGGTTCTTCCAGTTTCATTAAATATAACGGACCTTATATTTGATGCTCCTGAATCAAGGCTTAAGATGTTATGTATTTTATTTTTCAATTCTATTTTCTAAGAACTTTATGACTCACAATTAAATTAACAACAAAAACAATCATTGAAATTATAAATACAATTACCGATGGATATACAATCGATGAATCAATGGTAATGATATTTTGAATATTAAGTATGGTGTAGTATAATGGTGAATAATAAAAAAAATCAGGAGCTCCATCAAGCGGAATAAATAATCCTGATCCAAATAATAAAAATATAATAAGAATACTGTTTATAAGTGTTCGGATAAGAGAGCTATTAGCAATCAATCCAACGAATATTGCCATATTTGACACTATCACTATTATTGGTATAGCATAGATTATAATCAATATAATATCTAGAATAAGAAGATTGCTACTATTTAGTAGCTGTGTCAAAACAATTGAAAATAAAAATTGAACTAGCCCGATAGCGCTAGACCACAGTACAATCGAAATTAAATGTTGAATGTTGGTTTGAGGAGAACTGAGTATCATATTTGAAAAATTACTTTTATCTTTGTATTTGAGAATTGAGTGTAATGATGCTATGTAGGCAATGAGTGAAGATGTAAATATTGCGTTGCCAATAGATGACCAGTTTAAATAATTGATAACATCTGTTTTTATCTGGTATGATAGAGGAATAGAAATAAAAAGATACACGCTCATGGGAAGCAATGTCCATATACATATATAAGAAATTAAATTATGCTTCAAAATATAAACTTCACGTTTTAATAAAGCCATCATCACTCTAGTCCATTCTCTACTAATCCAAGATACAAATCTAGAAGCTTGCAAAATGAAATATCTATGTCAACAATCTCAGAGTTAATTACACTTTTTAAAACTCTGAAGAAATCTTTTTTGTCATTTGAATAAAATTCCAAAGAATTTCCATTTAGTAATGGCTTTAGAACCTTTGGCATTTCTTGCAGGGGAGCTAAGATATCGTCTAAGGGAGCATCTTTGAATCGTATCTCATATTTTGAAAGCCCTTTCGTGGCGCCTACAAGTTTTTCAAACGTTCCATCCATTTTAATATCACCCTTGTGAAGGATTGATATCCTATCTGCAAACTTTTCTGCTTCACCAAAATCTTGAGTTGTAAATAGTATCGTTTTATCCTTTCCAATTCTATCTAGAATATTCCATATCTTTGTCTTATACTGTGGGTCCATCCCTTTAGTCGGCTCATCAAGAATAAGAATCTTGGGATCATGGAGCAGAGCCCTGCTGAATTGAATACTTCGCAAGAGCCCTAAAGATTGATGAGTTGGCTTCTCCAGTAGAATATTATTATAATTAAATATTTCAGAAAAATTTTGTATTCTTGATTTAGCTTTGCTGCTAGGCACACCATAGAGCTCAGAGTACACAATTAGATTCTCATAGATTGACATCTCAGTATCTAGGTCTACATACTGAGGCATATACCCTGTGACCATCCTTGTTTCTTGGGCTCGAGTGCTTATATCCTTACCATGGATATAGGCGACCCCTGCATCCTTTTCAATGAGTCCAACGAGTATCTTTAGTATAGTAGATTTTCCAGCACCATTTTGGCCAATAATAACATGATTGGAATTATTCTCAACTCCAATAGACAAGTCTGCTAAAATGATTTCACTATCAAATTTCTTTGCTAGTGACTTTAATGTAATTGAAGCTTCCAATTGCTATTCCTTTTTAGTGTGCATCAAACCAACTAGGGCCCCAGTTAAAATCTACTTTTAGAGGTACGGATAATTTTATTGCATTTTCCATTTCAAATTTAACTAATTTTGAAAAATTTTCTATTTCATATTTAGGCACTTCAAAAATTAATTCATCATGAATTTGAAGAATCATATCGCTGTGATAACCATCTTCCTTGATTTTTTTATGGATATTCACCATTGCAATTTTTATTAATTCAGCAGCAGTTCCCTGAATTGGCATATTTATCAACGCTCTCTCCTCAGCTCTCTGGGCATTTATACTAGAAGCACCAAGCGACTGGGTATATCTTTTCCTTCCGTTTAGCGTATTTACATAGCCCCGCAAATGAGCCTCCTCTATAGTCTTTTGAATGTATTTTTGAATTCCAGGGTAGGTACTAAAGTAAGTATCAACTAATACCTTTGCATCTTTCATAGATATACCCAACTCTTTAGACATTCTAAATGGTCCAGCTCCATACATAATCCCAAAATTGACCACTTTTGCTGCTCTTCTCTGATCGACTGTAACCTTACTTTCATCTACCGAATAAACTAATGATGCCGTTCGAGTATGTATATCAAGATCATCATTAAAAGCTTTTACTAGCTCTGGTTCTTTTGAGTAGTGAGCCATTATCCTTAGCTCTATTTGAGAGTAATCTGCAGATAAAATAACCGAATCTTTGCTCTGCGCTTTAATTGCTTTTCTAATTTTTTTACCGAGTTCTGTTCTTATGGGAATATTCTGAAAGTTTGGTTTAGTGCTAGACAATCTGCCTGTTGATGCAATAGTTTGATTAAATGATGTATGCACTCGACCAGTTCTACTGTTAATATGAGTAGGAAGCGCCTTGATGTAGGTTGAACTTAATTTTGAAAGATGTCGATATTTAAGTACCAGCTCTGGCAGTGGATGATGAAATTTTAACGTTTCAAGTACTTCTATTGATGTGCTCCTTTTTTTAATCTGTTTTAATTCAAGCTCATCAAACAAGACTACCGCAAGCTGCTTGGGTGAGTTTAAATTAAATTCACTGTTTGACATTGAAAAAATTTCCTTCTCTAGACTTTCTATTTTTTCATCAACTTCGTATGATAATTCAGTAAGAATTTTATCATCAACAAATACACCCGAGTTTTCCATCTCTACCAGCACAGGTATCAAGGGCAACTCAATATCATAATAGGGTTTATCTAAATTACTTTTGACTATCAGAGGCTTTATTTTTTTTGATAGTTGCAATGCGATATCTGCATCCTCTGCCGCATAAAATGAAACTTTTTTAATTGGGACATCAGCCATGGAAATCTGATCCTTCCCAGTCCCAATCAAATCCTCTATGGGCTGCATCTCATATCCAAAGTACTCAATAGAGAGATTGTCTAGTTTGTATGAGTTTTTTTCTGGATGGAGGATGTGCTCCGCTATCATGCTATCAAATTCAATTCCACGAAGTGATATTCCATGTCTTATTAATATCAAGCTATCATATTTTAAATTTTGGCCGCACTTTTTTATATCTTCATCTTCAAGAATTTGTTTAAATGTGTTTAAAACCATGACCAGATCAAGCTCATACTCATTGGTGGCATCCTTTTCTGGAAAAATAACCGGAACATAGTACCCCTCATTTTCCTTCAATGATAATGCGAACCCTGCGATATCAGCTTCAACTGGGTCTAGCTGAGTAGTTTCAATGTCAAAAGAAAGCAGAGAGCATTTTTTTATTTTATTGATAAGATTATCTAAATCTTTTATTGTAAATATTGTTTTGTAGTCTTTTTTTATTTTCTTTTCTACTGCAGGCGAACTATTATTTGTGGATATTTTCTCTAACTGATTAGATAAACTGTGAATTTCAAGTTTATTGAAAAATAAAGATAAAATATCTTTGTTCATCTCTTGTTTTTTTAGTTTCTCTACGTTTACATCTACCTCTACATCATTATCAATTGTAACTAGTTTTATTGCTAATTCTAACTTCTCGCTACCATTTAAAAGCCCTTCTCTTACCCGCTTGTTCTTAATGTTATCAATATTCTTTTGAATTGATTCAATATCTCCATATTCACTTAGAAGTTTTGCTGCTGTTTTTTTTCCGATGCCATCGACCCCAGGTATATTATCAGATGAATCTCCAAGCAAAGCCAAAAACTCAATCATCCTATTTGGGTAAACTCCCCACTTTTCTTTGACTTCAGCTTTTCCATAGATGGTGGTTGGGCTAAACCTGCTTCCAGGAGTATAAAGCATGATTTTATCAGAGATAAGCTGCATTAAATCTTTATCTCCTGATACTAGATATGTATTTATTCCCTTATCTGCGGCCTGATTTCCTATTGTCCCCATAATATCATCCGCTTCGTAGCCAGGCTTGCGAATAACAGGAATATTCATCCCATCAAGCATCTCATCTATCAATGCCAATTGACTTACCAGCTCTTCTGGCATTGCCTCTCTGTTAGCTTTATATAAATCATACATCTTATGACGAAATGTGGGTTCCCTGCAATCCATTGCGATTGCTAGATAATCTGGATTTTCATCTTTTATTATTTTAAATATTGAATTTGCTAGACCATAGACAGCAGATGTATGCTGACCATTTTTTGTTGTGAGCGGATTCTTTATCATCGCAAAATGAGAACGATAAATCAATGCCATCCCATCTATAATAAATAGTTTCTTATTTGTTTTCATTTACTAAATACTATCGTCCTTTTTCCATGGATCATCACCCTGTACTCTAAATGTGCTTTAATTGCATCGACTAGCACATTTCGTTCAAGATTTCTTCCAGAATTGATTAACTCTTTTATAGAGTGGTGGTGGTCTACATGAGTAACATCCTGTGAGATGATTGGCCCTTCATCTAGCTCATTTGTCACATAGTGAGCTGTTGCGCCAATAATTTTAACTCCTCTTTTCCACGCCTTATGATATGGTTTCTCCCCTTTAAATGCAGGTAAAAACCCATGATGAATATTAATCATTCTACCTTCAAACTTTTTTACAATCTGCTCAGGTATAATCTGCATGTATCTAGCTAAAACAACAAGACTGATATTGTGCTCATCCAATGCTTTCATTAGCAGCCTATCTGCCGCAGTTTTATTGTTAACATCTAAATACATAAAATCAACATCAAATTGAGTGGAAACAGACTCCAGTGTTTTATGGTTGCTGATAATGAGTTTTATATTAGAATTAATCTCTTCTGTCTGATTTTTAATCATGATATCATATAAAGGAAGTGATTCTTTGGTTACAAGAATCGCAAGGTTCTGTTTATTTCCTTTATTAAAAACTTTTGAGATTCCACTAATTTTTTTATCAGTCTTAGAAAGAGCTTCTTCAAGTGATTGATATGATAGCTTCCCATCTAGAATCTCAGCCTCAATTCTCATGAAAAATAGTTGATCATCTGACTCTACATGCTGTTCAAGCTTAATAATATTCATATTTAATGATGAGAGTGTATCCGTATAGGTTGAGATGATGCCCTTTTGATCTGGAGATTGAATGTGAATAACTACTTTTTTCATTTTATTTTCCATATCTGTTAATAATTGGATACCTTCTTCCAAGGCCAAATGCTTTTTCTGATACTTTTATTCCTGGTGGAGCTTGTCGCCTTTTGTACTCTGATTGATGAATTTTTTTCTGAATATCTTTCACTAGTTGTAAATCGTAGCCTTTATCGCAGAGCGCGTTCTGATCAAGCATATCATTGATTATATGATCAACAATTGGACTTACTAAATCATAGTCAAATGGATCATATTGATTTTCTTTCAATTCAGCAGATGGTGCTTTGTCTATTGAGCTCTGAGGAATTACAGGATCGTGTCCTGAATCGTTTATCCATCTAGATATCTGGTAAACTTCTTTTTTATTTATATCACTTATCACCCCTAGCGCGCCACACATATCACCATACATTGTACAATATCCTAGTGCAAGCTCCGTTTTATTCCCAGTATTTAGCACAAGAGCATTTATTTTATTTGCAATCGACATTAAAATATTTCCACGGATTCTTGCCTGTAGATTTTCTTCAGCTAGGCCTGGTTCTGTTCCAGTAAAAAAACTATCCATCTCTTTTAGTAACCCTGTAAAAATATTATGAATTGGGATTGTTTCAAATTTGATACCAAGATTATGTGCAAGCGAGAGAGCATCATTTTTGCTGTGCTCTGAGGAAAAATCTGATGGCATTGATATACCAATGACATTATCCGGACCAATCGCATTTGCCGCTATAGCGGCAGTTAATGATGAGTCTATACCGCCACTAAGACCAATAACTGCTTTTGAAAATTTTGATTTTCTGAAGTAATCCCTCACCCCCAGAGAAAGTGCCATAAATAGCTCTTCTGATTCATCTATGCTCTTTTTATTAAAAGAAATAGATTTATCGCTATCAAAATCAATCATATCGCTTTCAAATGCACTGCCCATGCACTCTAGATCGCCACCTGAATTCACTATAAATGAGCGACCATCAAATACCAATTCATCTTGAGCCCCCACGAGGTTGCAATATATAAAGTAATACTTTAAGTGATGTGACCTATCTATACATAATTTAAGTCTTTTATCTATTATTTTTTTTCGATATGGAGAGGCGGATATGTTAATAATCATCTCTGCGCCTTTTTCCACTAAAGTCTCTGTGATGTTATCCTCATAGTCATCATCCCACAGGTCTTCGCATATCTGAATCCCCATGCTAATAGAGGATTCGCCTATTTGTACTTTAATCGGACTGATGCTGTCAGATGGATAAAAATATCTTTTCTCATCAAATACATCGTAGGTAGGCAGGAGTATCTTGTCATGGTGTCCAACGATATCACCTTTGCTGATAACAGCTGCAGAATTAAAAAGCCTTCCCTTTCTCTGTCTTGGATAGCCAATAATCACAACCTGATTTTCTATAGTTTCCCTAATTAAATCCAGCTTCTGCTTTGTTTCATCGATAAAATTTGAATCTAAAAGTAAATCCTGTGGCGGGTATCCAGTAAGAGATAGCTCTGGGAAAACAATAATATCATATTCTGATGATGATCTAATTGTATTTATAATTAAATCTGTGTTTCCTTTAAGATCTCCTACAGTTGGATTAATTTGCGCCAGACGAATTTTCATGATTACGGGTGAAGCCGTCCCATTGTCCTTGCAAATGGAGTGGTTTCTCTTATGTGGGTTAGTCCACACAACCACGCAACCACCCTTTCAAGTCCCATTCCAAACCCAGAGTGAGGAACAGATCCAAATCTTCTTAAATCCAAAAACCATTCGTA
Source organism: uncultured bacterium (assembly GCA_964532515.1). GTDB lineage: Bacteria > Fidelibacterota > Marinisomatia > SCGC-AAA003-L08 > D37C17 > TMED161. The sequence continues at coordinate 28,156 of CAZHKH010000005.1, forward strand.
GTCTTCTTTGTTTAGCCCCTCTTCATTGATTCTATCTAATAAAATATTGATATCTGTTTCTCTCTCAGATCCTCCGACAATTTCACCGTACCCCTCAGGAGCTAAAATGTCCATACCCAGCACAACTTTTTCATTCTCTGGATCTCTTTTCATATAAAAAGCCTTAATTTTTGATGGAAATCGATGAATAATTACAGGACTATCATATTTCTCTGCAATGTGAGTTTCTTCTGGAGAACCAAAATCATCTCCCCACTCTATCTCAAAGCCATCTTTCTGCAACGTTTCTACGCACTCGGTATAGCTTAATCGAGGGAATGGGGCTTTAATTTTCTTAAGTATATCAACATCTCTCTCTAAAACAAGCAGGTGATCCATGCAGTTCTCAAGAACATGAATA
>CAZHKH010000005.1:28565-37427 GCA_964532515.1 uncultured bacterium
GTAAGCTATCTCAGGCTCAACCATCCAAAACTCTGTTAAATGTCTTCTTGTTTTACTTTTCTCTGCTCTAAAGCACGGTCCAAAATTGTAGTGACGGCCGAATGCCATGGCTGATGCTTCGCCATAAAGCTGCCCAGTTTGAGCTAAATAGGCTGTTTTTCCAAAGTAGTCAGTGCCAAACAAGGTAGATGTCCCTTCTGCTGCATTTGGAGTGAAAATTGGACTATCTACCAAAGTAAAATCATTTGAATCAAAAAAATCTCGTATGGCCTTTATAATTTGATGACGAACTTTAAGAATTGCATGCTGTTTTTTAGATCGGAGCCAAAGATGTCGATTGTTCATAAGAAAATCTGTTCCATGCTCCTTTGGTGTTATGGGATAGTCCTTGCTTAAATGCACAATCTCAATATCATTAGCAACCACCTCATACCCTCCTAGAGCTCTATCGTTCTCAACCACCTTTCCCGTAATAATTATAGAGGACTCCTGAGTAAGTTTTTTAACCAGTTCAAATTTTTCATCTCCAATATCATTTTTTGCAACGATGCACTGCAGCAAACCAAATCCATCTCTAAAGGTTAAAAAGCCTATTTTCCCGCTTCTTCTAAAGCTATAGACCCAACCCTTGAGAGTTACTTCCTTGTTTATATGCTGCTTAATATCATGAGTAAACACTTTTTCCATTTTTATCTCCTAACTACCATGTTGAAATAATATTACTGATAATTGATTCAGTAATCTGCCTAGATGCAATTTTGATTGCGCTTTCTCTTGGAGCTCCAAATTCATCATCATCTTTATCATCTATAAAGCTATCATTATCATTGTCTATCCCATCTGATCCAATATCATTTTGAGGGTCGTACGATGCCCACCCCGAAAAATTTTGATCAAATAGTACAATATCATTTTTTAAATCATGCCACTTAACTTTTGCCTTGATATCTACTCTGTAGAGATCCACCACTTCATAGCCAGTTGTGCTAATATCTTCAACATTGTAGGAGTATGGCTTATCTGTAAAAGATGTCACCGTCAAGTCTAGGCGACTATCTGAGTTTTCCACAGGCAAAAGTTTTAAAATATTTTCGTTAATAAAAGCTTTTTGAAGCTCAGTTTTAATAATATCAGATGCCGAAGACTCAATTGTATTATTCTTGATTGGAGACACATGCACAGATTTAATGTGAGCTGGTATAGATCCTTTGAAAGAATAGAATGAGCATCCAATGAGGATAAATATAAAAAGTGTAAGTATATATTTAAATTTCATATTCTTTTATTTTCCTATAAAGAGTTCTTTCTGAAATATTCAGGGCCTCAGCTGTTTTTCTTCTGTTCCCATTAAACTTCTCTAGACATCTTTTGATCATTTCATGCTCTATCTCCTCAAGACTTATCTCGCCTATAGTATCTTCATTCAATGCGTAGATAGCTGCATCTTCAACGCTCTCGCGACCCCCATGCTTATCACTAGAGATCTCTGGTGAAGTTGGTGATGGAAGAAATAGAGCTGGATTTGCCGGAGCCGTTGAATTTGTGCTGCTCGGATTGTCGCTTGATAAAATCTGCTTAATTTCATTAATATCCTGTCTTAGAAAGAGAAGCTGCTTTAAAATAAGTTCACGCTCAACTCTATCTGATTCCATATCGATGTGGACCGGAAGATTTGCGTTTGTATTAAACGTTTCCATACTCAGCTTCTTTTGAACAATTTCTGCGGTAATCCTTTCTCCTTTATTCATAACCAGCAGACTCTCAACCACATTCTTCAGTTCACGTACATTCCCAGGCCAATTATAGCTTTTCATTATCTCTATTGAATCTTTATCAAAGCCTTTATAGGGAATATCATTCTTAGCAGTAAACTCAAGCCCAAACCTATCTACAAAATCTGATATGTCCTCAGGATGATCACTGAGTGAAGGCACCTCTATACAGACTGTTTTTAATCTAAAATAGAGATCCTTTCTAAAATTATTATTTCCGACTTCCTTGGAGAGATCTCTATTGGTTGCCGCAATTATTCGAGTGTCAACCCTCTCAGACTTTGTATCTCCCACTCTAATAAACTCACCCTGCTCTATGACTCTCAGTAACTTTGCCTGAATTTCAAGAGGAAGCTCTCCTATCTCATCTAGAAAAATTGTTCCTTTATCAGCAGCCTCAAAGTACCCTTTCCTTGATTCTGTGGCGCCTGTGAAAGATCCTTTTTTGTGACCAAAAAGCTCACTTTCTATGATCCCACTTGGTATTGCTGCGCAATTTACCGTAATTAATTTTTCATGCTTTCTTTTGCTGTTTTTGTGTATGGCTTTTGCAACCATCTCTTTACCTGCACCGGAGGCTCCGGTTACAAGCACAGAAATATCAGTGTTGGCAACTTGCCCAACCATAAAAAGCATTTCATTCATCTTATCTGATGATCCGATTATGTTGACTGATTTTTTTATCTTTTCTATATCAATAATCATAGATTTTTACCTCGCTTATAACTTAAACCTTTTTTGCCAATATCTGTGCGAAAGAATTTGCCTTCAAACTCAATCTGATTGACCAGTTCATATGCTTCCTCAATTGCCGATTCTAAATCTTCTCCAAAGCCAACAACATTCAAGACCCTTCCTCCGCTTGTTACTAGGTCTCCATTAATTAGCTTGGTTCCAGCGTGGAACACTTGGTTTTCATTAGATTCATTGACTCCGTTTATTGCCATCCCCTTTTCATAGCTTTCAGGGTATCCATCAGCAGCTAGCACAACGGTGACAGCTGTTTGAGGGGATATCTGTAAATTTGTTTTATCAAGCTGACCACTAAGGCAATCATCGAGCAATTGATAAAAAGAAGATTCAAGAAGAGGGATAACAACCTGCGTCTCAGGGTCCCCCATCCTCACATTAAATTCAATTACAAATGGATTGTTCTCAACAATCATAATTCCTACATATAAAAACCCTTTGTACGGATGTCCCCTATCCTTCATCGCATGTAGAATAGGCTGAATAATCTGGTTTTCTGTTTTTGCAATAATTTGATTTGTAGATAGGGGTGTGGGCGAATATGCGCCCATTCCACCTGTGTTTGGGCCTTCATCCTGATCAAATGCACGTTTATGGTCCTGGGCAGTGTTTAGTATTCGATAGCTACTCCCATCACAAACTGCAAAAATTGAAAGCTCCTCTCCCAATAAACACTCTTCAACAGATACGCTGGTTGATGCACTTCCAAACTTTGGGCTGTCAAACATTATTTCCAACGCCTCTTCAAATGAACTAGAGTCATTGCATATCACAACGCCCTTCCCAGCCGCAAGCCCATCAGCCTTAACCACTAGTGGAAGCCCCCAGTTATTTTTGACGTCCACTACCTCTTGTCTAGAGTTGCAGCGCCTGTATTTTGGCTGTGGAACATTATATTCACTCATCACATCTCTTGCAAACAGCTTACTACTTTCAAGTTGTGATGCATATTGATCCGGCCCAAAGACCTTTACGTTGTTCTGTGTTAAAAAATCAACGATGCCATCTGCCAATGGACCTTCTGGGCCAATTAGTGTTAGATCAATCTTATGATTCTCTATTGCATTCAGTACTTCCTGATGATTTTTAATATCTAAATCTAAATTTGTTGAGAACTTCTCTGTTCCTCCATTCCCTGGAGCACAGAATACCTGTTCAACCTCTTGATCTTGATATAGCTTCCATGCGAAGGTGTACTCCCTTCCACCTGAACCAATTACCAGTACTCTCTTTTTGGACATTCTTATTTCACTCCTTGCTTAATTTCATCTATTTTATCTCTATAAATTGCAGCTACTTCAAATTTCATTTCCTTCGCTGCTCTTTTCATTTTTTTCTCTAATGTCTGAAGCACGTCATCCATCTCAATCTTATCTAAATTCTCAAAATTAATATTAACATCCTCTGAGTCAATCGCCTTCATCATTTCATCTTCTCTTTCATCTGCAACTGATGTTGACAGGGAAATTTGATCAATTGTTTTGAGTATTGTCTTTGGGACAATATTGTTTTTATCGTTGTATTTATTTTGAATGCTTCGTCTTCGATCGGTCTCATCAATCAGATGCTGCATCGCTTCGGTCATCTGATCTCCAAACAGGATCACCCTTCCATTAATATTTCTGGCTGCTCTTCCAGCCACCTGCATAAGTGAAGATTTAGATCTTAAAAATCCTTGCTTATCTGCATCCAGAACGGCAATAAGTGAAACCTCAGGCAGGTCAAGGCCCTCTCGAAGAAGGTTGATGCCAACCAGCACATCAAAGTCACCTACTCTAAGTGATCGAATAATATTAACTCTTTGAATAGTATCAATTTCGCTGTGCATATACTCAGCTCGAATACCAACTCCCTTTAAGTAGTCGGTCAGATCTTCTGCCATTCGTTTTGTTAGCGTAGTAACAAGGATTCTCTCTTTGTTCTTTATGACCTTTTTAATCTGCTCTATGAGATAGTCAATCTGGCCCTCTGTAGGAACCACAGAGATCTGTGGATCAAGTAGCCCTGTGGGCCTGATAATCTGCTCAACAAACTCTCCTTTTGTTCGCTCTAGTTCATATTCTGCTGGAGTTGCAGATACGTAGACTACCTGATTTATAATTTTATTAAACTCTTCAAACTGTAGCGGTCTGTTATCAAGTGCAGAGGGCAACCTGAACCCATACTCCACCAGAGACTCTTTCCTCGATCTATCACCATTGTACATCGCTTTGACTTGTGGAATAGATACGTGTGACTCATCAATAAAGAATAAAAAATCTTCAGGGAAGTAGTCCATAAGCGTAAAGGGTCTCTCCCCTTTTTCCCTTCCATCGATATGCCTTGAGTAATTCTCAATTCCAGAGCAGTATCCAAGCTCCATCATCATTTCAATGTCAAACAGAGTTCTTTGTTCTAATCGCTGGGCTTCAAGCAGCTTATTGGTTTTTCGAAGCTCATCAAGTCGAGGGTGAAGTTCCTTCCTTATATCCTCTATTGCCCTATTTATATTTTCTCTGCTAGTGACAAAATGTTTGGCTGGATACACGTAGTATCGGTCAAGCTCTTGCTTGATTTTCATTGTCATTGGATCAAACACGCTAATCTTATCAATCTCATCATCAAACATTTCTATTCGAATGGCATCGTGCTCGTACATTGGAAAAATTTCTATTGTATCTCCCCTGCTTCTAAAAATTCCGGGCTCTAGAACCATGTCATTTCGATTATAATGAATACTAATTAGCTCCTTAAAAAAAGAGTTTAGATCTACCTTCTGCCCAAGCTTCACCTCTACCAGCATATTTTTATAGCTATCAGGTGAGCCGATTCCGTATATGCTGCTGACGCTGGCAACAATAATCACATCATCTCTTGACATTAGTGATGTAGTTGCTTTTAATCGAAGCCTGTCAATCTCTTCATTGACAGAAGAATCTTTTTCAATAAATGTATCTGTTACAGGTAGATAGGCCTCTGGCTGGTAGTAATCATAGTACGAGATGAAAAACTCAACTGCGTTATTTGGAAAGAGAGTCTTAAACTCACCATAGAGCTGCGCCGCCAGGGTTTTATTGTGAGAGAGTATGAGCGTTGGCTTCTGAACTTCTTGAATAACGTTGGCCATGGTAAATGTTTTTCCCGATCCGGTTATTCCAAGGAGAACTTGCTCTTTTGTCTCTGATCTTATTCCCTGCGTCAACGAGGATATTGCCTGGGGCTGGTCTCCAGCTGGTAAAAAATCTGATTTTAGTTTAAAATCTGCCATATTGACTTATTTATTGTCTATAAATAGACTATTTAATTTAATGACATTATTACTTATTATCATATATAATTTTGATTCTTTTGTATATAACTATTAATTTAAATGGTTATGATTAAACTGAATATAATATAAAATGACTGAAATGGCGACACTTGGCGCGGGATGCTTTTGGTGTGTGGAGGCGGTATTCTCCTCAATCTCTGGAGTTGGCGAAGTCCAGGTTGGGTACTCTAATGGCGAGTCATCAGACCCAAGCTATGAGACTGTATGCGCAGGGAATTCTGGGTATGTGGAGGTGGCTCAAGTCTCTTTCGACCCATCTATTATTTCATTTGAGCAAATACTAGAATATTTTTTTAAAACGCATGATCCCACCACTCTGGATAGACAAGGTGCGGATGTGGGTAGTCAGTATCGCTCTGGAATTTTCTATCATAATGAGAGCCAAAAAACGGTCGCTATGAATGTGATTGACCGATTAAACAAAGAAGGAGCCTACGATAGTCCAATTGTAACGGAGGTTACTAAGCTTGAGAACTACCATCTGGCTGAGGACTATCACCAGAACTACTATAAAAACAACAAAACAGCGCCATACTGCATGTTTGTGATAAAACCAAAGCTGGATAAACTAAGGTAAATTATGTACAGTATATTTGATATTTTTAAGGTCAGTGTCGGTCCATCAAGCTCCCACACAATGGGCCCAATGATCGCGGCGAAGCACTTCAGAGACCTTCTGTCTCACAAAAATGAAGTTGATCGAGTTCAGGCAAAGCTCTATGGGTCTCTGGCCTACACCGGAAAGGCACACGGATCTGAGAAGGGCATTGTACTGGGCCTAGAAGGATTTTCTCCCGAATCAATTTCAACCAAGGAAATAAAAAAAATAGTATCCAGAGTAAAAAAGAAAAAATCAATCAATATTGCAGATAGTGTGAGTATTCCATTTGATATTGAAAAAGATATTCTATTTGATACTAAAACAGCGCCAGCAGGACACAGCAACACCCTTGAGATTATTGCATTTAAGGGATCTGAAAAAATACTAAACAAAACGTATCACTCTATAGGCGGTGGATTTATACGAGTAAAAGGGGAGCGAAAGCGCTTTGCTCTTCCCCAGGAATCTCCTTATGAATTTGATAGCTGCGACGAGCTTCTAGAGCTATGTAAAAAATCAAAGCTCAGCATCCATGAGCTGACCCTCCAGAATGAACTTGCTAATATCCCGAAAGCTGAGCTTAGAAAGAAAATTTTATCTGTTTGGAGCGTGATGGATGAGTGCATAGACAGTGGCCTTAATACTGAAGGAATTTTAGAGGGTGGACTCAATGTCAAAAGAAGGGCATCAAAAATATATAAAATGCTTACCAAAAGCAGAAAGCGAGACCCTCTTAAAGCGATGGACTTTGTGGATGTCTATGCTATGGCTGTAAATGAGGAAAATGCTTCTGGTGGAAAACTTGTAACCGCTCCTACAAATGGAGCTGCTGGAATCATTCCCGCTGTGATACGATACTATCTTGAATTTACAAGGAATTCTAATAAAGAGGGGATTATTCGATTTCTACTCACTGCCGGCAGTATCGGAATCCTATATAAGAAGAACGCCTCTATATCAGGAGCAGAAGTGGGCTGCCAGGGAGAGGTCGGAGTTGCCTGCTCAATGGCTGCGGGCGGCCTGGTTAGTGCTCTTGGAGGAAGTAATAAAGAAGTTGAGAGTGCCGCTGAGATCGCAATGGAGCACAATCTTGGACTCACCTGCGATCCAATCAAAGGGCTGGTCCAAATACCCTGTATTGAAAGAAATGCAATGGGCGCGGTAAAGTCAATCAACGCCGCAAGGCTATCCATGCTTGGAAAAGGCACTCAAAAGGTGACTCTTGACCAGGTGATTAAGACGATGATGGACACTGGGAAAGATATGCAATCAATCTACAAAGAGACAGCAAAAGGAGGACTAGCTGTCAATGTGGTTGAGTGTTAAGTTTTACTTTATATAAAAACTATAACTATCAATAAAATAATATAGTTATCTAACTAAAAAGGGCTCTACAAGTAGAGCCCTTTTTTCTATTTCTTTTATATGAAAAGCGCTTTAGTCTCCAAGAATCATATCAACTAGCAGCACTACATCAAGGATATTAAGCGTTCCATCCTCATTAATGTCCGCAGCCCATATTTGAGACTCTATTGGCTCCTCTACCTGAAGGATAAAATTAATCATAGACACGGCATCGATAACATCGACGTTTCCATCATGATTCACATCTCCGACCATTCCAATAGCAATAACACCACCGTAGCTTGAGGAGTTTAGCTCAACACCCCCATCTCCCGCTACTATTGTCTCTTCAAAGTAAAGTTCAATGGCAGATCCCCACTCAGCGTTTGGACTCACCTCAAGTGACAGTGTTGCAATTTCAACACTCTCATCTGAAGGCTCAATCAAGCATCCAGATAAACTGTAAATCAATCCAATTGTCTGTCCATCTGCTGTATTGCTAAAATCAGCCTCAAAGCAATCGTCAGATAAAATGAATGAAAGGTCATATACACTCGCCATACCTCCTGGGCTTGAGCTTAATGTAAACTGAACTCCAGCCACCGGCTGAATTGATTCTAAAGATAAAGAAATTTGTGTATCTCCACCTGGAATTGCCATTCCATCGCCAAGGATAAGTGCAACTTGAACTTCATCGTCGCCACCGTCATCGCTACTCTCTTCACAGTCGCCACCATCATTATCATAGCAACTTAAATCGCAGCCCCATGCCTGATCTTCACAATCTCCATAGCCATCACCAATCCAGCTTGCAGGGCAGCAGTCACCATCACCAGAGCAATCCTCTACCTGAGAGTCATCGCACCCTTCATCTCCACCATCATCTCCAGCGCCTGCATCTACACACTCGCCTCCCTCTGGACTGTTATCCGAGGAAATCCACTCACAGGAATCATAGTACATACAATCTTCGTACCCTAGGTCAGAGCATTCAAAGTCACCTCCATCATCACCGCTGTCACCACAGTCGCCACCATCATTCTCATAGCAACTCAAGTCGCATCCATAGAACTGATCTTCACAGT
>CAZHKH010000006.1:0-4442 GCA_964532515.1 uncultured bacterium
TTACAATTGTGTCGCTATTACATAATATAATAAAACCTTTACGCGATAGAGGGAGTGTGTTTGTTGTATTCTTATTTCTCTGCATACTGAATGCCGATCAGGATTCTTACATCTTATTTAAGCATGCGACTAAACACCATTCTTTTCTACCCGATATGATAACACTGGCTGATGAAAGACCACAATCATTAGTTTTTTATTCTATTGATGAAACCTGGAATCATCATCATTTCAAATTTTATAATAAAGTGACAACAATAAAAGAGATTAAAGAACTTAGTCTAATAGATGGAGTTTTTATCCATTCCATAAGGTATAGACCTAAAAAATCTGAAGAAATTACAGATTATTATGATTTAGCTACTCCTTTAGTTATGAGCATTGATGATTATAGAGATTATTATTTAGAAAAAAACATGTATTATATTTTTAGAGAAAAAATCATTAAATCAATAACAAAGATGCGTGATATGGACTCAGGAGCTGGTAGGGCAATTACGCTTGTTAGCAAGGAGATAGGTGGAAGTGAAGTTGCATTAAAGATAGATGGAAATATAAATATTAGCGGCCAGATAATTTTTGAAGATAAAGAGCTGGTAGGCATTAATAAAAAACAGAATAAGAGTTGGGATTTAGATATTGAACAAACCCAAAGATTTAATATTGAAGGTACAATTGGAGATAGAGTAAGTATAAAGGCACATCAAGACTCAGAAGCAGATTTTTCTTTTGAAAATGATCTTAATATTACATATCAGGGAAAGAAGAATGATATATTAAAGAAAGTTGAAGCTGGAAATATTGGGTTGCAGCTACCTTCTTCTCAGCTTGTAAATGTTGGAAGCGGTAGCAGTGAGGGTTTATTTGGTATTAAAATGGTGCAACAGCTAGGCCCACTTGCAATTCAATCAATTATTTCAAGGGAGCAAGTGAAAAAATCAACAAAATCATCTTCACTTGAATCATCAGAAGGAAATTATATTAATGCATATAATTTTATTAAAGATAGGTATTATTTTATTGATGAATATTTTAAGACTGAATATTACCCCTTAGATTCACTTAATAAACATACTTTTATTCCATACTATACAATAATAGAGCATGAAATTTGGAAAATGATTGATCCTCATAATGAAACAATCCAAGGAGATAAGGTTGAGGGTACGGCAAGAGTTAATCCAATCTCACATAATTCAAATACAGATTATGAATTAGCGACTTGGGTTAAATTGCAGGAAGATCTCCCAAATGATTCAGAAATTGGTGATTATGAAATAGATAGATTATTAGGAACAATTCGATTTAATAATATAAAGAGTGAAGATATAATAGGAATTTCATATAAAATTGGTAAATATGTGTTATCTAGTGATGGAACTGGTGGATATGAATATGTAGAATTTGAAGGTGATGACGACCCTGCAATACAAGAGGTCATTTCATATTTTAATCAAATGGATAATTCAATAACATCTGATCTAATATTAGATAATGGTACAACATTAAAAAGTGACTGCGAAACAGAAGATTGTAGTATTACACTAAAGTTAATAAAGGCAACAAATAAAGTTTCTGATTCTAGCTCTCCAACTTGGGATTTAATGTTTAAAAATGTCTATAGCATGGGTTCCTCTGATATTTCTTTAGATGGAATGGAATTTGATATTATATATATTGGAGGAAATTTAGAAGAGCAAACCCATAGTGAAATTTCTAATGCTTCCTTTATAAAAATATTTGGATTAGATCGATTTGATCAGAATGGAAACAAAGGTTCCGATGGAAAAATTGATTATATCAATTCTAATATACTAAATACATATAAAGGTGAATTATTTTTCCCTACCTATCTTCCTTTTTCATTTGATCCTAATGGAAGAATAAATACTCAAGGAGATCCCATTATTGGAGATTCATTATCATTCTGGGGGACATACTGGGATAATAGCGATTCAGTATTTTATGATGATTTAGAAGAATACTTGCCAGAATTAAATGATAATAATAATAATTTTTCAGATGGAGATGATGATGGTCCAGCAATGTATTATGAATTACTTGGTTCTACTCAGATAATGAGTGAGCATAAATTTCAATTAAGGGTTAAGCATTCAAAATCACAGAGAAGTTCAACATATAGTTTAGGTTTTATGATTGTTGAGGGTAGTGAGGAAGTTAGATTAAATGGGACAAAATTAACGAAGGGTGTTGACTATACTATTGATTATTTTTCTGGTACTTTAAATATTATAAATCCCATGGCATTAGACCCTACCGCTAATATTGAAATTAGTTATGAAGAGAATGAGCTGGTTTCTTTTGATCAAAAATTACTTGCTGGAATTCATATGAAATTAGATTTTTCAGATAATGATTATTTGAGTGGAGGAGCATACTATTACAATCAATCTATTGTTGATTCAAAGGTTGAGGTGGGATATGAGCCAATGAGAAATTTTTTATGGAATATAGGTGGAAAATTTGACAAGGATATTGACTTTTTAACAAAAATAACAGATATGATTCCACTCATTGAAGCTGATAAAAAATCTTCAGTTCATATTGAAGCAGAATTTGCAAAGGTATATCCAAATCCAAATCCTCTTGGTCAAGCCTTTTTAGATGACTTTGAGGCATCAAAACGAACATCTGCTCCTAGCATCCTTCAAAATAAATGGAAGCAAAGTTCAGTTCCATTGCAACCATTAAATACAGGAACTTCAAATGATGGATTTAATATAGGAAATGAAGGGATGGCAGCAGATGAAGAAGGTTGGCCTATTAATATAATTAATAGAAATTTTCTTTATTGGTACAACCCATATGATGATTGGTTGACCTCTTCAATTTGGCCAAACATACAAACTTCAAATAGAGCTCAAAACACAACAACAAAAACATTATGGATGGGAACTGAAGAAAATTGGAGCTCTGATAGCTGGGCTGGAATTAGTACAGCATTATATCCAAGTGATTACAATCAAGAGAGAAGTAAATATCTTGATATTTGGTTATATACAGATGAGATTCAAGATTCATCTATGCAGCTAAATATAGACATTGGATATATTAGTGAAGATATGAACAATGATAATATTCTAAACTCTGAAGATCAGGCCATATTCGGAAATATAGGTAATAATATTTTGGATGATGGAGAAGATGTAGGCTATGATGGTTGCACAGATTTATATGAAAATGGAAAGGGAGGATGCTTATCTGCATCTGAAGGAACATTCACGAGTATTTGTGATAGTGTAAATAATTATTATACAGATAGTTTAGGATATTATACTCAGATTCTTCCTGATCTTAATATAAATCATCTACTTTGCAATCAATTAGATATAGATTCTGATGGAAGTCACATAGATCCAAATCAGGATAATTTTTCATATAACGAGGGTACTGATAACTATAAAAATATAAATGGCTCAGAAGGAAATGGTGATGTTCAAGGTTATGTTTATCCTGACACAGAAGATTTAGATGGAGATTATCTCCAAGATTTCAATAATGACTATTTTACATATAGGATAAAACCATTAATTGATACTCCTTCAGATTTCACTCAGCATTCAAATGGAGATTCAACGGGGTGGAAATTATTTAGAATAAATTTATCTGACTTTAATCGAATTCTTCCTCAAGAATCTAGCAATGTGGATTGGAGTGATGTTCGAATGATGCGTCTTTGGATTCAGGGTGAGGGACAAAATTTATTAGGAATTGCAAAAATAGAAATAGTTGGTAGTCAATGGGAAGAAATTGGTGAAACGAGCATTGATAGTCTTGATTATGTAGAGGCATATCAGATTAATCCTGAATTTTCTATTAGTGTAATAAATAGCGATGAAAATTCAGATTATACATCACCAGAAGGGGTAGAAGGAGAATATGATGAATATAATCAGATTACCCTTAAGGAACAGTCTCTAGTTATGGATTTTGATGACAGTGGAATTTCACCTGGCAATGCTATTAATATCAAAAAAGTATTGACATATATGTCAAATGACAATAAAGATAACTTTTTTGCATATGAAAAATTAAAAATGTTTATTAATGGTCAACCATCCTATGGCGATATTTGGAATGAAGATTCAACTCAAAAAGTAAATCTTATTTTTAGATTGGGAAAAGAAGATGAATATTATGAATTAAGGCAGCCTATTTATCAGGACTGGGATGAAAAAAATCATATAGATATAGATATAGATTTATTAACTAAGAAAAAATTAGATATTGAATCTTTTGATACATTCTTTGATTTTGGAATTGATAGTGTGCAAAGTAAGTTTGAAGATGGATGTGGAGGTGAAATAATTGACAATGAAGCATATGCTAGTATTCTTGAAAAAATTTATATTCAGTTAGTAGATGATCCAATATATTCATGTTCAGATATCAATTCTGATATAAGCTCTGATTGCGAAGAA
>CAZHKH010000006.1:4452-35206 GCA_964532515.1 uncultured bacterium
ATTCACTACCGTTTGGGATGATATCCCTTCTGGAATAATTGATTATAATTATAATAATTTTCCATCAGATATTGATTCACTTATAGTTCTTTGTGGCCCTGGGAGTGAGTATTGGGAAGAAAATTCCACGATATTTGATCCTAATGGTGATGATTTTAGTGATACGAATGAAGAGGGTCTTGAAAATAACAATCAATATGATTTGGGAGAGAATTTTGAAGATACAAATCAAGATGGACTTTATAGCTCACCACCTAGTAATTACAATGAAGAGCTTGATTTATATAGCTGGACAGACAATATTGAAACATTATGTGGAAATTGTTCCGAATTTATAATTAAGGGTGAGCCAGCAATTAATAGGATTGAGCATATTATGGTAGGAGTTGCAAATGAAACAGGTAGTGAAATTTATGGACAAATCTATTTAAATGAATTACGTTTTACAGGCGTTAAAAAAGATGAAGGGCAGGCGTTTAGATTTTTAGGGAAAGTAAATTTTTCTGATTTAGCAGTTTTTGAATCTCAATATAAATTTGAAGAGGCTGATTTTCATAGATTACAAGAAAGATTAGGAGAGGGCAATACTTCTGAAATATTTTCGTTTTCATCATCTTTTAAAGTTGGCAGATTTTTCCCTGCTAGTTGGGGAATTAGTATTCCATTTAATTTTAGTTACTCATCTCAAAATAGTACCCCTAAATATTATCCCTATCAACCGGATGTATTAACAGGCTCATTTATTGATGCGCCTGATGAAATAAAGAGTTTAAATAAAACAACTGGTTTTAGTACTTCATTTAACAAAAGTACTAGATCAAAAAATTGGTTAATAAAAAACACAATAGATAAGGTTTCTTTAAATTATTCAATAATCAATAGAGATAATTCAACTGTTACAATTTTAAATGATTTATCAGTGGATCAAGACTTTGGTTTTGATTATCAATATAATTTTTCAAGTGATAATTATGCAATGCCTTTCAAAGAATCATCTTTTATTAATAAAATTTTTACTAACACTCCAATAATTAAATTTTTCACAAAACCTCTTATGGAAAAAATTCAAGATACTAAAATTTATTACACCCCCAACAAATTTTCTACAATCATGGCTATTTCTGAACACGATCAGCTGAAAATAATGAGACAAGGTCTTGATTCAACTCAGACATATAGTTTAGATATGAACAGGAAATTAACAGTTAATCATAAGGTATTTGATAATTTACAAACTAATTATTCAATAAATGTTGGTAGCGATCTTTATCATGAGATGGAGATGGATGGATTAGAAAAACAAGATTTGGTTATGGATTTAAATCCAGGATTGATAGAAAATATTTCTCAAAGTTTTTCAGGGACCTATGTTCCGGAATTATTTTTTTGGCTTAAACCACAATTCAAATATCAACCATCGTATACATGGACTTTAGGGAATCCTAGCGATGAGGTGCAAACAAGCACAATTAAAAATACTTCAAATTTTGAAACACAGTTTGATATTGTTCCAAAGGAAATTATTGAGATATTTTATAAACCAGATTCTGGAAGTAGTAAAAAACAATCTTCAAACAGAAGGGGAAGACGATCCAATTCTAATAATAAAAATCAAAAAGAACCAATTTTTAAAGATATAGAAAATCCATTTATCAAATCTATTTTTAATTCATTTCATGGGATTATGAGCAAGTTTTCTAAGATACAATTTGATTACGATCTATCTCAGACACATAATCATAGTAATATTTTAGCTGATCAGTTTATTGATTATTATTTTAGATTAGGTATTAATGACACACCAAATTCAATATTATATAGCAATGAAGAGGGACAGCTAGGATCATTCTCTCATTCATATAATCATACATATAAAATAAAAATACCAAGTGTTAGTTTGATTCCATCTATTTCATTGACTGGTTTAGAATTTAAATCAGATAATACAGATAATATTCAGTCAACAGGAATTCCTTCTTCAAATAATCTTATAAGTTATTATCCTTTTCCATGGGAAGTATATGGAGATAAAGGTTTATTCCTTCCTTCATGGGGGCTAACATGGTCAGGATTAGAAAAAATTGATTTTATAAAAGATAAGTTTAAATCATTTAAATTTTCTCATAATGCAAAAGGACAGAAAAATTCTACATACCAGAATAATGAATTATTAAAAACTGATTATTCATTATTGTTTTCACCACTATTGAAATTAACAGCAAGGTCTAAAGGTAAAAACCCTGTTGATTTTGAAATAGGATCAAAATATAAGCTAGATATTTTTTCAGAAGGGAGTTCTGTTGAGCATGATATTAATACTGAATTCTGGGGAAAAGTTGAATATAGTAGAACAGCAGGGATGTATATACCCCTTCCATTTTTAAGAGATCTTGATTTAAAAAATACAGTAAGTTTTTCCTTTAGTGCAGACTTTGATCTTTCAAGAAAATTAGTAGGTTATCAGCAAATCAGCAGTATATCTGAATTAAGTCTTGATGATAGCTCAAGTAAGTTGAGTTTTACTCCTAAAATGAGCTATCAGTTTTCTCAGTGGGTCAGTGGAAATATATTTTTTAAATATATATTATCTGATGATATTAATACAGGAGAAAGAGTAGAAAGAGATTTTGGATTTAATCTAACCATTCAAATTAGGGGTTAAAATTTTGATTATTATATTTTTATTATTAATTACTTTTTCATACAGTCAAGAAGCTGTCTATTTTGATGGTTCAAGAGCTATGGAGCATTTAGAGTATCAATGTAGTTTTGGTCCAAGATTTCCAGGGAGTAAAGGTCATGATGATTTTGCTGATTCATTAAAAGTATTTCTAGATAGATTAGTTGAAATGAATTTAGTTTATAAAGATTCAATTTTATCTCCAATTAGTAATAGGTATGTAGAAATAACTAATTTTCATGTTCGATTTAATCCACGGTCATCTAATAGAATATTATTTCTTGCTCATTGGGACACGCGAGAATTCGCAGATAAAGATAATGATATTAATTCTAGATTTGATCCAGTGATTGGAGCTAACGATGGAGCTAGTGGGACTGCTATTTTAATGACTCTAGCTGAAATGCTATCACAAAACCCTCCTGTTAATATAGGTGTGGATCTTTTATTCTTAGATGGTGAAGATATGGGGATCTATGGAGATTCTGAGACTTGGGCATTAGGAGCTAAATCTTTTTCTGAAAAACTAAAAAAACCATTCCCTAAATATGCAGTATGTTTAGATATGGTTGGGGATAAACAGCAGGAATTTTTAATAGAAGGATTTTCATATAGATACGCACCAGATATTGTTAGAAAAGTATGGTCTTTAGCAAATAATTTAGGCTATACACAGTTCAAATATTCCTTGGGACAACAAATAATAGATGATCATTATGTATTATTTAAAAATACAGGAATTCCATCAATTGATATTATAGATTTCCAATATCCAAATAGTTTAGAAAACTATTGGCATACAACTCAAGATACTCCAGATAAATGCTCTAAAGAAAGTTTAGAAGCAGTTGGCACTGTAATCTCAACTTTAATTTATAATGAGGATAAATAATTATGAATGAATTCTGGGATGTTTTAGAAATCGATGGTGATATGGACGAAGCACAAATATTGTTTGCTCATATAAAAGATTATGCTTTAGGTAGCATAGAAGAAGATGAAAAAATCAAAGTTTATACAACAAAGAACTCAAAAAATAAAATTAATGTGTTAATTAATAATTTAAATTTTAATAATAATCTTCATTTAAGTTGGGATACTATCAAAAATGAAAATTGGCATTTAATGTGGAAAAAATATTTTACGCCAGTAGAAATTAATAATACGATTGAAATATTGCCCGATTGGGATTACGATAAGGGCTCACATAAAGATAAAATTTATATAAGACCTGGGATGTCATTTGGTACTGGACATCATGAAACAACGTATTTAATGATACAGGCATTGGTAGAATATAGTAAAAAATTAACTTCTCTTTTAGATCTTGGTTCAGGAAGTGGGATACTAAGTATTGCAGGAGAAAAATTGGGTTATAAAAATATTCATTCAGTAGAATTTGATTTAGAATGCAAAGATGATTTTAAATTTAATGTAAATATGAATGCTTGCGGTGAAAATATTAATATTGCTTGGATTGATGTTTTAGAATGGAAGAATTTTAATTTTGATATAATTTTAGCAAATATTGAAAAGAACATAATAAAAAAAATTATTACAAATGTAAAGAAAACTGATGCTAGATTTATTTTTTCAGGATTATTAAAAGAAGATGAAGAGGAAATGAGAAATTATTTATCAAATAATAACTTTGTAATAGAAGAAATTACTTCAAAAAATGAATGGATAGCCATCGATTGTAAAAAAAATGAGAATTAAATTATTTATCATAATATCAATTTTTATTTATTCTTGCACAGAAGATATCACTATTGTTGATTCAAATATTAGCTATGCACCTGTAATTGAGTCTATTTCGATGGAGACTCTTCACATTTTATCTCAAACAGATACAACGTTTTTAGAAATTAATTTATTTATTTCTGATCAGAATGGATTTAGTGACATTCAAAATGTTATTTATTATGTTAAACGAGAAGGATTTTCTAATTTTACTCCAAATGATATTGACTCATCATGTGTTTATAGCGGAATAATAACTGACAATGGGTATATAACAACAGATCAACCATTTTTATATAATTCAAGTTGTTCTGGAGATTATGATTTAATTTTGGAGAAGGCATGTGAAGAATTAACATTAGAAGAGTGCGAAGACTCTAATGATTGCTCTACTAATAACACTGATAACTTCTTGTATTATACTTTCCAATCATTCAATCCATCTGATTATCCATACTGTGGTGACTTTGGTACTGTTAAATTTCAATTTCAAGTTACAGACAATAGTGGTTTGCAAGATTTATCCGAAGAGATAATAGTTGAGATAGAGCCATGAGAAAAATTATTTTATTTATTTTATCATTTTTGTATTCGCACTCTCCATATGCTATAGATTTTTATAGTAATACTAGCGAAACTTTGAGAGAAACTTCTGATGGATTGTCAAGCAACGGAGTCTATGATTTAGAAATATTAAATGATTCAACAATTATCATAGGAACCAATAGTGGTTTAAATATTGCTTACTACAACGATGAGGGAAATCTTAACTATAGTCATTTTATAGATAGTAATCTACCTGAAGGTGGAAACCCAGCGCTTTCAATACAAAATAATGTGATAGCTGTATCTGGCGTTATAAGTGTTGAAACATCTGTAGGTAGCCAATCAAAAGGAACAGGAATTTCCTATTCAAAGGATGGAGGAGAATCTTGGGGATTTATGCCACAGCCAATAGATAGTAGCTATCAAAATTATTCTAACTATACAAATAAGTGGGCATGTGCCTGGGATAGTTTTGATGAGAGCTCATTATACGAAAACAAGAATCAATGTGATCTTAATTGTGAAGATTGTGCAGGCAATCAAAAATCATGTATGATGTATGATTATATATCATGGGGGGAACAAGATTCAATATTGAATTTTTCAGTAACAACAGATATACAGAATGTATCATATGGAGTAGGCATACAAGGGGATTATATTTACGCAGCAAGTTGGGAAGGCTCTCTACGAAGATTTAATTATACTGTTGATGTTCCTAGCTGGCAGGTTGTCCCACTACCTATGGATCATCAAGATAGTCTTGATTGTAATTCAATTGATATTTCATCTTATCAAGTTAATCCTATTGGAAATTATATTGAAAATCAAGATTGTGGATACGAATTTGATAATCATAAAGTTTTTTCTGTTTATTCGGTAGAAGATACTCTTTGGGTTGGAACTGCAAATGGAATTAATAAAGGTATTGTTTATTCAGATGAATGTATTGATTGGCAACATCTTACAGCTTCTCAGTTTGGATTTTATGATGATTGGATAATAGGATTTGAAAATCAAATTCTTGATAATGGGAACACTAATCGGTTATGGGCAATCACATGGGATAGAGAATATTCTGGGTCACAATTAATTTATGGAGGCCCCCCGAGTTATACAGATGATGGTGGATCCACATGGAACGTTCCTAGTGAACTTGATAATAAAAATTTATTAACATATAATATTTCTTCAAGTTCTGAAAATATATATGTATCATCTGATCAGGGGTTATTTATATCTTCAAATTATCAAGCTGAAAATTTATGGGATTCATTTATTCTACCATCTAGCATTTCAACTGAATCTGTTCTTGATGCTGAACATTTAGAATCTTTTGATAATATTTTTATAGCGACAGCTCAAGGAGTTTGCATGTATAATGGCGAAACTTTTGATTGTGAATCATCTGATGGAAATATTAATGAATCTTTTTACGCCTATCCAAATCCATTAAACTTTGAACAAACCAATCAGCTTACGTTTGTTTACAGTGGAGAAGAATTAAATATTAATGGAGATATTGTAATATATGATTTAGCAATGGATAGAGTTGCTAAAATAAGCGGGGATGGCATTACAAGATGGAATGGACAAAATGATTTTGGAGACAGGGTCTCAAATGGTGTTTATATTGCAAAGTACAATCATAAAAATGGAGATAATTATCTATTTAATATTATGGTAATTAATTCAAAATGAAAGTAATTAACTTTATAATTTTGGTTTTATATTTTTCAGTATTATCTGCTGATTATGCAGGAGGATATTCCGGATCAGTTTTAAGACTTGGAGTTAGTGCAAGGGATATATCTTTATCTGGATCAATGGTATCAGCATATAATGAAGGATTTAGTGCATTCTCAAATCCATCATTTGTTTCAAAAACTAAGAGATTAGCATTTGGAAGTTCTTTATTTTTATTAGGTAACAATACAAGTATGCAGGCTTTTAGTATTTCAAGAGATTTACCTCCAAACGCTGGAGCCAGCCTTTCTATTGTTCATTTAGGTGTTTCTGATATTATCGGAATAAATTCAAATGAACAGTTTACTAATTATCTAGGCTATCATGACTCTTATGCGATGCTATCATTTGGAATTAATTTTAGTAAATATATATCAATTGGAATAAATACGAAGACATTATTTCAAAGATATAATTTATCAAATAGTGAGACGCTCTCTTCTGATGGCATTTCGTTTGACTTAGGTTTTTTAAGTTCTCCAATAGAAAATTTAAATATTGGGATTAAAATTAATAATCTTTCAGGTTATTATAAGTGGGAAAACAGTCGTATTGAGATACCAACACAATTGATATCTGGAATTTCATACTCTCCAAGAGAGTCGTTATTATTATTATTTCAACATGAATTAATTGATATTAATCAAAAGTATTTATCTCATCGGTCAAGTTTTGGAAGTGAGTTTAAAATAAATGTGACTAACTCTAACACTTACATCATTAGATTTGGGTTAAAACAAAATCAGTGGGCAATCATTAACAATGAATCAGTAAGTGATTTATTTAAAGTTACAAGTGGACTTGGAATCAAATTCAAATCTTTTAATAAATCGATTATAAATTTAGATTATGCAATTATGTTTAATAATGAATTAGGTGTCAGTAATTTGATTAGTATATCAGCTGAGTTATAATGAGAATATATATATATATACATATAATATCTTTTAATTTATTTGCAATTGGGTTTGATGCAGTAAATATATTTACTTCACCCAATGATTTATCGTTATCAGGGTCGGGAGTCGCAAGCAAAAACTCCATATACAATAATCCTGCAATTTCATCTGATGATAATTCAGCTGTTTCTTTTTCTACAAATAAATGGATACAAAATTTTTCAGGGAACTCATTTTTTTATTCTAAAAATAAATTCAGATTATCATTCAACAGTATTGGCGTAGATGATATTAAAGTATATAATGAAACACCATCAAACAGTCCATTAGATATCATAGGTTCTCATTATTTATCATTTGGATTATCCAAAGGGTTTGAAATAAATAATTTTATAGTTGGGATAGGATCTCACTTCCAATATAGCCAGTTATTCACTGAAGATTTATATGCACTAACTTTTGATATAGGTATGAAGAAAATATTTTCAGATAATTTTAGAATTGGATTTTTAGCAAAAAATTTAACATATGATAGTCCTGAAATCCCGAATAGTTATTCTGTGGGAATATCGTATCATAACCCAACTATTAACTCTGAGCTGCTGGTAGATTATAATTATTCTAGTACTTATAATGGAGGATTACATGTTGGGCTTATTCAAAAAATTAAAATACTTACAATTAATTTTGGTTATTCTGGATATCAGGCAAGAACCACTCTTTCTTCTGGATTAGAAATAAATATTAATAAGAATTATAAATTTCTTTATTCAATATTATCATTACAAGATTCTAATCTTGGTTTGTCACATTATTTTGGAATAGAAATCTCCATTTAATCCGTTGAGGAATTTGTAAAAATTCCTTAAGTTCATTTATAACATTTCCCCAAATAAACGGATAAATACGGAGAAAATAATGAGAAAATTGATACTTCTTTTTACATCGTTAAGCGCTATACTTAACGCCCAACTTTTTATAAATGAAATTGATTATGATCAACCAGGGACAGATGCAAGTGAATTTGTAGAATTATCTGGTCAGGCAGGCTCCTATTCAAATGTAAACCTTGTGTTAATTAATGGAAATAATAATACTGAATATGATTCTTATAATTTAGGGACAGTCACATTAAATGATGAGAGTCAAGGCTATGGATTTTATGTTATTGGGACTTCATCAATTCCAAATGTAGATTTTAGCTCTGGATTTCCATCAACTAATGCAATCCAAAATGGTGACCCAGATGGAATTGAGCTATGGATAAACGGAGAATTAGTAGATGCAGTTTCTTATGCAGGGGCAATGTCTGACACTCAAGGGAATTTAATGGAAGAAGCAACACCGAATGAAGATGATGAATACTGGGAAGGTGGAGAGGGCTTATCTATAGGGAGATTAGGTATTGACAATTCTCCATGGAGTGTTATGACTAATTCACCTGGAACAATAAATGAAGGGCAAATTTTTGACCCAGATGCAGATTTTGCACCTACTGCAAATGCGGGGTCAGATCAATCTGTAGAATCAGGAGATTTGGTTACATTAGATGGAAGCGCAAGTTTTGATTCTGATGGTGAGATTACATCTTATTTATGGGAACAATCATCCGGACCTGATGTTATTCTAAGTACTGATATAGAGGCAGTGGTTACCTTTACATTTCCAGATGTTACTGAAACAACAGAATTAGTATTCGAACTTTCGGTTACTGACGATGGGGGTAATATATCTAGTGATGAGGTAAACATAACTGCATACATGTTGACTCAAACAGATATTTATGATATCCAGGAAAATTTTGAAACTTATGATGGCCAGATTGTAAATGTGATTGGGATTGTTACTATTGGAGATAGCCTCCTTTATCCAAGCAAGACTAAATTTTATATTCAGGATGAATCTGGAAGAGGCATACAAATTTACAATGACCCTCCATTAGAACATATTTATAATCGAGGTGATTCTATTGAAGTCACAGGAACAGTGACTCAATATAATGATGATGTGGAAATTATAGAACCAACGATTACACTCCTTGGTACTGGTAGTGATTTGCCAGAATCACATATATTAACAGGAAGCGAAGGACTTACCATGAATGGAACATGGGGAAATGCTACGGGGACGTTAAGTGATTATTGGTATTACCAGAGTGGATCAACAGAATTTACAGCTCTTACAATAACAACTTCCCAGGGTGCCGATATTCAAACTATGTTTTGGAATTCAGCGGTACCATCTAATGAACTTACTGAGTATGAAGATATGGTTGGTGAAGAACTTAGTATCCTAGGTGCTATAAGTTTCTATAATGGCGATGTTCAACTTACTTGTGGATACGAAATAGATATTCAATCAAATATAGATCCAACGTTCCCCGTTGCAAATGCAGGTCCTGATCAATCTGTTTCTCCAGGAGATATTGTAATGCTAGATGGCAGTGCTAGTTCTGATTCTAATGGTTCAATAATTGCCTATGAATGGGTTCAAATTAGTGGGATGCCAGTAGTGCTAGATAATGAAGAAGATGCAATTACATTTTTTACGGCACCGAATGAAATTGATATTATTGGATTTAGGCTTACAGTATGGGATGATGAGATTAATGAATCTACAGATGAGGTAAATATAACGGTTACTACTTCAGGTCCATTTACAATGTCTGAAATTATCAATAATTGTGGAGAGGATATGGGTGAATCATTAACTTGTGATGGACAATATGATTTAAGTACTGATAGTGCTGAAGAGTGCCCGCTCTATGAAACTCAAGTTACAACTACTGGTACTATAATTGATTACTTTGATATAACCCCTTTTAATGGGCCTTATTCATTCACAATACAAGATGCTGATGGGAATCAGATGGATTTTGTTGTTTGGCCTGAAAGCAGTGAGTATCAAGATGGTTTTGATATAACACAAACTGACCTAAACATATTAACTGAAAGCCCCTTTGGTACACATGAAGTGACAATAACAGGAGAGCTTGGCGCTTATTGTGATGATGATGAGCTACTTAATATTAATAGTGAGTGGCAAATTACCGTTGAATATGAATCAGATATTATTATTAATGATCCATTGAGCAATGATCAGATGATGCCAGCTGAACACATGCTACTTCAAAATTACCCAAACCCATTTAACCCTGAGACTATGATTGAGTTTGAGGTGACCTCTTTAGATCATATCAATATCGCTATTTTTGATTTAAAGGGTAATTTAGTATTAGATCTAGTTGATAAAACATTTGCACCAGGAGGATATTCTATCGTTTGGGATGGTAAAAATAAAAATGGAAAATCTATGCCTTCTGGAATATATATGTATCAATATGTTTCTTCAACCAATATTACTTCTAAGCAAATGTTACTAGTTAGATAATATGTTTTACATTTTTTATAATTATTTTACACATAAAGGGTGAGTGCTCTATATATGATAAATTTGAAGATATTGTTCTTTTTCCCAATTCTTATTTTTGCTGCTGATCCCAATCATTTATTATTAAGTAGAATAGTAGTAGCTCCAGATGCTGGAGAATCCATTTCAATTATTAATCCAACAGATGACTCTATTAATTTATCTAACTATTATATTTGTGATAATAATGAATATTATCAGATGCAAACAGAAGGAGATCTGAGCCCATCTCATTTTATAAATGGATTTACTGCACAATTCCCCAGCATGGATATTGAGCCAAATGATACATTACTATTGGTGCTAAGTGGAGACTATTTATCATTTTATCCAAATATTACTCCAGATTTATTTTTATTTGAGGCAGGAGATGAAAGTATGCTCGAAACAGAAAGTGGCTCATTCGGACTTTCTTCAAATAAATTAGATGATGCTTCTGAGAGTATAATCTTATTTAAATGGGATGGAAATCCAGAGAACAATATTGAGGATGTTGATTATTTTATTTGGGGAGGAATTCAAGGAGCAGTTGATAAAACGGGCATAGGCAATTATGTAGAAGACACTCAAGCAGACGAACAACTTTATTTTGAAGAAGCACCTGATGATTACTATGCTTTTTCAAGGATTGAAGGATTAGAAGAAACCAATGAAGAGAGTTCTGGTGGAAATGGAATAATAGGTGAAGATGGAACAAGAGACGATGAAACTAGTGAAGATTTTAGACAGTCTTGGGAAATTGTTTCAATAGTTGAGATAGGATGCACAGATTCAACTGCAGAAAATTATAATCCTGATGCGATTATTGATGATGGGAGCTGTGAGTATTCAACCTCTGGGACTGAAGTTTCAATTTATGATATTATTTATAACTGTTCTTATGATTTGGATGATATAATAGACTGTGCAGATGAATACAGTTTAAATTCTGCGGCAGCGTCAGAATGCCCACTTTATGAAGAAACGGTAACTACTACAGGTATTTTAGTAGATTATTTTGATGTAACTCCATATGGAGGACCTCACTCCCTTACAATTTCAGATGAAGATGGAAATAGAATCGAAGTTTCAATTTGGCCTGAAAGTAATCAATATCAAGATGGATTTGATATTACCTTAACTGAGCTTAATAAATTAATAACTTCACCTTATGGAAATTATATTATTCAGGTTACTGGAACGGTTGGTGTGTTCTGTGATGATGATATACAGTTAGATATCCAAACTGATTGGGACGTTACAGTTGAATATGAATATGATATTCAAATTTTAGAAGAGATTGGTGGATACTTTATTGAAGATAGTTCGATTAACTCAACTTCTATTAATCCAGAACCTTTTGTTGTGATTCCATCATTAGGTGAAACTCTTGATTTTAGCTATAGCCACCCTGCTAATTCTAGGGTCATTATTCGAATATTTGATCTTTCAGGTAGATTAGTAACCTCATTAGTGGATAAATATATTGAGGATGCTGGAATATGGTACAATGGTGTGAATCCGGTAGATCCAGATGATCAAAGTACTTGGATTAACTCTGATAGGTCATCATGGAATGGGAGAGACCATCTGGGGCAAATTGTTTCTCCAGGGACCTACCTTATGCATATTGAAACATATGATTTTTCTACATCAAAAACATCTATGGATATTGCACCAGTTGTCATTGGAGTTCATCGATGAAAAAGATATTTATAGTACTATTATTTTTATCTATGCTTTTATCACAAGGTTTAAGTGACTATACTTTTAATACAGCGCAATCATCATCATTAGCAGGCGCTGTTGTGTCAAATAGAGGTGGAGATTGGTCATTGTATCATAATCCTGCAACATTAGTAGAATTAAATAAAAATAGAGTATTCTTAGGACACTCAAAGTTATACAGTCAAGATTATTTACCATTATCTTCACTTGGTCTTATAGTCAGCAAGTATAAAATAAATTTTGGTTTAAAATATTTATCTCTTTCCGTAAAGAATAATGAAATTGAACTTTTAAATGAAGATTTAATTGGGATTGCTGCTGGCTTCAATTTATTTAAAGATAAAAATTCATCATTAGCAATGGGACTTTCAGTTAATTGTCATATGATTCATTTTGGTAGTTCAGCTGGAGTTAGTGGCGATGGAAGTGATGGATTAGATAGTGAAATGATTAGCTCCATTGGATTAGATCTTGGATTTTTAGGTTCTTTAAGAGATAAAAATAGATTAGGTGTTTTTATTAAAAATATAAACTCACCAATGATCGGGGAAGGAATGTCCACTCAAAATTTACCAAGAAAAATTCATATTGGCCTTACCACAATTCCCAATGAAATGATGGAAGTATCATTTACAATGGAACAACTTCTTGGCTATCATGATGCTCAATATAGAACAGCTTTGCAATACCAATTAAATCAATTTTTATTTTTAAATGCAGGGGTTCAAGTGAATCCTAATAGATTTGGATTTGGCTTTAATGTAGAAAAAAATAATTTCAACATTTCTTATGGATATTTAACTCATCATGTGCTCCCAGGAACACACCAATTTAATTTTGGAATATATTATTAATGAGGAACCTATTGAAATTCTTTCTTTTTTCATTATTGTTTCCACAACAAGCACAGATTGATTCTACCGGGAAGATTACATTATCTTCGATGAGTAGTCAAGATCAAAGTAAAATTAATTTTTTCACCTCGTCTTATAAATTAGAAAGGTGGTTGCACAGCGAAGGAAACTCTGAAGGTTTATCTGATACATGGCTAGATCGATATTTTGAACCAAGAGATATTAATTTAATGAATTATGATGATATTCTTCTTCTTCCTAATATTACTCCATTGGATGCAAATGCTGTATTAATTCAGAAAAAAAGAGGAAGAATCAACGGAACTTTTGAATTAAAAAATTCTCCGGGAATTAGTTACTATGGATATAAAAATTTAGTTGATTTTGTTGATTTCAACAAAAAATCTAAGAACCAATTTCATTTAAGAATTTCATCATTAATTAGAACAACCCCTATTACAACAAATCCTGATAGTGATGGAGAGAGTATAGAATATTACTATTCAGATAATCCTGAACAGTTTCATAGAGTGAGCTCCTCATATTCATTTAGGAATAATCAAGCTACTCTAAAAACTGGAATGATTTATAAACAAAATATGGGTCAGCAAAATAATGTTTTTACTAATAAAAAATTTATTGAATTAGGATATGTACCCATTTTTAATACGGGGTTTCAAATAGATCGTATAATTTTAGGAAATTTCACAGCATCATTTGGTCAAGGGGTAGTAATGGAGAGTACTGACTATTTTAGTCCACGAAGAAGTGGGTATGGATTCTCAAAGAGAAATGATGGGGTGAAATCTGATCTTACTAGAAGTTCTCAATATGTATTTAATGGACTTGCTCTTCAGCTTTCAAATAATTGGCTAAGATTCAGTTATTTTAGGTCAAGCAGTCCAAGAGATGCAATTATCAATGAAGACTTAGAGTCATTCTCAAGCTTAATTGTAATGCAACCAAGATTAGAATGGGGTATAAATCAAGATACTACAAAAATATATAGCAATTTAGTTTCTTCTGTAAATGAGCAGACTATGGGCTGGAATACTAGAATAGGAAATGGAGCTAACTATGTAGGCTTTACGTTCTATAGAAGTCTATATGATAAATATATTATTCCACGTCCCATTGAAACAATTTTAGGGTCAGATGGAGATGTGAACCCTGAATATGACACATCAGATTTTGATGATTATTCTGGTGATGCATTTTATTTAAATTACATAACAAACTCTGCAGACCCTGAAATAGCAGCAATGTATTATAATTCCCCATCTACTATAAACTCTACATGGGATGATGCCAAATCATATAGAAAGGTAATAGGAATAGATTTTTCAAAGACATTTAGCAATATTGTTTTTCAAGGTGAAATAGCTGAAATGCCAAAATATAATTGTCTTGGTATTTCTAGTCAGATAAATGAATATTCATTAGGAGATATTTTAAAAGATCAATTTAATTGTCTCAAAGATTCTGTTTTATCCTTTGGGGATGACCCTAAGGCAATGGTTTTGAATGCATATACCCAGTATGATAATATAAATTTTTTATTATTATATAGAAATTATGATTTAGAATTTGATAATCCATATCAAAGATCATTCTCAAATTATCAGAGATATAAAACATCTATTTTTGAAGATACATATTGGTTAGAAGATCCTGTTTATGGATTTTTATATTCTGGGAACCCACAACCACAATCAGAAGAAGGAATTTATTTTTCTTCGCGCTATCAAATTCATCGTTCTATTGTATTAAGATACGAACTTGATACTTGGAATAGAAAAGCAGATAATACAAAATACTACAGGACAGTATATAATTTTGAATGGAGACCAGTATTCAATTATCGAATTTATTTAAGGCAAAAATTTTCGGGTCGAGGTCAGTTCAATGTCTTTCATCCAAGTCCATTTGATTCAAGAGAAACTCGAATTCGATTTGTATTAAGATTATCGAATTATGATAATATTGAATTACTATATGCAAGGGGCTATACAACATTTTCTCCTCGACCTAGATTAACAGACAATCCAATTTCATCAGATATGCTTGTTGGAGACATAGGTTCTCCAGATGTGACTTTAGGTTTTTCATTTACCCATAATATGGATAATAAAATATCTTTTAAAGGAGGAAGTACTTTTATAAAAGGGTTTGTTTGGTATATTGAAGATACTGATTTTAGAATTTTTGATTCTACAAAAGGGGCTATACATAATTGGACTTCAATAAGATATCGTCCCACAAATTTTTTATCTATTTATATAAAATATTCATTTACAAATCATTTTGAAGATACTACAATTACAGAGTCACAAACTGAATCTGGTTATTGGATTTCAAATCCATGGAAGAACAATAGACAATCAGATTATAAAATCCAGGTAAACTATGCATTCTAGATTACTAATTATATTAGTTCTTTTTAATCTTCTAAGTTCACAAAGCTATTATGAATCAGCAATAGGCAGTAGTTTTGATGCCTATAGTGCTCATTCTTTTTCTCTTTCTTCTAGCTCACAAATCACTGAATCATCTGGTTATAGTTTATTTTTTAATCCATCTAATTTATCAAGAGACAATAGCATAGGATTTTTAATAAGTACAACTAACTTTATTGATTCTAGATTTGAAAGAAGAGGACTAATTGTTAAAGATTCTTTTGGAGACTTTTTAACTGAGTCTGATTATGTAAAGAATTCATCATTATTTAATTTTAATTCTATTAGTATAAAGTTTAATGAAATTCTTTTAGATTATTTTAATGCTGGCATTGCCATGTCATTTGCACCCTATAAATCATATGATTTCACTTATGAAGAGGAGGTCAGAGGGCAGCTTACATCAAATGATGGTCAAATTTTCTCAAGAGACCCATTATTAGGTTATCACATATTTACATCCCAAGGAACCCAATATATATTAGGAATAGGAACTTCCATTGGGTTTGAAACGAATACGGATATTAATGGTTCTATAGGTTTATCTTATAATTCAGTATTAAGTAGTAATATTAAAGAGAGTGCCCATGTTGACACCTCTCTTTTAATTGGAACAATTATTACAGAGGATAGCAATGAACTGTCAAATTTACCTGCTTATAATCTTGATTATCAATTAGGAAATTCAAACTTTTTTATCATTGGATCTAATCTTACATATGATAAGTATTTATTAAGTTGGTCATTTCAAAATAGCGCGGTCATCAAAAAGGAAATTTCTGATAAAGATATTTTAGACTCTTTAATTCATTTTTATGATTCAAATGAATTAGGTGCCAATATATTAGGATTTCATAGCTCATTAAAAACATCTAAAGTAGAAATCCCTCAAAAAATAGGTATAGGCTTTTCAATTTTAGATAAAGAGAATGATGCTTATAGCTTTGTTGTTAATTATGAATCAAATAGATATAGTAATTCTTCATCTTTAAAATCATATAGTAGGTTTAGCTTAGGGATAGAACATTATACCATTAATAATATTCCGCTAAGATTTAGTGTTGGTTACAAAACCTCAGAGTTTAAACCATATATATCTTCGATAACATCCTTTGCTTGTGGTAGCGGATTAAGATTTAAGAAACTTACTTTTGACTATGCATTGAAATATCGTCACGTACGATATAATTATCCAGATCTTTTTCCTGTAGAAGGAGAATTCCGCCCAGATCTTGATATTGTAAATGATTCAAAGATTACACTATTAGGAACATTAACATATAGCTTTAAATAATATATTGAAGATGAAAAGTATTTTTATTTTATTTATTTCCACCTCGATTTTATTATCAAATAAAATTAACATTGATTTAATAACAACCAATGATCTTCACGGTGCTATTTCAGAACAGAAAGCATACTTCATGAACCCTAGTTTTCCACCTACAATAATAGGTGCAGCTGGCTTTTATAATTATATTAAAAAAAATATAAATAAAGATAACTCTTTAATTTTTGATGGAGGAAACTTCTTCCAAGGACATCCAATAGCTGAAATTGATAAAGGTAAAACAATTTTAGAATATATGAATAAAATTGGCTATACCGCAGCTGTTCCAGGTCCATATGATTTTATATATGGGGCAGGAAATTTAAATGAATTAGTAGAGAATTCAACTTTTCCATTTTTAATTAGCAATCTTGAATGCAATGGCTGCGAATTAACAAGTAAAAATTTCAAGGAGTATATAATTAAAGAAATTGATGGAGTTAAGTTTGGAATACTTGGTATAATAGATTCTGATTTGTCTTCAAAGGTTTTACCCAATAATATCATAAATATAAATATAATAGGAATTAAAGAGAGTCTGGATTATTGGGTCCCTAAAATGAAGGAACAAGCTGATATAATAATAGTACTTACTAGTGCGGGAGTGCCATGGGATAGAGAGGAAGTATACAATAATTTTATATTAGATATAAAAAATAAAAAATCAGACAATAATTTTAAAAATCTCAATGCCATTCAGATGGGATATTTTGCAGATGGTGTTGATCTAATTGTATCTGGTGGAGTAAGTAAAGGATATAGTATCCCATGGGAAGATCCAAATTCGGGGGTCCATATTATTCAGAATTATGGAAATGGAAGTTCTTTTGCTCACCTATCTCTTAATGTAATTAATAAAGGATATGCAGGGTATGAGTTTATGGTAAAAAACAATCAGTCTCAAACCTTACTATTAGATGACTTTTCTCCTAACGATGAAATAAGAGAATGGATTAGAGAGAAAGATGCTGCTGCCATAAATAAATTATATGATTTATTTGATTCCAATGAACATATTATATCAGAAAAAAATATAGATATTATAGAGAAAAATACCCCAAAAGATGAATGGCCATTTCCTCTATTAGGGAGCAATGATAAATTTGATATTATTACATGGAACTGTGAATTTTTTCCAACGGCAGATGAAAATACTATAGAAGCATTAAGTGAGGCAATTCAGGATTTCAATGTTGATGTGATTGCTTTCCAAGAGATAAAACAAGTTGGCTGGTTTGGGAAATTGATGGATAAACTTCCTGATTATGATTATGTGGTTTCCGAACATTCTTCATTTATGGACCAAGCAATTATATTTAAGAAGAATGAATTTTCATTAACTAGAAAAATTGAACCCTTTGCGGATAATGATTATAATTTTGCTGGTAGACCACCACTTCGAATTGATTTATTTCGATATTCCGATTCAACTTATTATAGCATAGTTAATTTACATATGAAATGTTGTGACTCAGGCTTAAATAGGAGAAAAAATGCTTCAAAAATGCTTTATAACTATTTATTAGCTGATATTGATAATGGATATTCAAATTTTATTGTATTGGGTGATTGGAACGATGATTTAAAAGATGCTTATGGAGAGCACTGTTTTGATCCATTTATAAATGATAATAGATTTTATTTTACGACAGAAAAAATCATAGGGGATCTTTCCCAGGCATCTTATCCCAAAGAACCTTATTATAGTTTTTTAGATCATATCCTTGTTACAAAAGAAATATTATCACAAAATTCTAATTTTGAGATAAAAACAATAAGGATGGGTGAGTATATGGATGGTTATGAAAATTATGAAAAATTAATTTCAGATCATTTACCGGTATTCCTTTCATTTTAATAAATCTAAATTTAACTTTCATTAACATGTTAATAGAAAAATATATTACAGCCCTATCAATTGTAATTGGTTCTATTTTATATGGTCAATTACAGTACAGTGATATTAATGCTATGCTTAATGATATCACTCCTTTTGAGAATGAAATAAAATTAGATTATTTGAATGTAGTGCATACTAATAATAAAATTTCATCGATACATTGGTTTGATGAAGACAGTACAAGATTTACAAAATTATTTCATTATGACAAAAAAAGTAATTTATTTTTAATCTCTGAGTTTAGGAATCAAAAAATCTTAAAAGAAATTTATTTTACTTCATATAATGCAGCTGATCGTTTTATATATTTTTTATTTGGGGATAAATTCCATACTAACGAAAAGTATATTACTGAAATAGTTTATAATGAATCAAAATTACCAGTTTATTATAATATTAAATCAACTGGAGATGATTATATCGGTCACATTACGTTAAACTATGATGAAAATAATTTTTTAATTAGAGAAGTCTGGTTTCAAGGTAAAAGAAAAATAAGAGAATTTTTAAAATAATTTTTTAAAAGTATATTATTAATAATAGATTGATAATAAATTACAATAGGGATCAAATGAAATATTATATAAATATTTTTATTTTTTTAAGTTTTACTTTCTCACAAGCTGAGCAACCATACCCTCCTCTTGATTTAGTTACAATACCTACAAGTGGCACTTTGCCAAAAGGATCTTTTACTTTAGAATCATTACTCATTAAAGATGGTGGAATTATCCCTAAACTTTCTGTTGGGATAACAGATAATTTTTATATAGGATTATCATATGGAATTCAGGACTTTATTAGTGAAGAAAAATTAAATTTCAATAAACCTATGCCAGAAGTTCAGATTAAATATAGAGTATATGAAGAGTCAGAAACTATCCCAGCTATTGTCCTTGGACTAGACACTCAAGGGAAGGGTAGATTTTTAACTAGATATGAAGATGATGAAAATTTAGTAAATAATTTTCAAAGATATGAACAAAAGGCTTGGGGCTGGTATGTAGTAGCAAGTAAAAATTGGGAATTATTTGGAAATTTAGGATTGCATGTTGGATTAAATAAAAATACATGGGAATCAGATCCTATCGAAAGTGATAATCCAAATACTGTATTTAAAGATAAGGATCTTAATTTATTTTTTGGTATTGATAAAGAAATAAATAGAAGTTTTTCTATCTTATTAGAGTATGATACTGCATTAAATGATAATGACCCTGAAATTGGATATGATTTATTTGGGAGGGGGAAAGGATATCTAAATGCTGGAGTCCGTTGGATTGTTGGTAAAAATATAATGTTAGAAATAGATTTTAATGATATATCTAAGAATTATATTCATAATGAAATGACAAGCGATCAAAAAGAATATTCAAATAGGGAATTAAAAATAATATATTTTGAAAAATTTTAATTTAGAAAAGGACAAAAAATGAATAAAAAATATTTTACTTATAAATTCTTAATTTTCATTTTAACCTCTATCCTTTTATCGTCATATTCTCAAATAGACCAATTACAAGAAAATAGTAACTTTAAGGAAGCATTAAAATTATGTGAAGCAAATTATGATGCAAATGATGTTGAAATACTATGGAGGATGGCCAGATCATACTTTGATATTGCAGATCAAACATCAGATATAGAGATTCAGAAGGAAAATGTTGATAGGGCATTGCCGTATGCAAAGAAAGCTTTAGAGCTAGATGCACTTTCAGCGAAAGCAAATCATTGGTATGCAGTAATTATAGGTAAAAAAGGAGTTTTAGAAGGAACAAAGCAAAAAATTCTTAATTCCTACGAAGTAGAAAAATATGGTTTAAAAGCAATTGAACTAGATCCATCATATGACGGAACTCACCACTTAATGGGAAGATGGCATTATAATATTGCTGACTTAGCGTGGTATGAGAGAACTATCGCAAGTACGATTTATGCAACACCCCCCAAAGGATCCTTTGATGAGGCAATTATTTATTTTAAGCAAGCTATAGATGCCAACCCAGAAGATATCAGACATTATTTATGGCTTGCAAAATCATATTATCAGAAAAGCATGTACAAGGAAGCAAAGATGACACTAGAAAAGGCAATGAAATTAAAAGTAAAAAATGATAGTGATAAATTGCTTTTAGGCCAGGTAAAAGACTTATACACAAAACTATAATTTGGATATTATTTCATTTACAGAACTTATAAAAGATGAGTGTCTATCTATTGGTTTCTCAAAAGTAGGCATTGCAAAAGTAAAATACTACCCTGAAGATAAAACTCATTTAAATAATTGGATAGATAACAATTATCATGCAACGATGGATTGGATGACCAGAGGTAAAGATAAAAGAACGAATATATCTAATTATTACAACGAATCTAAATCTGTTATTTCAGTTGCTATAAATTATTTTAATGGCAATTCAAGGGAGAAATCTCCAGCACCCTATATTTCTAATTATGCTTTTGGAAAGGATTATCATATTGTAATTAAATCAAAATTAAAAAAAATATTAGAAAAAATTAATAATATAGATAGCTCTGTAAATGGGTATTACTGTGTTGACACATCCCCTATAATGGAAAAGGCCTGGGCTCAGAGAGCTGGAATTGGATGGATTGGAAAGCATACAAATTTAATAACGAAAGAGTTTGGCTCATGGTTTTTTTTAGGTGAGCTTATTATAAATAAAGAGTTAGTATATGATTCACCATTCACCGAAGATTTGTGTGGGACATGTAACTTATGCATTGAAGAGTGTCCTACAGATGCAATCATTGATCCATATCAGCTAGATTCAAATAAGTGCATTTCATATGTAACAATCGAAAAACGAGGAGAATTTGAAAAAGAAAATTTAATAGATTTAAATAATTGGATTTTTGGTTGTGATATATGCCAAGATGTGTGTCCATGGAATATTAAGTTTTCTATAGAAAGCACAGAAGAAGATTTTAATGATATACATTCTTTGAAAGATAAAGATTATGATTATTGGGTCAATTTATCTGAAGAAGAGTATAGAAGAATTTTTAAAAATAGTGCAGTAAAAAGAACAAAATATAGTGGATTAAAAAGAAATATCTTAACAGCAAGGGAGCAAATAAGTAAAGATGATTAATAATGAAGAAATATTGAAATCATTTAGTGGAGATGCACCCATATTTGCACTTCCAAATTTTGTAATGTTTCCTAAAACAGCATATAGTTTTAATGTTTTTGAGCCTAGATATAAAGAAATGGTATCTGATATTCTTAAAACGAACAAGCTATTCTGTGTTAATCTAAAAAAAGATAATTTAGAATCTGAAATTTATAATATTGGGACACTATGTTACATTATTGAATCAAAAAAACTAGATAATGGTAATTATACTTTAATTGCTTCTGGAATACAAAAAATCAAGATAAATAAAATTAATAAAACTAAGAATTATGATATTGCTACACTTGATTTAATTGAAGATAATAATATAGTAATTGAAGAGCAGCTAAAAAGAAAAAAATTAATTAATAAATTTATTTCACTGGTAGCCAACTCAAATGAAAATATTAATTTAAATATTATAGATACTTCTATGATATCAACTGAAATGCTTACCAATCTAGGGTCTTTAATCCTTCCTCTAGAAAATGAAGACAAACAAAAATTACTTGAGTTAAATACTATTGAATTAAGACTTGAGGTACTATGTCAATTTCTTAATAGTGAGTTGAAAGTTGAAAGTGATTTAATTAATTTTAATCAAATTATTCCAACTAATATTAATTGGAATTAATCAATAACTTTAAAACTAATTGTTTTTCCACTCATCGCACCAAATGCACCAATAACGACCTCTCCAGATCCATCCTCTCCTTCTCTAAGATTACTTCTAACAGGATCTTTCAAGTCTAGTTGAGAGAAAAAATAGTAATTTGAATAACTCTCAGAAAAAGTGAACATTCTATATTGATAACATCCAATATCCTCTTCTGTATTAGAGACTACAACTTCTTCATTCGTAAAAATAATAGGATTATTTCCTGGAGGGAAATGATTTGTTTCTTCAGATGGAGGATATGCTGCATTTGGATGTCCATGATAGTAGGTCCAGCTTGGCTCTCCACCAAAAAAACAGGTATAATATGGATCAAAATATTGAACTGCCTGGTAAAAATAATCTGTTGATACATAGTTCAATAGATTCTCTTCACCTAACTGAAATTCTAAATTATCAACTTGATAATCAGTTAAACATTCATAAATATCTATTACATCAGCGCAGCTACCTATCTCATCTATATTTAAATCACTCTCATCAACAAAAACGACAGGATAAGGTATTATTTCTGGTTCTTTGCTTGTAATAATTTTATCACCACACTGGATATAAAGGCTATAAGATCCATCCTCATAATGAGTAAAGAAATCTTCGTCACAATTATTTGGGATCCATGCACCATAATCATAATAGAAATCACTTAGCTCAGAACCATCAATGAGTATTTCACCTTCTTGACATCCAGATCCATCTGAAAATTCAAGTAAACCTTCTCCCTCATAGATTGTCCCAGCTGATGGGCTATAAATAAAATTACAAACTTGATTTTCATTATAGATTATTTGAACTATTTCACAGTTATTTTCATGAATCAATCCGCTTTCAGTTATTTCTTCTAGATCATCTACATTTGGCTCCCCACAATCTGGAATTCCATTCCCCTCACCAGAGCTAGGTTCATCAATATCTCCATCACCATCTTCATCTCCAAGATCACCAATGAATCCATCTTCTCCTACATCATCAATAATTCCCCAATTCAAATCAAAGGTTTCACTCATACAATTATTCTCTTCAATAACAGTAATATCGCAATAGCCATCAATGAATGGATTAGTATCAGAGATTATCCATAAGCCCCCTACAGTCTCACAGTCACTAATATCTTCTGGACATATTGCTTCTTCATCTACTTCTTTATCATTATCTCCGCAAAGGCACCCTGAGCCAACCCAGTTATTATTATCATCTTCGCAATTAAATAGTGATTCATCATCAATTGCGATAGTGTTATCTATTCTAATAATTGCAGTTTGATTTTGTGGTAACATTAGAGCTTCAACTCTAAGCTCCTGTTCAAAATCTCCGTATTCATCTGTAAATTCTGTAATATCTAGTTCTTTCACACAGGATGATAAGAGAATTAAAGATAAAAATAAAATTAATGTAGTTTTATAATTCAAAATTAACTCCAAATGTAAATATTAGAGGAAACATGCTAATTGCTGAGACTTTTGACGGAGATGAATAGTGATTCCAGTTATAGAATAGTACATTAAAATTATTAGTTAAATTAACGATCTGGAATTTCCATTGAACTGGTTTTTTTAATAATTTACCATCTCTTGTCAAACTAATATCTGTTCTAAAATACATTGGGTATCTAGTACTGTTTCTACTTCCATAAATATTTGCTAAATAGGCATATGGCTGCTCTAAGCTTCCATATTGCTCTATGCTGGCATAATAAGATTTCCCAATTACTGGTGTATATGGAGCACCACTAGATAATACTCCTGTAAAACCCAAGTATGTATTTTTCTTTTCACTTAATTTATAGTTTAGAACGAAATTAAATGAATGTGGTTTGCTATAGTTAGATGGATAATTTTCAGAGTTTTCTTGAATTATTCCATCACGATTTAAATCAATTTCTCGATTAATATAAGAGTAAGAATATCCAACCCAGCCATTGATTTTATTTTTATTAAACTGATAGAGAAGCTCAATACCCCAGTTTTCACCCTTTCCTGAAGTAAAAAAGGAAGATTCATCTGTAATATCAGTGTAAACAACACTTATATCATATAATCTTGAATATGGTTTATAATAGGTTTCTAGTGTAAATGTATTTCCATCTGATATCCAGTATTCTAGTCCCAGCACATAATGATCATTAGCTTGAGGAAGTTGATTTTTACCTATTGCTTGCCAAAAATCTACAAGACGAAGCAATTCTTCATCCTGATTAATAGTAAACATAAATTGAGTAAATTCTCCCCACATTAATTTTAGCGCTAAATCTGATGTCACCATATATTTAAGTCCAATTCGAGGATCAAAAATAGCCTTATCATAATAACTTGATTTTGATACTCTTAGACCCAAATCAAATGATATAATTGGGATAGGACTATATAAACTTTTTATATATGCGCTATTTATCCTTGGGTTTTCATCATTTTGATATGTTTGTTGTCCAGCAAATTCTTCTGTATAATTCATCTTAAGCAGCTTAGATTCCCAGCCAAATT
Source organism: uncultured bacterium (assembly GCA_964532515.1). Classification (GTDB taxonomy): domain Bacteria; phylum Fidelibacterota; class Marinisomatia; order SCGC-AAA003-L08; family D37C17; genus TMED161. Next base: position 30,036 of record CAZHKH010000006.1, read on the forward strand.
CCATATCAAGTTTATCATTTATAAAAACCTTAATATCCTGATTTAGACTAATATCTCTTACTTTATTATCAAGGTTGTAGGTTAAATCAGCAATAAATGTAGTATCATCAGGTACTTCTAAGGAATCACAGAATTGATCTACATCTCCTTGGATTGATGAAAAATCAAGTTCAAAACCAACATCAAAATTATATTCAGTTGTTGATAACATTGTCTGTACAGTATAATTTGAATTTGGAAAAAAATTCCATGCTAAACTTTTTGTAGAATTAATCCAGTTCCAATCAAAGTTTACACTTGGGAAATCTTCTCCAGAGATATTAACAGATAAATTATCTGATCCATTGAATTGGCTGTATATAAACTTATTATACTTAAAGGGTTCTGTCTGAATTTTGAGATGTGTATCCCAGAAATAATAGGTAAAGGGGTTATCATTACCTTGCATATTATTATAAGCAGATACAAATTGATCAAAATAGGTTCTTCTTCCAGTAAATATCCATGAACCTTTATGAATTGGTCCTTGGGCAGATATTTTTGAAGATAATAAGCTTATATCTGCTTTTATATTATTATAGTCCCAGTACCTTTTAATTTTATCTATATTTTTAGATCTTTTAATTCCTTTATAATCTGTAGATGTATATATGGAATCAGGGAGCCTGCCTTCTTTTGAGTTTCCTTCTTTTGATGTAATAGACAGAACAGAGGAAAGCCTATTTCCATATTGAGCAGGAAATCCTCCTGCTAAAAATTCAGTATCAGATATTAAATCAGCATTAAATGTTGAAAATATTCCTCCCACATGATATGGATTGTATATTTGTGTCCCATCAAGAAGAATTAAATTTTCATCAGGACTTCCACCTCTAACAATAAGAGCAGCATTAAAATCATTTGCTGAGCTAACACTGGGGAAATATTGAAGTGTTCTAAATATATCTGATTCTACAAATGCAGGAATCATCTTTATTTCTTCAGATGTAATATTGATTCGACTAACCTCTACCTTCTCTTCAAATCTTGTCCTTTCACTTGAAATATTAACTTCATTTATATTAATGGCTGCTGGAGATAATGAAATATTAATTCTTAGATTCTCATTATCAATTGTTATTAATTCTTTATATAATTCATAACCTATAATTGAAATATTAAGTTGATATTTACCTGATTCAATATTTGTTAAAATGTAATATCCATCAATATCTGCAGAAGTTCCTTGTAAAATATTATCTGAGTTAGGGTACGATATTGTAGAAGTTGAAAATGGTATCGGTTCACCATCTGTTTTATCAGTAATAAATCCTGATATACTATAAGAGTATATAAAAGAAAAGAATATTAGAATTAAAAGAATTTTTTTTCTAAACAATTTATTTAGAATCAAGGGGCAGGACACTTACTTGTTTTTTTGTTTTTCCCTTTCTATGAAATTTAACTTTTCCATCAATTAAAGAAAATAGCGTATCATCTTTACCTTTTGAAACATTATCTCCTGGAAATATTCTTGTTCCTCTTTGTCTAACTATAATAGATCCAGCAGTTATGCTTTGTCCATCAGCTGATTTGACACCTAAAAAATTAGGTTTACTATCTCTTCCATTTTTAGTACTTCCTACACCCTTCTTATGTGCCATTATTTACTCTCTTTTTTTATTTTTACACTAGTTTTTTTCTTAGCTGTACTTTCTTTTGTTGTTTTAGTATCAGTTTTTTTACTAGTTGTAGTAGTTTTTTTAGCTGCTGTTGCTTTTTTAAATTTTTCTATTTTTACCATAGTAAAGTTTTGACGATGGCCATTTTTAACTTGATAGCCTTTTCTTCGTTTCATTTTAAATACAACAACTTTTTCATCTCTTCCATGAGACAATATTTTCCCTGATATAGAAAGATTTGTTATGTATGGTTTTCCAAATTCTTTCTTTTTAGAATCATTGGTGTACAAAATTTTCTCTAGTTGAATTTTTTCACCTACTTTTCCACCTAAATATGGAAATTTTAGTTCTAAATTTTCTTCAACTATAAACTGTTTTCCTTTATGTTCAACTAATGCTTGCATAGACATCCTATTTTTTTGCGAAGAAAATTTATCCTATTTATTTAACTGAAACAAGATTAAACTTCTTCTGTGACAAACTTTTTCTGCCTCTTTGAAAATACTTTAAATTGATGAGGAGATAAATTCTCATCTATTTTTAATTCAATTAAAAGCCAATTTTTCCACATAAACCCTCTTAATTCAGCATGTTTTGTCTCTTTAAAATGATCATGTATTTTTGGATTAAGATATATAGAAAACCTTCTATCCCTTGATTTAGTTTTGAACGTTTTTAGCCAACATTCTATACTAGTAAGGATAGTTTCCTTTGATGGAATCAATCCAAGCCCCTTACATGTTGGGCAATCTTGACTAAGAGTATGAAGTAAGTCTAACCTAACTCTTTGTCGCGTCATCTCTAAAAGTCCAAAATTTGAAAAATCTGCTAAAGAAACTTTTGCTCTATCTCTTTTTAGATTGTTCCTTAATTCATAATATACTTTTTTTCTATTTTCTTCTTTTATTAAATCAATAAAATCTATTACAATTAATCCGCCTATGTCCCTTAGTCTCAATTGACGTGATATTTCTCTAGCGGCTTCAAGATTAACTTTCAATGAATTTTCTTCATGTTTTTTATTACCAATAAATCTTCCACTATTTACATCAACTACAACCATTGCTTCAGTATGTTCAATGGCTAGATGTCCGCCACTCTTCAGCCAAACCTTTGTTTTAATAGATTTTTGAATTTGTTTTTCTATATCATGGACTTGAAAGATAGATCCCTTTTTTCTATAGTGGCGCAATTTGCTCAAATGTTTTTTATTTGTTTGTTTTAAGTAAGTATAAATTTTATTATATGTTTTTTTGCAATCTATGTAAACATTAGAAGTTTCATCTGTAAGCAAATCTCTAATAACTTGATTTGGTGTTTCTTCATCTTTGTATGCTAGATATGGAATCTTTTCAGTATTTTTTGCATTTATTCTATCCCATTCGCTTAAAGTCTTTTTAAGATCTTTTTCTATTTCCGTATCGTTTTTCCCCTCAGCACTTGTTCTTAGAATAATTCCAAAATTTTTAATAGATAATCTTTTTATAATTTCCCTAAGTCTTCTTCTTTCATATTTATCTGATATTTTCTTAGATATCCCGATGTAACTTTGATTTGGCACAAGCACAAGGAGACTACCTGCAAATGAAATATCTGTTGTAACTCTAGGTCCCTTCCCACTAAATGGCTCCTTTATAACTTGAACAAAAATATCATCATTAATTTTTAAGTCTTTTTCAGGGTCAAAATCATTTTTTTGTTTTAGATGACTAGATTTATTATCATCATCATCATCAGAGAATGATAAGTTTTTTATATTATCTGAATTTCCAATTTCTGAGAATGGTAAAAATGAATTTATTTCATGTCCGATATCAATAAAAGCTGCCTGCATCCCTGGAATAACGTTCTGAATTTTTCCTTTATAAATATTCCCAACCATTCTTTTATGGTCAGCAATATCTATATAAAGCTCAACTAGCACACCATTTTCTAGTATAGCAATACGAGTGCTACCAATCGAGACATTTATATATATCTCTTTTGTATAAGTCACAATTTTCCTTACGATTTTGTATTATTGTATCTACTTATTAGGAGAGCTTTTCTAGAAAAAAAATATTTAAAAAAATAAAAAATCAAAAAATCAAAAAAATCAAACTACTTAATAACTCTCCAAAAAATATTTATCAATTAAATTTATAAACAAAACTAGAATAAACAACATAAAATTATTTTGATTATCACACTCTAAAATCATTAATTTACCTAACGTAGAAACTAGGGAGTAATTATGACTTATATTATTGCAGAACCATGTGTAAGCACTTGTGACACTGCATGTGTAGAAGTATGCCCAGTTGATTGCATACATGGGCCAGAAGATACAGAGGGCTGTGGGGCTGAAGCAAAAGAAGATGGTTTTGATCCTACGGATAAAATGCTATATATCCATCCTGAAGAATGTATTGATTGCGGAGCATGTGAGCCTGAATGTCCAGTGGAGGCAATTTTTGAAGAAGATGCAGTTCCAGAAGAATGGAATAAATTCATCAAAATGAATTATGATTTTTTTGATGTAGAATTTGATGGATAGTCCATTATTCCAATAGCTTTTAATATTACGGCTACTTATGTAAAAGTAGCCGTTTTCATATAAATTTAATTTCTAATGACTAAACAAGATATAATAGAACAATTAAAACTGATAAAGTATCCAGGATTCTCAAAAGATATTATTTCATTTGGAATGCTTAAAGAAATTTCAGTTAGCAATGAAAATATTATTATCAATTTATTCCAGTCTACCAATGAAAAGAATATTTTAGATACTATAAAATCTGAAATAATATCTACAATAACTAAAATTGATAATTCAAATAGGAATGTGGAAATTATTTTCACTTCATCTGAGAGTTTAAATAAATCTAATTTAGATTTATCAAGGAATGAAAATATTAAAAACATTATTGCAGTTTCAAGTGGAAAGGGTGGTGTTGGGAAATCAACCATTGCAATAAATTTAGCATCAGAATTAAGTAAAAATAATAAAGTAGGCTTACTCGATTTAGATATTTATGGCCCTAGCCTTCCTACTTTAATCGGCGATAAACAGATGCCGAAAATAATGGAAAATAATTTGTTAATTCCAATTAATAAATTTGACATGAAATTCATGTCTTTTGGATTTTTAAATTCTGGGAATGATCCTGCTATTTGGAGAGGTCCAATGGTTTCAAAATTAACACACCAGTTTTTTGATAATGTTGATTGGGGTGAATTAGATTATTTAATACTAGATCTTCCCCCTGGCACAGGTGATATTCAGTTAACTTTAGTTCAAAAAATTGCGCTTACAGGAGCAATTATTGTTACAACTCCACAAGATTTAGCCCATCAAGATGTTAAGAAAGGTTCTGATATGTTTGGCAAAGTTAATACGCCTGTTTTAGGTGTTATTGAGAACATGTCTTTTTATAACCTGAGAGGAAAAATTAATGGATATAATAAAGAATTGATAGATTTATCAATAGATTCAATCAACGATAATGTGGAGATTGATGATAATGG
>CAZHKH010000007.1:0-30261 GCA_964532515.1 uncultured bacterium
GATTATTTCCATTTAAAGATAAACAAACATCCGTTCCATCTGCACAGTTTGAAAACATAAGCGATGATGTTAATAAAATTGATAAAATAACGTACAAATTTCGTAATGACATATCTACTCCTTAATCTATTTAATTTTTTATTGCCTTTTGAAGAGATAGAAACTACCTATTATTTCTTCAAAAACAAATAAATTTTCATTAGCTGAATGAATTTTATATTGAAGTATCACTCTATAGTAAATTTAGATAATTTTAATTAGAGTATAATTAGAATATTCTGTAACACAATGTAAGATTTCTAAACAGGTATTTGAGGCCAATAAACAGGTATTAACTTAATTGCTATGTACCAAAAAATTAATGTTAATGGAAGACCTACATATATAAAATCTTTCATCTTATATTCTCCTGGAGCATATACCATTAAATTTGTTTGGTATCCAATGGGTGTCATAAAACTATTGGATGCTCCAAAACAAATTGCAACTAAAAATGGCTTTGGATCAATTGGCACAGGAAGCTGTGATGCTAAATAAACACCAATTGGAGCTAAAATAATAGCTACTGCAGCATTCGACATAAAAGCAGATAAAACAAACGTCACAAAATATAATAGTGATAAATAAACAATAAATTCAGATCCACCAAAACTAATGAGGTAATCTGCAAGACTCTGAATCATGCGCCCAATATACTGATCAGCACCAGTTTTAATAATAGCTTTGTTGATTGGCACTAACGCTGCTAATAAAAATATTACAGTCCAATTAATTGATTTATATGCCTCTTGAATAGTAATTGCTCTGACTAATAAAATTATTATAACCCCAAAAATAGCTCCCTCTGTAATTGAAATTATTTCAAGTGCAGATAGTATCATTACCATTGGAATTACTATAATAGAAATCCACCAAAATCTTTCATACGCAAATGAAGGTCAAGCTCTTCTAAAACAACCAAATCAGAATTAGATTTTAATCTATCTAATCTATCTCTAGGTATCAAAATTAATAGTGTATCAGAAAATTTTAATTTTATATGAGCAACTTTTTCTCTTAGAAGCTCTGTCTGCCTTTTAATTGCAAGTACAAATGAAGATAATTTCCGTCTAAAATTAAACTGATAAAGCGTTTTCCCAATCATTGAGGACTGTTCAGTTATAATGGCCTCAACCAATACATGATCTCGACCCTCTAACTCTTCTTGATTCATTTTAATTTCAGATAACAATGAAACATTCATATCATTTTTAAATCGAACAAGATTCTTAACATTTATCTGTACTAGAAAAACATCTCCTACTCTAATTGAAAAGTCATTTAAATTAATAGATGATGTTTTATCTCCTCTAATTATTTTTATAATATCAATTTCATAGTCTTCACTTAAATTGAGATCTCCTATTCTTTTCCCTACAAGTGATGAATCTTCTTTGATTTTAAATTCAGTAAGATATTTATTCATATGATACTTTTGCGTAAGTGAAGATACGATTGCTCTTGATGGAAGGAAAAATCGTGCAATTATTAAATTATATATTATTCCAATTACAACAAAAACGCTACCAACTTTTGTAAATTCAAATATACTAAATGAACCGTGTCCCTGCTGATCCATAAAATCACTAATTATTAGATTCGTTGAAGTTCCAATTAAAGTAAGAGTACCACCAAATATTGCCGCATATGACAGTGGAAGCAGTAATTTAGTCGGACTAATATGAAATTTTTGACATAAATTGATTGCTAAAGGAATAAAAATAGCTACAGCGGCTGTATTGTTTATTAGACCTGATAATATCGATACAATCAACAAAAAAGTTGTAATCGTTATCCATTTATTTTTACCAACTTGAGTATAAATAAAATCAGCAAAAACTTCTAAGAATCCAGTTTTAACCAATGAACGGCTCAAGATAAACATTGCACCAATAGTAATAACAGCTTTATTACTAAAACCTGAAAGTGCATCCTCTATAGTAATAACACCAAAAAGCAACAAGATTGCAGTGCCTGTAAGCGCAGTAACTTCCAATGCAAATACTTCAAATACAAAAAATGTTATAAGCATTGCAAAAACAATTAGAAGAATAATTAAATTTATTTCGTTTCCAAACATAACTGAGGAAGTTACTTAAATATTTTATAAAGATAAAATAAAAATGGGGATATAGTTATATCCCCATTTTTATCAGAATACAAGCGTTAGTATGACGAATTAAGCTTCAACAAGTTTTTCTGCGCATATAGTCTCAATCAACATTGTACAAACAACATATGGGTCCATATTTGCTGAAGGTCTTCTATCTTCTAAATATCCAAATCCATCATTTGATGTCTGCATTGGAATTCTTATTGATGCGCCTCTATCACTAACTCCATATATAAACTCATCCATACTACAAGTCTCATGTAGCCCTGTTAATCGCTGGTCATTATCTGCACCATATGCCTCAATGTGATCCTTGTGCCTAGCTCCTAATTTTTTACAAGCATCCTCAATAATCTTTATTCCACCAGCTTCTCTCATTGATTTTGTACTAAAATTAGTGTGTGCTCCAGCGCCATTCCAATCTCCTTTGACTGGCTTGGGATCAAGGGTTGCACTGATATCATAGTCTTCACCAATTCTATACAAAAGCCATCTAGCTATCCATAGCTGATCAGATACATCTAATGGTCCACAAGGGCCAACTTGAAATTCCCATTGTCCAGGCATCACTTCTGCATTAATTCCTGATAGTTTTATCCCTGCTATTAAACATGCTTCCATATGGTCCTCTACTATTTCTCTTCCAAAAACTTCATCTGAACCGACACCGCAGTAGTAGCCCCCTTGAGGAGCCGGAAAGCCATTGTCAGGCCAACCTAAAGGTTTTATCCCATCAAAGAATGTATATTCTTGCTCAATTCCAAACCAGCAATCTTCATTTTTATACTCTTCTGCAAGTTCTCTAAGTTTTGCTCTGTTATTACTTTCATGTACAGAACCATCCGCATTAAAAACTTCACACATAACTAAAATATCATTAGCTCCTCTCAATGGATCAGGAATAAAATATACTGGCCTTAATAAGCAATCGCTAAAATGTCCTTCTGCTTGCTGTGTGCTTGAGCCATCAAAACCCCACTCTGGAAGATCAGATAATTTAGTCACTTCTCCATCAATAATTTTTGTTTTACTCCTTAGTTTAGCTGTTGGCATTCCTCCATCTATCCAAATATATTCAGCTTTAGTATTAATCATTTACTTCCTCCTTTTTTGCTATTGTTAATGGGGTTGTCTTTTTATATGAATTTAATATTAGTTGCGTCTCTGTTCTTTTGACTCCCGGCCATGATTGTATCACCCTAAGCAATTTCTCAAGGGATGTCGAATTTTCTGTTTTAACATGTAAAATATGAGATCCAGACCCAGTTGTTGTATAACATTTATTTACATATGGATTTTTATTTGCTTGATTAACAACATCCTCAAAAAATTCAGATGATTCAGAGATAACTGTAATAAATGCAGATACATCCATTCCTATCATATGATTATCAATTGAAATACTATAACCCTTAATGACACCTGAATCATGTAGCTTCTTTATTCTTTCTGTTACCGCAGGGACAGACATGCCAATTGAGTCTGCAATATTGCTTGCAGATTCACGAGCATTTTTTATCAATTCATTTAAAATTAAATAGTCTGTTTTATCGATTGCCATATAAAAATTAAATATTCCTGTTTTAAAATATAATAATAATAATTAATTTTTAGCAAATATTTTTAATAAAAAGTTTTAAAAAAGCTAAATTATTTAATATATATGGGAATATACTTTAATTATGAAAACTATAATATATCATAATCCAAGATGAGGGAAAAGTCGGAATTCAGTTGAACTCCTTGAACAAAAAAATATAGAATTCAGTGTTATAGAATATCTAAAAACCCCTCTGAGCAAGAAAGAGCTTCTTAGTATTATTAGTATACTAAACATAAAAGCATCTGAAATTGTCAGAACAGGCGAAAAGGAATTTAAGAAAAATAATCTATCAGAAATTATGAGCGATGAGAGTAAAATATTAGATGCAATTTTAAAATTTCCCAAAATAATGCAACGGCCAATTATTATTCATGGAAATAGGGGGGTAATAGGTCGCCCACCAGAAAATATTAATACAATTCTATAAATATTTTTAAGGAATATAAAACCTAATAGCCTTGTAGTTTTCCATTAAGCTGCTACCTGGGTCTCCAGTCTCCCCATTAAACTGAATTTCAATCCCTTGATCTTTGCTAGGATCTTCAATGCCAATGGTAACGCCATGATCATCAATATCTTGTATATCTTTATACTGAAAAATAATTTCTCCATCATCATTTGGATTATTAATAAGGATTAACTGAAATGTTTCTTTCACGCAGTTTTCTGGGTCTGGTATTGCATTAAGGCTTAAATTAATCGCTAAGATAATATCAAAAACATCAATATTGCCATCTTGATTGCAGTCAGCTACTGGCTCTTGATTTGGAAGTATTTGTTCAATACCTAAAACTATATTAACTAACATTACAATATCTAAGATATCTACACTAAAATCTTCATTTATATCACCTACTGAATTATCAATACAATATTCATCTTGCTGACCATTTGCAATATTGTTCCATTGCACAACATACATTGATTCTTCATCGAAAGCCTTATGATAAACATGCAATGGCTCTGTACCACCGTTATCATCTAAATCATCATAGAATGGCGCAAGCAACCCATATGGTCCAATTGGAAATGTAATTGAGTTATTAAAAAAATGACTAATTGATTCACATGGGACGTTCTCTGGGGTTTCCTGCCTTCCATCTAAACATCTAAGAAATGAAGCCCATCCATTAGAAGATACCGTTAAACTATCAAATTCTTGGCCATAGTACTGAAAAGAAAAAATATCGCCATTATTATAAACCATTTGGACAGTTGTGTCAGAATCATCTGTCAAAAATAGATTATTTCCAGTCTCTGAGATTTCAATCCAATCTGATTCTGTAATATCATAAATTTCAAAGTCATAACCATAATCTAGAATAGTATCATCTGAATTATATTCATTTTGAACAAAGCTATCCCCATTGTCGTTTTCAAAAATTATAGTGTATTCTTTTTGATAGTACTGACCTTTATTTAAATATAAAGTAAACTCACTTCCAACCTCCGCATCAAAATCAATATCTAGTTGTCCGTGCTCATTTGAAAGACCTTTTGCAATCAGCTCTCCTTCAAAAAGCAAAGCTCCTACAACATCCTGTAGCAATTCACCTGTTTCTATATCATTTATAACTAAATTTAAAAATGAATTATTAATGCTATGAACATCTCCAATAGAAGCTGACATGATTTCTGGAACTTTTAGCCATACACTTAAACTTGGATCTCCAAGAACTCCATAAACATGGTGATAAAATTCTGCTAAATTTGAAGTCCCACCAGGACCCGTAATTTCATAGCCTTCTCCAAACTCGTTTATGAGCGCTTGCTTACCTACATGCAATGCGGGAGCAAGTTCATCTTGTCTTCCTTCTAACAAACCATCCCAAAGCGCTCCACAAATAACATTGTTAAACCTAGTATCAGTATCTAAGTCTGAGGGACCAATCATTGCAACTGCACCCTTTGGAGCATTAATTGTTCCAGCTGTTAATAATGTTTCTCCAAAACAAAAAACTTGCTGTTCATTCCCAAAATCACCTGTATTGCAAACAAAACTAAATACAACGGGAAGCGAAAATGAAGGATTAAGTAAGTCATTAATTTCATCTAATCTAAACTGAGGTTTATGCCAACCCCTAGAATCTCCCCAACCTCTATAATTAATTACGCCTACTCCATTATTCCATGCTTCTTCTATAGGTTCTGGATTTGTACCCCATGTATAATTATGTTGGTGGAAAAAAGCACTATCAACATTTTCATAACCAAAATAATTAAATTCTTCTAACAGCCATTTAGAAGTCCATACAGGAGTAACAGGCCACATTGATGGTGGATTTCCCTCACCACTATAGTTTCCAGCTACAACAAGTGCATTGTTTAAGTAAGTTGGGTCAGGGATATAGGTTTCATTTAATTGTGCATAGTGTATATTTCTATTAATTATATTAACAAGATCAGTAGAGCTTCCAATAGACCATCTGCCAATAAAAAAATGGGGGTCTAAGGCATCTTCTCCATCTCCAATATCAAAAAATGTATAAGGATAATCAGTTTGATCATTTTCAACAAAGCTATATGAAGGAATTTCAAAAGTAGGAATATTGTAATCATCATTATTTTGATTTACATCTCCAACCAATAAAACATACTCAAGCATAGAATCATTGGTATAATAATCCATTAAATAATCTTTTAAATCATTATTTGTTTCACCATTAATTCCATAGATATCTCCATCACTTTCTCTAAAAGAAACGACCTCAACATCATAACCTTGTGTTTTTTTTAAATTGGTAAAATAAGTTAAAATTGAATTGTTTAAATCTGAATTCGAAAGGACGATAAGGTACGTTCCTCTTTCAAATTCATTATCTCTATCTTTCAGTATATTTTTTTTTGATAGTGGCAATAAGTCGCTAAATAATGATGAGATCAATAGTGATATAAAAATTATTACTTTCAAATTATTCTCCTAATATTTCATTTAAAATGCTAATAATATCTAAAATATCTAAATTTTGGTCTACCCTCTTATCTCCACTACACCTCTGGAATCCAGTAGGTTCATTGTCATTTAAAACAATATCTAAAAGTATTACAATATCTGTAACAACTAAATCTCCATCATGATTTAGGTCACCCTTCAGGCAATCATAATCAGGATCATACAATAATTCAAGGGCATCTAAAGATAAGCCTCTATATCCTATAGTAATATCGGATACTATGCCAATACTCAATTTATTACTATCAGCTACAGTAAGCTCGATAGGATGGTATGATATATCATTTACCCAATTTTGATCTGTAAAATCAACAACTCTTAAACTATCATCAGAATTATAAATATCAAAAAATAAGGTGTCTTTATCCCATTCTAGTTCATACATCATATCTAATGCTAAAATAATTTCTGTTGATTCACTATAAAACTGATTAGCAGTATTAATTCGGATAGGACAAACAGGCGTATAGTTAGGATATACTAAATCATCTTGTGACAATAATCTTTCATCTTGGATGTTCCAATTACCACACATTGATTCCCAATGATTCATATCTTCAAAATTATCTTGAAGTAAAATGTTATACCAATCCAGAGAAAATTCTAACTGGATATCATCTTCAATATAAATTTCTTCAACTATAGGAAAAATATCTTCTGAAACTATCGTTAGAATATAATTACCCTCAGGGATAGTGAAGTTATTTAATCCATCTTCTATTGAAAAATCTTGGTCATAAGTATCACTTTTAATATTAAATGAGATTGAATCAGAATGATATTCTGGAATATCTATATCTAAAGAAAGTTCGTAAAGCGTATTTGGAATCATTTGCACATCATATTGACCAACAACCTCTGAACTAGGCACGAAATCCTCATAATAAACATCCTCATATCCATGTTTCTTAAAGATTAAATCAAAAGAATTATAATAAAGTAATCTATGATATCTACCAAATTCATTAGTTAACCTTGGTGCTAAAACACCTCCATCCATTTGTGTAATAATAACTTCAACGCCTTGTAGTGGCTCTCCTGTATTAATATCAGTCACAAGCCCTTTTATTTGATATTTTTCTGGTCCTGTTGGATAATTGATTCCAGCTGCTCTTTTCATTAAATAAAACGCCCCTGGGAGGTTCCTTTCAATTGTATTTTCTATCAACTCAACATCATCAGGCTGTATATTATCTGTGCCAACCTCTATAAGATATTGAATACATCCAGCTTGAGAATAAGTCCAATCATGCGCATTCCCTCTCATTGAACCACTGGCAGCAAAGTGATAGGTTCCGTTACCTACCTCTTTAAGTGTTAGCTCTGCAATTTCTTGTCCTAAAGGTTGAATAACTTGATAGTCAGGTGATAATTTTGCTCCGGGCCAATTCCAAGAATATATCACTCTCTCAGCTACACAACCAGATCTAGAGCTATGATAAGCGATAGACAAAATAAAATCGTAATCTAATAGAAGTTGAGAAATAACAGCGATTTCATTTTCAGAGGATGGGCTTTCACCTCTATAATAATCATAATTAGAAACATACGATGGATTTGATCCACATCCCTCATCTGTTTCAAGATATTCATCGCCAAAGATCCAGTTCAAAGGATAGTTTCTATTTAAATCAACACCATCCAAATCATTTCCATATCCTATTGAGTCATAATCAAAAATTCCATTATGATTTGCATCCATTTTATTCTTTCTATAGCTAACATCCTGATGCCAATTGCTATCTTCATCCTCCCACCCATGAACTACGCTCAGGCCTTCAGGATTATGAGTTGGAACTATCCAAATCTCTGATGAATATAATATTCCAGCTAAAGATTGAAAATCTGCCGGGTACTCTTCGGGATGAAGGAACCTATATATTAACTCCATTGATATCTCAACACCTAAAATTTCTTCTGCATGACACTGGCCTAAAATTAAAACACGAGGCTCGTCTTCATCTATATTTGCATTAAATGAAAGCTTAACTGCCCAAAATGGGAGGTTGTCTTGCGCTGATTCCCCAAGTTCAATTAATTTAAAAATTGGCCCACTATTTGGATATGGAGAATTTATATTAATCGTATCACCAAACTCTTCATCCCACTCATGTAAAATTGAATCAATTTCAGAATAAGTGTGATATCTATCTGATAGTATGCTATCAGCTATTAAAACTTGGGATGAAACAAATAATGATAAAATAAAATAGAACATTTAGTAAAATTAATTTATTATGAATTTAATATAAATTGGACAGCCTGAATTACATCAAGGACATCTATATTTCCATCACCATTTGAATCTGAGGCGCACTCTTGCCATTCATTTGCGACTATATTCCCAAGTACGATATTTACCATTTGGATTACATCAAGAACATCAATATTACTATCTGCATTGGTATCATAAATCAAGCAATTAGAAGGTAAGGATGGAGATATGAGCTGTGCATAGATATTGGTTAACAACTCTTTACCCGTACTTCTATCATCTTCCCAATAGGCCAGATATAAATTATCCTGTTCAGATAGAACTCCAAATTTAATATTAACCTGACCAAAGGGGTCGATAGAAAGAGGTACCCCCCCATCTTGATATACTATCCCATAAGAATCTAATTCTTGATAATATGCATCCCATTCAAATGATAGATTTAAACTTTGATCAATCTCTGCAGCGCTTCGCATATCTTCCCATCCTATCAAATAAGTTCCTGCATGGGTACTAAATACAGATGGGCTCTGTTGTTGACTACCTGAAACAGAGGCAACCGGAATTTCATCAGATAAAACAATTTCTCCATCAAAAATTATTTTTGTGCAAATTATATTTTTATCTGGGACCTCTTGCCCTTCATCATTTAAAAATGAATCTCTTCCATCTGTCCAGCATGCTAAATATTCATCAAGTTCTAAACTATATGTTATATCTGAATTTATTTGATCTCTAATTTCATTAGAGATTACTATGCCATTTGTACTACCTATTAATTCACCATTAAATGAAAAAACTTGAGCATATAAATCTGCATCTTGATCATTATCTGCTGTAAATAAAACAATAAACTCGTTATCTCCTATACTATGTGACTCATATTTAGGATTTTCACAATCAGTACATAATGGAAACTGAGAAATCATATCGCCATTTTCAGAAATTAAAATCATATTTAAGCTAGTTCCCATAAAACTAGCTTCCTCATAAATTACTGCAACACCACCATTTGATGTATAGGGGATAGTAGCTTGAACTAGATTATCAGAGAATCCAGCTTCAACAATATTAATAGAATTAGTCCACAAAGATTCCCCATTACTATTATATTTATTTAAATAAATACCATATGAAAAAGCTAAACTTGAATATGCCAAGTAAAAACTTTCATTAACTGCGCATAATCCTGAATATTTTTGATCATCTCCATTACTATCAACTTGTATTCCTTGATCATCACCTAAAATATTAAGGTCAGAGTCAATCATTTGGACATACTGAAGATATGGGCCATCATATTGATGGAAATTCATCATAATTGATTCACCAATGCTGGCAAGTTTTGCCCTATAATAATAGTTACCTCCATGAGGGCCTTGGAAAGGATTTAAAGATAGAGGTGCTGAATTCTGATGAGAAATTAAATCCATAGTCTCTTCAACAACTAGCCCATAAGTATATGATCCAGGATGGCCTGTACTAAAATAACGATTATCTTCCCATGCAACCAAATATTCACCATCTGAAATATTTATTGAGCTGCTAAGCAATGCATTTCCATCAACACCATACCAGATTTCTGTGCCGTTGTTATCAAGAGTAGGGCCATTAGTTGTTACCACTTGAAGTTCTATTCCTATATTTGAGCCATCTTTCTTATCACTCCATACTACAAATGATTCACCATTTGAATTACATTTGATGAGAGGGTCTTTTTGCGGGCCTGAATCTATATCTATTGATATCCCTGATTGTCCAAAAGTTAAATTACCTTCACTGTTAATATGCTCTAAGTATATATCTGTCCCGCCCCAAATAGGATTATCATCCCCTCTGCCATCCATCCAGGTAAAGAATGCACCTCCATTATTATCAACCGCCATTCTCAATTGATCTTGATTATTAATATCATTAGCAAGTTGAACTCCATTTGCATCCCAAATCATATTTCCAGATAAATCCATTTTCTGAACATATGGGTCTACATTATTATCTCTTTTATCTTCCCAATAAATAAATGCATGTGTCCCATCTGTTTTTACTCTAGGAGATACCTGTTGCCCTTCATTATCACAAACAACTACCCCATCATCTTCTAATAAATTATTTCCTTCTGGATTTAATATTTGTGCATACACATCGCCATCATCATCATTTCTTAAATCTCTCCAAACGACTACAACGTTATCATTAAAAGTTGTCACTTTTGCTTTAGTCTGAAGATATTCATCGTCACATATTACCTTTCCACTATTGCTATCATCTTCATTCCAAAGTAATTCCATTTCCATATTAAATCTCTGAGCCCTTATATCACCAGCCTCTAAAGTCCCAGCGTCACAATCAAAACTACACATACTAAGACATTCAGATTCATTGAAATAAATTTCATCATTGTCTGGGCACTCAAATGTATCTACTGTTACTCCCTCGCTCCAAACCATCACTGCACTACCATTTCCTGCATACTCCAGGCTGAATCCACCACTTTGATGATTTGAGAGTAATATGCCATCTCCTGTTGTCAATATATCTGACTGCATATTCCCTAAATGAGTTCCTCTATAGGTGCCTGATCCATTTTTATCAACCCAAACAGCAAATGCTCCGCCATTTCCATCTACGCATAAATTATGGCTAGACTGTTCTCCTGTTTGATTAGATAATGGAACCCCACCAACATCCCACAATTGATTTCCATTTGAATCAATATGCTGAGCATAAATATCACCATAGTAATTTTCATCCCTATAGTCTCTCCAGATAACATAAACGCCTCCATCATTATCTGGAACCAGAAGAGGGTCCTCTTGACGACCATCTACATCTACAACAACCTCGCCATCTTGATTCCACAAAAAATTTCCATCTGAATCAATTTTTTGGGCATAAATATCACGTATAGAATTTCTTGTATCAGACCACGCCATAATCATGGTACCATCACTCGCAATGACTCCTGTTCTTTGCCACTCGATATGGACCCCTTGTCTTAGGGGAAGACCGCCATCCTGCCAATTAAATTGTGAAAAAAGTGTTGAAAGAAAAGCTACAAAAACAAATAAAGTTCTATACATTATCTAAATTCCTATTTTATATATTGAAATTCCATTTTCAGAGGCTACATAAATATTATCATCGTAAACTTTGACATCATATACATAGTTGTCACTACCAACATTTAAAATTCCGTTGAGGTCCAAACCCAAAGATTCATCCCAATCATATATGATTATACCATCATTCCCTGCAGCTAATGCAAGAGTACCTGAATTATAATCAATTGCATTTATTGAATAGCCCTCTGCAAAGGATAAATTACCTATAATATCACCATTTGAGTCAAGTAACGCGATGTAACAACCTCTGTCATTATCAAATCCACCTATTACGGTATTACCTATGGAAAATAAACTATTTGCTTCTCCACCTTGAATATAAAAAGAAGTCAAACTATCAAGTAGGGTGTCTTCATCATGATTATATTGATAAATCTGTACTCCAAGACCACCATCGGCAACACTCAGAAGCCCATCTGAATAAAATATTTTCATTGCTTCAATATTAGGATTAATTATTGCATCACATCCTGTCTCAGTAAAAAAGTCTTCTCCAAAAATTGATTCATAATAAAACTCTCGGACACCAACAGATGTAGAATATGCATCAAAATCAGCAGGTAATACATCGAAATGTTTTTGAAGAGTAAATAAAATTGTTTTATCAAAAACATCGTCATTTAAAGCTAGACTTCTATAAAGTAGACTATTCCCACACCCATCTAAAATTTGAGTTGATCCATCATTAAAAAATTCAACCATAATGTTATCAACATCATCCAATATGAAGGCCATATCTTGAATATTATTTGATATTAAAACATCGTATGCTGCATCATCTCCTACATTAGGATTAATATCAGGAATATGAGATACAAGCTCCAATGTATCCGCATCAGTTATATTAAATCTAAAATACCCATTGCTTGAAGCTGCTGCAACTAGTACGTTTTCAGAAATATCAATGCCTCTACAAGCATCAATTGTTTCATAATGCCACTCATTTGAAATTTTAATTCCTATGGGGTCTGATGGAGACTTACATCCAATAAATAATATTAAAGCTAGTAAAAAAATCTTCATGCCTACTCCTTAATACAATAGATTTAAATCAGAGTTAAGAGAGATTTTATATATGATTTCATATTTATTGAATTCCTTATAATCAGAAACCCAATAATAATCAGATTCAATATTTCTACCTCTATACTTAATCTTAATTTGATTGTTTAATTTATTATTAATTTTTTTATCAATCCAAAATGAAAAATTGAATTCATTGTGTTTTCTACCATTATGAAGTGAACTCTCCCATGAGTTAAAAGTTAATGCATCTTCATCCTTAGATCTATAGTATCTATTTTCAAACATAAACGATAAACCAAAATTGTCAATTAAATCAGTTTTTCGAATTTTCTTCTTGAGACTTAATCCTAAATTATGTTCTCCATAAGATCTATTTATGCTCGTCGAATAATAGTTTGAGTCATGGGTAATATTGTCACCATCTGAGAATGAATACCATATACTATTAGAATATCTTAATAATCTAAAATAATACTTTGCTTCCATTTGTAAAATACGTGTATCAAATTCAGTGAAATGAGAATTATACAAATAATTAGTCTGGGATAATTTAAATTTTGCCCATTTTTTCTTAGCTATAGGATGAGAATATGAAATTGAAAAACTTTCTATTGAAAAGGTGCAGACTTGATTTTCAAAAACAGAATAGTCGTGGTCTATATAGTTTCTAAGATAATATTTAGGAATAAGTCGATGCGAAATTTTAATTGATTGGTATGGAGCAAATTTCAATCCTAGCTGACTGTAAAAAACATTGTATGATTTTTCGCTGGAACTAAAATAATGATTTCTAGAAAATGAAAAATCAAATTCAGTTTTGATGTTTGATATTAAAAATGGATTATAATTAATATGTAGTTTAGGATTAATGTAGCCACTATCAAATGTACTTGAGTTTATAATATTAGAGGTGTTGTCAGTTTGTAAGTTTAAATCTGAAAGCCTAAATATATTGCTGTCATATCCTATTGAAAAAGAAGAGGTATAATATATTGGAACCTTGAGCCCGTTTATTAAGCTATGAGCATTTAATACTGAAAATAAAAATATAATAAATAATATACTTCTATTTTTCATCATAACGCTTTACACGAATATAGATCGGATTATCCGTATTGTATGTGCCACTCTGAATGGTATTATCCTCAAACTCAAATTCTCTGCTTGAAAAAATCCCTTTCCTCACTGTATAATAATGTTTTCCTTTAGGAACATTAATCCAGCAAGTTCTCCATTTGCTAACTTTCTCTTGAGTGCTACTCAAATAACTTTGAGAAGACAGTTCAGTACTAAAATAAAATGTCCCTATATCAAGGCCATCTTCTTTGACAAATATAGAGTATTCATTATTTTTAGAATTCTGAGCAGGATTAGATATCCTACTAAAAATTCTAATGGAGGTAGGTCCTTCAACCTCAAACTGTAATTCATCGGAATTGTTAGATAATCTATACCAATATGTAGTTCTATAGCTATTGCTAGTATCTTCCTTAGGACCTTTCCCTACTCTAGTATCCATTCTATACCGATTCTCTTTATTGATGGTACTCAAGGTCCTTGGAACCATTTTTTTTCTATTAATTTTTTTGACAACTGATCTGATAATTAATTTATCTTTCGATTTTTTAGCTTTACTAAATAATAATTTCTCTATATCACTATATAAAATATCAACAAACCAAATACCTGGCTCTGTAACTGACCAGCCAGGTCTATTTTTAAGGCTATGCTTACTATTAGCCTTATTTTTGTAATGAAGAGTTTTGGTTTTATTGTTTAAGACTAAATCAACTTTGAAATTTTGTTTTTCTTTTTTGCCTTCAGCTACTACTTCTCTAATGTAAAATTTTATTCTAACTGAATCTTTGCTAGAAAAATCCCCAATATCTGAATAATCTAAACCACTTTTATCCAAATCATAATATGTGTAATTCTTACCTTTATCATTAACATTTACAAGTAATACAGATTGTTCATCTCCAAATGGAATAATTGGTTTACCAATTAAGAATGATAGTAATGTAAATACAAATAAATTAAATAATAGATTCATCATCAATTTCTTTCATCTTATTGTTAACCTGCATAATGCTACTTATAGCTAACCAGGTGATTAAGGAAAAGGAAGCAATTACACATATCCAAATAACTGTAAAATTATGAGCTTCTTTCTTCCCAAATAATAAATTAGCACCTATTTCCATCGTTTTTTCATTATAATCTTCCTCATAATATGGAAGATTATACCAATCCTTTAAATTATTTATATTTTTAATATTTATCACAGGAATTTTTCCAATAAAATTATCAATTACTGGAACTATTGTTCCTTGATACTGATAATATTCATCATATTCATCGTCCATAGCCTCTTCTACTGCGTAATCTTTTTCATATATCAATCCAGGCAAATACATTTTACTTGTTGTGCTATCTCCTAAGCTAGCTGAAGAGCCCCCTATATTTACATAAGCTTTATAATTATTGCTCATTGAATTATATAAGCTTATTCTACTTAAAATTGATTCTTTTAATTTTGAATTTTGAATTAAAGGATATCCATTATCAGTTATTTTTTTAATTAATGAGTTTTTCACCTTTTCTTCGAGCTCATCTAATCTATCGTTATCTCCACCTAGTGAAAATGCTGCACTTCTATATTTAAAATAATTTTTATCTACTAAATATTTTTCAATATCAAGCCATGTTTTATTTGTTTGATTTGCTCCCCATGAAGATGAACCAATAGAACTTATTATGATAGGATAAATATTTGCAGCCTTGCACGCAGATAGAAAAGCAATATTTGCTCCAGGAAATGAACCAGTAAAACTAACGGCAATAGTATCTGGAAAATTAGAATTATTTAAGGATAACCCTATCTTGGTAAATGCATCAATGAATACAGCTGCAAAATTAGGATTTGTTGTCGCTCTTTTAGAGTTTAAATATCCTTTTTTAGTTGTCATATTAGACTCTGTTGAATCAACACCAATTATGCCAGATTTAAACAGATCTAATGAATCCTTATTTTCACCATACTTCTTATAAGTATGATCCAATGCATGTCTCATAATAGTTGAAGCTTCAATTTTTAAATCATAATCGATTTCAGGATAAAAAGAAGATGTATGGTACGATACAAATACTAACATTAAATTTATTGATGCTACTATCAATAAAACTCTTTTTTGTTTTATAAAGGGTCTAAACATATTTGGCCAGTAACATTAGAATTAAATTAATAAAACTTGAAATAATTAAAATAATTGAGCTTGTTGTTATCACTCCTTGTTTATCCATCCAACTAGCCATTAATCCGGGAATCAAGTATCCAATATATATTATATCAGCGCTTGTAAATTCAGTCAACCAAAAACTTAATAAAACTAAATAATATTGAATAAAATTAAGTTCATCAGTTTGCAATAAATCAGCTAATCCATATACTGTCCAAGCATCCCCGAAATGATCATTCATCAAATAAATGGGAACCTCTCTAATAATTGAGCCAAGAATAAAAGAAAACAATAAACAAAACACCAATCTTCTTTTTCCATAAATAATTATAAATTTTGATAGAAAATTCAAAACCAATAGAGTAAATAAACTAATTAAAAAAGTAATTAATACCATGTATGGAGAATGAAGATTAAGGGCAATATATCCAGGGACAATAAGACCTCCAGCAGTTACTCCTATCGATTCAGTTAGGATTAAACTGATGATCATACCTAGACCAATTGCTATGGCAGGATTATCAATCATTTTTGTAACTCCTAAGCTCTCTCATGAAATTCTCTCCCCAACCAACTATATTTCCAATTCCTACAACCAAGAAATCATCTAATGTAAAAATTTCATTGATAACTTGCTGGGGCTTATCCTTATCTTGAAAAATAGAAAATTTAATTTTCTTTATATTTTTACATCTAGAATTAATCTCCGTTTCTAAATTGTCACCTCTCACAATCAAATAATCGATATCTATTTTTGAAAAAATCATATCTAGCAGCTGTTGTGTTCTTAGCTGTCGATCTGTCCTTGTATTTAAAAATAACGCTATTTTTTTCTTGTCATTTTTATAAAATTGACAAATTATTTCCCATGTTTTTAAAGTTGATTGTGGATCATTAGCTGCAAAAGCATTTACAAAATCTATATTTTTTTCCTCTGCAGATACCTTCGTAATAGTGAGAGCACCCGGGTCTGGAATCATTTTTCTCATTTCCTTAATAGCAGTATCCTTTTCTACTCCAATTTTTTCACATACATCTAAAGCTAACGCTACATTGTCAGGATGCTCTATGAATGAGAATCCATCCATGTATTTATTATCTAAATCGTTTGGATTTGATAAATTAAACTCTGAATTATTATCTTTAGTTTTATTTTCTAAAAGATTAGCAAACTTTGTTTCTGATGTGAAAAATTTCTCATTGTATGGGATGGTATTGCTAAGTGAATTTGCAATATGGTTAAGACTGTAGCCCATTTCTTCTAAATGATCAGCTCTAACGTTCGTAAGAACTCCATAATTAGATTGAAGTATTTTATGTTCAGATACCCATTGATATTGAGGTTGTACAGCCATACATTCCATAACAATTGCCTTAGGACTCTCTTTGGAAAATCTTGCAATCATCCTTATCTGTTCACCAATTGAAGCTGGCCTAAATCTTTGTATTACATGATCATTGCCTTTCTCATCAATAAATCTAGGTGAAGATCCAGTTGTTTTTGCATATGTTTTCATACCTCCACCTCTTAAACCTGCTGCAATTAATCTTGTGACGCTCGATTTTCCCCTTGTTCCATTCACATGCACTCTGATTGGTATTTTAGATATAGCATTCTGATGCAATCTTGCTTCTATAAATCCAATTACAAGCAAAAAGAATAAAATTATAAGAAGTGATAAAGTTGATATAGGCAATGATAAACCTTTTAAGATTCAAAAATTAAATTGATTATAAGAATCACATCAAGAATATTAATTGATTGATTCCCATCTATATCTGCAACAAATTGACCGATGGAATCTAAAATTTCTACCATTAATATATGGTTAATAACCATCACTATATCTAATATGTTAATTTCTTCATCTTGATTTACATCACCTGCAGTTAAAACTGTTGTATTGCGCGTAGTAATAAACAGAGCACTTTGGTCTTCAAGAGGCGCTGCTGCTACAGGATAATTATTGTCAAAAGTATATTCAAGTCCAGTGTCTGATAGATGATTTTCTATACCTATAGTAGAATAACATCCATGATATGGAGTGTATTGACTATAATCTCCATTCGTCGTATTATTAAATTCTTTATATTGGATTTTAATTTCATCGTCACCGGTTGGAGTGATTGAATTATATAAAATAATCTGGAATGTTTGAATGTCACTATGTTGATATGTAAGCATATTCAACCATTCAATAATGACATAATCCTCTGTTACATATTTTAGTACTTTAGAATTTCCATTAGTTTTCAGGTCATCCCAAAATGCTGCGACCATTGGTGAAGGGCCACCCGCTCCTGGAAGCTGATAATTTCGAAACGACTCCATATTTGAGTGTCCAAAAGATATCCAGCCATTTGCGCTAACCGACACCTCATTATATTGCTCCCCATAGAACGTAAAAATAAAAGGTAAATCAATATATTTAGTGCTATTAGCGACACTTCCATTTCCATTTCCTGAATGACTGATTCCTAAATCTATTCCATCTCCTCCTTGATTGGGATCAATTTCAATCCAATCATAAAAAGGAGTTAAACTGTAACCTATATCTGTCGAATCATATATATAATATCCATATGAATCTGGTCCAAGAGGATCATGTTCATCTGCAATCCCTACTGTAACATTTAAATTAATATCTTGGCTAAAACCATCGTCATTATGGATGTTAATATTTAGATTTACAATAGATCCATCTATAATATTATCACTGAATTCAATTATTATTGGTTCTAAATTAGTTCCTACTTGCCCAGGCAAAATATTACCAATAAATGATTCAGATTGAGTAAAATCAATTAATGAGTTAGCAGTACTAATACTTATATGACTATTCTCTAATTCTTGGTCTCCGATATTCTCAAGAGTCATATTTAACTCTACTGTTGCTCCTGGATTTGGAGAATTATTATATTGTGAATATTGTACAGTAATATTTGGAGACATAATATCAAAAGGAACATTAAAATTCCAATCACTTAGACCATCGCTCTCATCTATTAATGTTAAAATTAAATCAGTATTATCTGTAGAAATTAAATCTTCATGAATATAAGCCTGGACTGGCCCTATAATTGTTGGTACAAGCGGAGTTAAATAATCAATCTCAATATTTCCATCAATAATATCAATTTTTTCAGAATTAGTTGATACATAACCATCTAAAAGTGAAATGCTATTTGAAGAAAGATTCTCAAGGTATAAATAAATATCTACTATTTCTCCTGCATCTGCCAGTCCATTTGAAGGCCCATTGTTTTCAGAGTTCGCATCATCAATATAGAGTAATTCATTGTTTACTTGGATGTGCATGTCCTCATTAAATACTGCAACACTGCCAATAAAGGGAATGAAATTCTTTTTTAAAACTGTAATAGATGCACTTGATGGGATTAGATTTGAGAATTGGATGGATGCATGCCCATCACTATTTGTAAATGATTCATAAATATTATCATCATCAATATAAACAACTACCCTTGCATCTGAAACTGGATTTGTCTGCGCATCTAAAATGCTAAACTCTAAAAAATCTGTTCCCATATTTATCATATCAGAATACTCAACATTTAAAATCTTAGGGCTATCTGTCCATAAATTCAAAACTGGATCCCCCATAAGATTATTCCAGTGAGTAAACTTATATGTCATGCTATATGGATCTTGAGGGTACGTACTATGTAGAGCCATTTTCCCACTCACTAAAGCTCCTCCGGCTGTTGATACTCCTTTTGCAAAAATACCATCATATATTCCCATATCAACAATTTTATTAGGTACTGTATGAGTTGAGGATGTAGCCGTTCCAATTGCGGCAACTCCTCCCTTTGGATTTGATACACTTCCAGCACGAATAAAAGATTCAGTGATAGCTGTTCCACCAAATCCTCCAGTGGCACATGTAATAAAAGTTACAAAAGGCGTCATATACCCGTTATTGGCATTATTAATATGAGAAGATCCAAATCCACTCGTACCTATATATCCTCTATAATTAAAATATAAAATTCCCTCTTCTAATTTATTTTGCATCCAACTACTATAACTCCCACATCCATAGCAAGCCTCAACATCTTCAAAGTCATATGCTTGTAATATGTTCTCAATATATTCGTTTGTTATAATTGCTGAATTTCCACTAGAGGAAGGGTCACCAACTAATGCTGAACTTTCATACCAATTAGAACCTGTATAATCAATAAAAGAAGCTTTTTCATAGGCCAATGTTTTATTTATAATATTATTAAGATCTGATGAGCTGTTTGCTGAAATTCTTCCTATAAACATTTCAGGGAGTAAATCACCACCTTGTATTAGAGTATATGGATAATCACTATCTCCGCCACTTGCAGAGGTTGAAGGAACTTGATACGAACCGCCTGTGTCACCTACAAGCACAACGTATTCAGGAGGAAATTCCCATTGATAATAGGCATCAGAAATATAATTATCAATAGAGTTGAAACTAGTTCCAATATCTGATGTGCTAGCTGTGTAAACTTTATATCCTTGTTCTTTTCTCCACTGGATTAAATCCTGCAAATAGCTGTTAGATAAAGAAGAACCTCCACATATATATAGTATTGATGGCTGAGAGTCTGTCGTTCTATCACTTATATCTAAATTAATAACCATACTAGATATGATTTTTTCAAATTCATTAGAAATAGGAACAATATGGTTCTCTTGATTATTTTCAAAATTATCTATTTCAATAATAGAAATATCAAATTCTTCAATAATTGTCAGGGTATTGGTTGCTGAGTTGTACTGAATAGGATAAAATATAATTTGATGCATATTAACACCTCTCATATTCAATTTTTCAGAAAGGATGTTATTATTAAGAACCTGATTATCTAGCTCAATATCTACTCCTTGGATTTCATATGATGATATCACATTTAATTCTACAGAGTATTCTTTATTTTCATCAATCATATAGAAAGTTGAAAATGGAATAATCCCATTATCTACTAGAAATTCTGAATTTATATAATATTCATTATTAAATTTATCTAGAATGTTAACATAGGTGACTTCATTTATCACATTTATTAACTTTTGATTATCATTATAATTGATGTTGTAAAAATTAAAGCTTTCTTCTATTCCAAAAGCAACTGTAAAAATTGAAAGTAATATAAATAATTTCTTGAGCATACATTCCCCTAAAAATTCATCTGTTTTAAACCAAAATTTAACAATATTGATATAACTATATAAAATAACTTTGTTACAAGTTGTAATACAAAGGAAAAGGTGATCGTAGTAATTTCGTCGTAACTATTTCAATTGAATAAATATTTTAAATTATATCTTAGTGATTACGATAGATTTTTATAAATTTTGAAGATAAATTAAAAATCAAATTGTTTTCACAAAATGCTAAGGAGGCAAGTTTTGAAAAATTCAATGAAAAAATATTTTGATGGTTTTACTCTTGTAGAGATTCTGATTGTTGTAGTAATTGTTGGAATCCTAGCTGCCATTGCAATCCCAACATACTACAGCTATGTTAGAAAGGGATATGCAACTGAAGCAAAAACACAAATGAAAAATATAGTTCAGGCTTCAGAAATATATAAAATGGAGAATGATAGCTATCCTCCCGATTGTTGGGAAACTCTAAAGGAAGAAGATTACCTTGAAATTAAAAAATCTATTACCAAAAAATGGGAGTTTGAATGCTCATTTGATGAAGATGGTGAAGGTGGGACGCTTTCTGCTACAAGCACCGAAGAGATGGGTGGTGGTGCAGGAAAAAAACTTGAATACAATAAGGAAACTGGAAAATATAGTGGATATGGACAATCAAATTCAGGTGGAGAATAGAACGGATTAATGGCTTTCTCAATTAAAGACTTACTCAAATATGCACTTGATAGTGGGGCATCTGATTTGCATCTAAGTGTTGGAAATATCCCTATGCTAAGAATCCACGGGGAAATGAAAAAAATAAAATCTCCAAAATTAGATTTAAAATCTATGCAAAAAATACGAGATGAAATTCTAAACTCTAATCAGAAGCAAGTTTTCAAGGAAGGTCTAGAAATTGACTTTTCTGCAGAGCTTAAGGGCAAGGGGCGATTTAGAGTAAATTTCTTTAATCAAATAAATGGACTTTCAGCTGTATTTAGAACAATTTCTAATGATATTAAAAATTCTGAAGAATTAGGAATTCCCCCATTAGTAAATAATTTAGCAATGAAGGATAGAGGGCTAATTCTTCTTACAGGACCTACGGGTAGTGGTAAATCAACAACCTTAGCAGCTATGATAGATAATATTAATGAAAATAAAAACTGTCATATTATAACAATCGAAGATCCCGTTGAATACTACCATACATCTAAAAACTGTTTGATTAATCAGAGAGAAGTTGGACACTCAACACACTCTTTTTCAAATGCTCTGCGATCAGCATTAAGAGAGGACCCTGATGTTATTTTAGTAGGAGAAATGAGAGATCTAGAAACTATTCAATTGGCATTAACTGCAGCTGAAACTGGACATTTAGTTTTATCAACGCTACATACTTCAAGCGCCGTCAAAACAATAGATAGAATTATAGATGTTTTTCCCTCAGGACAAAAATCTCAAATTAGATCTATGTTGTCAGAAAGTCTTGTCGCAATTATAGCTCAGAAATTACTCCAAAATAAAGAAGGCAATGGGCGTATCCCAGCGAGTGAAATGATGATTGCAAACCCAGCAATTAGAAATCTAATCAGAGAAGACAAAATATATCAAATTCCATCATTGATTCAAGCAGGAAGCCAGGAGGGAATGCATTCTCTCGATCAAGATTTACAAAGGCTACTTTCTCAAGGATCAATTAATAGAGAAGATGCTCTTCAGATTGCAGAAGATCCCGACAATTTCCAAAAAGGCATATTTTAACTAAATGGACAAGTATAAATTTATTGAGGGCTTTACTTTGACTGAGCTTCTAGTTGGG
Organism: uncultured bacterium; assembly: GCA_964532515.1. GTDB lineage: Bacteria > Fidelibacterota > Marinisomatia > SCGC-AAA003-L08 > D37C17 > TMED161. The sequence goes on from CAZHKH010000007.1 coordinate 23,279, forward strand.
ATATTATTTACAACAGTAACAGCCTCTGCTATAATCTCCGGTTCAATATATGTAAAAAAAACATTAAATAATATCAGATATAAAGAGCTAGCATATGAGAAACTAAAGGCGCACACAGAACTCTGGAAAGGGAAAATTGCATCAAGAGACATTCCTTCTAATTTATCAGATTGTGAAGAGGATGTATGTTTAAAAGAAAATAATGATGAAGAGTGTATCTTTTCTGCCACTGAATTATGCTATGATATGCTTAGTGTGAATACTGGGAATTCAAATGCAAGTAGATGGGAACTGACTACATCAATTAAATGGGAAAATACGAGTCAAGGTGAAAGAGATTTAAATTTTTATGTTATCCAAATGGAATTCTAATATGAAAAGTAAAAAATATTTTAATCTTAAAGGTTTTACATTGATTGAAGTCATGGCTGCAATCACTATATCTCTTGCTGTTTTTTGGGGTATTATGAATTTGTATATGGATGTTGTGAAAAACCAAGTAAAAGATCAGATAATGGCTGATATACGATTTAATCTATCTACAGCAATGGATATGATTGCGCAAGATGTTAAGAATGCAGATTCAATTAGTATCAGCACAAATACCTACTCAAAACAAATAGATGTATATACTTTTGATCAATCTGGGAATTTAGAGGAATCTCATTCATATTCAGCAAAAAATGATTTGGGTATTTTATATGATGGTAACCCCATGCCTATCCCCGGAAAATATTTATTTAAGGATGATGGACCATATGAAATTACAATTGAAGACTTCGATTGCAAATTAGCACTTAATACTTTTAATACTTCAAAAAAAAATCTTCGTGATAATTTTTTTGATTTAATCGTTGCTTTTAAGGTGAAATCAAAAAGCGATAGGGATTACGAAAAATTATTTACTTTTGAACAACAAATATTTTCATTAAATCAATTTTCAATTACTCAAACTGATGATGAACAAGATGATGAAGAAATTTAAATGATATATATAATGAAGAATATAATTTCCATATTTAATTCAATGAAAAACAAAAAATATTATAGTGGTTTTATATTACCTACTTCTTTATTTTTCATGTTTGCAACTACTGGAATTATTATGGTTTATTATAATTGGCTCACTACGCAATTAAATGAATTGGATTATAGAATAGCTGTAACAAAAGCTATATATAATGCAGAGAGTGGAATCGCGGAAAAAGCACACCCATATCTGCTCCAAAGCAATTACGTTCATGGAACTGTGCTTGATGGAAGATCTCTTGAGGTTGAAGAGCTAAATTTAAATATGGGCAGCTACAGAAATGTTACGATGACAAAAGATAATTTATATAATACAAGAAAAGGTAGTGCAACAGGCTTGGCTGTATGGGGTCCTAATAACCTTGATACTATTTTTCGAGTCTCTGAAATTGTAGGAAGTCCTGAAGGCCTTGGAAAATATATGTATTTTACTAATACCGAAAGAGCTGGTGGAGCTCCAATGAATTTTGGTCCCCCAGGGTTTACGAATGGAGAAAGGCGTGGAGTTAAATTTTATGGGGCAGATGTGATTGATGGAATTGTCCAAACAAATGATGAAATTTATTTTTCTGATACTGGGTGCCCTGATTTTAGTGATGCTCAGTGGTATTTAACACCAGGAAACAATGGCCCTGCAAATGGGAATTGGGGTGGATGTTCAGGAAATGGTTGGAACGCACTTTTTTCACCATCAGAGGTAGATACTACCACAGAGTGTGAATTAAAATGGCCTCCTCCTGGCTATGAAAACATGAAACAAGGTGGAGCAGATACACACTTAAGAGTGATTCCCTCAGGCATTGTAAATCGTGGAGGAGATGGGGCAAAGGATACGTTAACCATGACCGAAATTGAATTTCTTGATAATGGTGAATATATGGTTACACAATGGTGGTTCCTACCTCCTCCTCATTTAAAACCAGGATTAAATTCTACTCAAAAAATGTTTCCTTACCCACAAAATTTAGATGGTTTTGATGAGCTTTGTAATTCAACTCCAGGTTGTAATTCAGGTACTTTTAATTATAATGATGATAAAAATGCAGGATTTCCTGTGCTAGATCAGATATGTGTCAACCCTACTGAGGCTGGTAGTCCTAGTGTTCAAAATATTTCTATCTATGGATGTAAACCATATCTTGATTCTCTCATGGCTTATCATGGGAAATATATGATTCCTGGAAATATTTATGATGAACCCCAGATTGAAACACTCATGGACCCATACTCAAGTAATGGCCCTTACTGGGATGATCCTGAGTGCCCACCCGAAGAAAATTGTTATTCATTTGGTCCGCATGGGGTTGCTGGACAACATTTTGATTTTCAGCATACTTCATCGAATACACTTCCCTTCCCAGGAGCTCCGCCATACTTTTACAATGATGAGGGTGTTATCTATATTGAAGATGGACCAGTTAGAATAAAAGGGAATTATAAAGGTAGATATTCAGTAGTAACAGACCCTTACACCTTATATAGACGTCATGCGTGCAATGACAGTATATTAAATTGTAATACAGAGTTAGATACTATGTGGAATAATATTTGGATTATTGATGATTTAGTTAATGCAGATACTGGTGGAAATGGAAATATGGGATATTATCAGCCTAACCTTGAAACTTGTCGTGGTGGAAGTAATAATGTAATGGGACATGTAAACGGAGCATATATTGTTGTTGCAAATACAGATGAAAATGGTGCCTCTAATGGCTGCCCAGGTGGAAACTGCCCAAATCCATCAAATAATCATGGGATAAGAATTAATGCACATATGATTGCGCTAAATGAATCATTCGTTGCTCATTACTGGCAAAATTCATCAAACTCTGCTCCTACAAATCCAGGTTGGCAAGGAGATATATATGAAAATTATTATGATTGGCCATCAAGTAACAATGATATGGGACGCAATACTGGCTATCCTCCATGGGCAGATGGAAGAGGAGGCTTTTCAACTGGTGGAAGTGATAGAAGAGGAACTATATTACTTTGGGGTGGGGTGTGCCAAAGGTATAGAGGATATGTTCAAAGAAACCCTGCAAGCCAATATGGAAATCAATTATGGGTAGGTTATCAAACAAAAGATTATAATTATGATGATAATCTTCTGTGCGGTGGCCCACCAGCATATCCAACCGTTGAATGTAAGGGTGGAAATGGAGAAATATCTATTAATATAATATCAGCAAAAACATCAAAAGGATTACAAAATAATGTCAATTAGTCTTGATATCGGAACAAGTGAAATTAAATTAGTTGAATTAGAAACAGTTAATAATGATGCAGTAGTATCTAAAGTACACTGCAAATCAACATGGACTGACCTAGATTCATTCGATCCTGAGAAGTTAGAAAAATCAAACTGGGTAGCCTGTATTAATGATATATGTATAGATACCAAAATTAATCCAAAAAGGATTAAATCTGTTACTACTGCAATTTCCGGGAAAAACTTATCTGTGAAAGAAATTACTACATTAGAAATGAATGAAGAGGAGCTCTATCAATCCTTGGAATTTGAAGCTAAAAAACACATACCTCTAGATGGGACAGATGCAGTGATGGATTATTATATTATAGGAAAAAATGAAAGTGAAATTGATAAAATAGATGTTCTGTTAGTAGCAACAACTAAAAATATTATAAAGCAATTTGATTCTATTGTTAGAGATTCAGGCTTTAAAAACTCAATCTTTGATGCTGAACCGATAGCACTTTCAAATTGTTTGTCTCATAATTATGGAAAGTCAGAAGATGGGATTGATGTTATCCTTGATATCGGAACTAGTACATCTACACTTGTTGTCTACGGCGAATCACAGACATTTTTCACGAGAGAAATAGAAATATCTGGGTTTAGTATTATCAAGGAAATAATGAATAAATATGATACTGATTATTCTGATGCAAAAAATATTCTAAATGAAGATGGGATAGAATCTTTAGATAGCTCTGCTACTGGAGATAGTTCAAACTCATTCAGCCTTGAATCTGCTGAAAAAAACATCTTTACTAACTTGATTGATGAAATTCGAAAATCACTTCGATATTATGTTAAATCAAATAATGGAAGTTCTAATTTTAAGAGACTATTCTTATCTGGTGGTTTTGCCGAGATCAAAGGACTAAAAGATCAAATATCAAATGAGCTTAGAATTGAAACAGAAGTTTTAAATCCATTTAATAAAATAGTTAGTGATATAAAAATTGAGAATCCTTCAAAATATACTGTAGCAGTAGGGTTAGCATTAAGAGGATTAGTATAATTGAAAATTGAAAATTTCATATTAATTAATTTAAATCAAAATATTAGCAAAGCTAGGAAGGCTGCTTATAAAGGGAACAGGGATAAATGGATAATTTTTGGTCTTTTGTGTTTTATCTATGTTAGTATTATAGTTTGGTTCTTTAGTATTAATTCAGGATATAACAATATTATTCAAGCTAGAGAAGAAACAATAAGTGGAATTAAAGAGGAAACTAGAAAACTTAAAAGAGAAATTAGAAAACAATTAGAAAATAGAAAAGGTAGTAATAAAGGTGAAGAGAATTTGAAAATAGATTTATTAAACCTTTCAAAGAAGGATATAGAACTTGCCTACAAAATTGGAGAGCAAACTATACCATGGTCTGAAAAATTAATACAGTTATCTGAAATAACACCTGATGATATGTGTATAACTAAACTCGAATATTCAAATAATGCTTTAAGTATTTCTGCGATATCAAAAATTAAAGATAAAACTCAAAAAGATCAGAAAATTCTTAATGACTTTATCGCATCTCTTGAAGAACATAAAGATTTTGGAAAAGAATTTGTTGAATATAAAATGAAACAAGGGAAAAGGATTTCTCGATCAAAAGATCCTTATTATGAATTTAAAATATCAGCCCCACTCAAAAAGAAAATTAAAAATAGATTGAATGAAATAGAAGTGAATAAAGAAGAAATCAAAGAAGAAATCAAAGAAAAAATAGTAGAAAAGAAGCAATACTCAAGTAAAATTAAAAAATTAGCAAAATCAATAGATAGGCCTAGCCCTGATAAAGAAAAGGTTAAAGAGTTTCAAATTGCTCTTAAATTATTTTCAGATAAAGATATAGAGTTTGGCTATTTAGAACCTGCAACTATATTAAAAAGAGATGAAATTCTAGGCAAAAAAGCAAGAACGAAATATGAGAAAGAATCAAGAAAAATAAATGAGGAACTTGTATCTCAAAGTAATAAAAAAAGGAAACGAAAATATACTAAGGATGTTGAGGATGCTGCAATGAAACTAATGAGAAATCAATCAAAATCAAATCCATTAGAGATTGAAAGATTTCAAGAAGCTATAGGCATTGCAAATGAAAATGATTCAAATTTTGGAATATGGGATAAGAAAACCAGTAAAAAATATGATGAAGTAATTCGATATATATTAAAAGAAAAATGAAAAGAAATATAATACTACTAAGCATAACTATGATGTTCATATTATTAATGACATTGTTCTGGTCACTCGTATTGGGCGATAAATACGATGAAATTGTTGATCTTGAAGATAATCAAAAAATTGCAAATGAAAAGTATATTACCACTCAGATATTATCAGATAGTTTATACTATGTTTACAACATGTTTGAAAAAAATCTTGCTAAAGGTAAAAATGATGAACTAAATCAGCAAGCATCTCGTACTTTCATTAATGATTTGACAGATATTTTTAAAAAAATTAATATTTATGGAGTTAGTGTTAGCCCTGAGAAAAAATATAAAAAAGGAAAATATACCTATATCCCCTATGAACTTGAATTTAGCTGTGATTATCCGCGATTCGGTCGATTGCTAGCTGAGTTATCTGCTTCAGAGCGTATCATTAAAATTAATGAATTTAAATTTTTAAATACCCCTGATCAAGTTAGACGAACATCTGGAAAAAATAAACAACTACCAGGAGCAAAAGTAATAATGCTTATTTCAACTGTAACATTAAATAAATAATATGGATAAAAGAGAACACTTACTTTGGCAAATGATTATTGTAGTAGCTTTGATTGCTGTAGTCTTTAGTGGCTATAAACTATATTACATGAATGATGGTTACATCTCATTGAGAGATGACTACGAATCAGAGGAAATTGGTACAGATAAAAAACTAAAAGAAAAAGTAGAGCAACTTGAAGTTAGCCTAAAAGAAAAACAGGATTTTATAACTGATGGAAGTGAAACTAAATACTATATCGCTCCTGAGGATAATCCGTCGAATCTCATGTCTGTTATAGATTTTGAAGGCTTTGAATCAATGGGAAGTCAGCACTTTAGAATTGACAATATATGGTTTAGTGGAAAAACAGGGAAATATAAAGCAACTCTAATAAATACTTATGGTGATGTAATCTATAATATGACTGTAAATGATACTATTGCTGGAGGTAAAATTACTAAAATTGGTGATAATTATGTCATATTTGAAAAGGGTGATGAACAATTTACATACGATCTAATAGATGAGGAAAATCAAAATGAGAAAAATGTGCAAAGAAAATAAAAAAATATTAAATAAAATAGGATTTAAATTTATTAATCTCACAATAATATTTTTACTGCTATCAGCCAATTTATTTGCAACGCAAACAAATAATGATATGGGAACAATTACAATAAAAGCTGTGGACTCTAGCTTATCAGGAATTTTATCTATTCTTGCTGAAGAAAGCGGATATAATATTGTAACTGGTCCAAATGTAACTTCTACAGAAAAAATAACTATTAATCTGCAGGACGCTGAGATTGATCAAGCTATTGATATGATTGTCAGGGCAGCAGGCTTAAGCTATGAAATCCAAGGTAATTCTATTTTAATTGCTAATGCTGATAGATTAAATAGTGATGTTGGTGTGAGTTCTCACGTAATATCATTAAAATATGCTAATGCTGAGGATGTTGTTAGTTTGCTATCTAATAT
>CAZHKH010000007.1:30290-35168 GCA_964532515.1 uncultured bacterium
GCTGGTAATAATCTTCTTGTAACTGTAAGCCCAAAGAAATTATCTGAAATTAAAGCTATTATAAATGATGTCGATAAACCAGCTGTACAAATAATGCTCGAAGCTAAACTCATCGAGGTTTCTTTATCTAATGAAGATAAAGAGGGCATTGATTGGGCTAAACTTTCTGAATTAACTACAATTCTAGCTGAAACAGGGAGTCCCATCGAACTTGCTGGTGGTGGCACCACGAGTTCACTAATGCCAGGAAGTTCTTGGGCAACTTCAAGTGATGGGCTTGTAACAGAAACCCTTACTTCTCAAGCCTTTCAACAGATACCATCAGAGATGTACTTTCAACGCGTAGATGGTGGAATGCCAACCTTAAGTAGGCAGCTTACTGCTTTTGAAGTTACATTAGATTTTTTAATGAAGAATAATAGAGCGGATATCTTAACTAACTCTCAAGTAGTAACTCTAAATGGCCATGAAGCCACAATTTCAATGGTTGATGTAGTTCCATATATATTATCTAGTGGTGGATTAGGAGGCCAAGTGCAAGTACAACGGGAAGAAATTGGGATAAAACTACATATTTTACCCACAGTGAATACTGATGGTTATATAACAACATCAGTCCGTCCTGAAGTTAGTTCTATTTATGAATTCATTGGTACTGCTCGTAACCTTCCTTGGATTTAAAAAAGAGAATCAACAACTACTATTAGAGTAATGGATAACCAATCAATAATAATTGGTGGTTTAATTTCACTTGATAAAAAAAGAGTACAACACCGTATTCCTATTCTTTCAAGCATACCATATCTTGGAGAAAGATTATTTACCCATAGCTCTGAAATTGAATCTAAAACAGATCTTGTTATTCAGATTACCCCAAAAATAATTTATGATAACTACAGTGGTATAAATAAAAGTTATTATCATTTGCAAACAGAGGAAGATGCTTCGACTTATGGAGAAAAAAATATTTCAGGCTTTAGATTTAATCATACTGGATGTGTAACAGAAGCAGATGGTGGAATAGCTGAAGCTAATGATTTTACTATTTCAACATCTCAATCTGAAGTAATCGTATTTTCATTTGTACGGGAATTGATAACTAAAAAAAATGGGATAATTTTAAAACTTAATGAAGATATAACCTCTGATTGCCTTTCAAATATCACATTTACTAACTTGGATGGAACTAATCTTATCTCATCTTGGGGAAAAAAATGGGAAAGTGAAAATAAAAATGAACGAAGTTTTACTTGTGGTGATAATAATAGTATGTATGAAGATACAGGGGAATGGCCAGATGCAAATATTTGTCTATTCTTAGATAATGGTGACCTTGAATATTATACTATCAAGAAAAAACCTTCAAAAAATGTATCCGAACCAATAAAAGTAAATGATAATCAAACGGATAAAGATAATAAGGAAAAATAAATTATGAAAAATATCTATAAATATAATCAACTATTCTTAACATCTATATTCTTATTATTGTTTTCACTCTCATGCGATGAAACAGAACCAGTATCTGCAGAAAATCCAGATATAAATTATTCAATGACAATACAATCTGAAGTTAGAAACTGTCATTTATTGAGTTGCACTGATGGTGAAGCATATGCATATGATGTGGATAATCCACTAGAAGATGATTATTATTTGTTTTTTTCAATTGAATTAATGGATTCAAATAATGACCCAGTAGAAGGTGCAAGTATAAATGTTCAAGAATGTTTAATAGTTGATGATAGTAATTCTACATGTGAATCAACAACCTCTCAATTTGCATACTTTGATGGAAGTAGTGTCACTAATAGTGAGGGTATCCTTGAGGGGTATTGGAAAGACAACGGCCAATATGGAGACTTTTTAATTACTTTTGAATATAATGATGAATTTGGGGAAGAAGAGATAGTAGAATATCAAATTACAATAAATCCAATTTCAGATTTTATTACTATGAATATCTGGTCTACTACTGAAGAAGAAGTTAGTGATAATACAAATGTAACATATAAAACAACCTTATATGCGCAAGTATTAAATCAATATTCGGCGTCAATGCCAAATATACCCGTGTTATTTAGCTTGCTAGATGATGATAATGATGACGATTGTACTGGGGCCATTGGTTCGTTAGATAATGCCTTTTCATATACTTCTGAAACAGGTGAACCTGCGACGGTCATTTATACTATAGAGCCAGCAACAGTAGGATGCGAAGAGGATAATGTCTCAGTTTCATTTGATATTTCTATTTTTAACCAGGGGATTAATGAAACTTTAAACATGTCATATTCAGTTGCTGGTGGATTGGAGCCTGAATATGATATATCGGAATTTTATTTTTATCCAAACTTATCATCTATGCCACATGATCAATATGATGATACTGAAATTTCTGTAATAGCAAAGAATAGTGCTGGAGCCGGAATATCCAACGTCTTGGTTAGATTTTCATTGGAAGCAGAATCTAGAGTATCCAATGGTGAAATTAGTCACGAATTTCAATATACATGCTGTGAATCATCGGAGGCAGACACTACTGGAAATACTTCAGGACAGAATGGCGTTGCAAGTGTAACCTATACAAATATTCAAGGTGGAAATGATATTCTAACCGCTTATATATTAGATCCATATACATCAGAAATATTAACAGATGAAAATGGCGTTCAAATTGGTCTGGATACAATAACTATCATAAATAATGAGGCATGTCCAGATTGTGACCAAGAGCTTAGACTGCTTTCATCAAATTATACTCTTCCAGATGATGATGGCCTAGAATCAACTGATATTTATGCATTTTATACTGATTCTCTAGGAAATCCTCCAGAAATCAACTCATTTATGGCATTCTCAGCTCTTCAATCAGATCCAAATGATGATGGAGAATGGATAAATGTGGGATCACTAAATCCTCAATATGGATTATTTGTAAGTGCTCAAGCTGGTGAGATTGGAGATGATTGGAGTAATGAGTACCCAGAAGACTCAACCCTTGTATATGCAAAAACAACATTTAATATGGAGAATGCTTCAGGACTTGTTAAAATTGTTGGTATCTATGAAGGTTTAACTGATACGCTGGGTATTCAACTTGCATCAGCAGGTGCACACTCTGTATCAGTTATTCCCCCATATCCAAGTGTAATTTCAGTTCAAGGGAGCCCTACCGCAGAATCTACTGTTCTACAAGCAAATATAACAGATGGAAGTGGAAACAATGTTTCAGATCCCTATTTAACTCGCTGGACTCTTACCAATGAAACTATATTAGGTGGCGTACACTTGAATGGCGATGAGAGCTTAACTGATGCCTACTCAATCTCAACGCTGGGAGAAGCAAATATGACCATTAATTCTGGTCAAGTCCCAGTATCAGTTGCTATGAATTTAGAAGTTCATCCATATTCTGTATTGGAAAATATAACTGAAACAGGAGATTTGGATGCTTTAGATATATATGATCAAGATGGTGATGGCTTAACTGATGACCGATTATATGAACCAATATGTACCGCGTATTCAGTTCCACTCACAGTAGCCTCTGGACCTGCAACGTCTGGAGTAATTGGATACTCATTTTTTGAAGCAGAGAATATAGGTGGTGGACTATCTATAATCCCTATATCAATAATGCTATGGGATACATGGTCAAACCCCGTCGTTGATTCTACCTCAGTTTACTTTACGCTTGAACCCGAGACTACAGGAGAAATAGTTGCAGAAGCAAAAACAAATAATGTAAAACCAGGTGGTGATGCAGATTCAGATCATTGGCCAGGAGTAGCATGGACAACTATAACTTATAATACAGATCAATTACATGAAGTCCCTGAGATACTTGGATATACAACAGGTAGTTTCTGCGCTGATAGTATATCATCTTACGAAGAATGTTCTGAGCTTGAACTTGAATGGCTCACAAGTCAGCAAATTGTTGTTTCAAGTTTTGCAAATGATGTCCCATATGAAAATGTTTGTGTAGATTGTGCGCTTTCATTGTTGCCACTATCAGATACTCAAATAGATTGGGCTTGTCCATCTAATCCCAATCCAAATACAAATATCTTTGAAGTTTATTTAAGAGCTAATCTTACAGATTTCTATGGAGTTCCAGTAGAAGGCTCAAACGTTGAGTTAATCTATACTGGATCTCAAGGTGGTCCAACCGTAGAAGCTATTCTAAATCTTTGTTATTGGGATATTAATGGAAATGCTGAATATGATGATGGAGAAGAACAAACGAATGAAGATGGTAGCCTGCTTACTGAAGAACAATGTGATGCGACACCTATTCTTACATGGGGACAAGCTTTTATCCCTGAGCCTCCATCAGATGCAGTTTTGACAGATAATGATGGTAATAAATATTGGAAAATTACATTTAATCATAATGAGTGCACTTTAACTCAAGCTGATCCAGAGCAATATACATGTACAAGTCCAACAATGTTTGCAAACCTTGTAAACCCAAATGGAGCACAAAGTGAAGAAGTGAGCGTAACTCTTTTAAGTACGTGTACTGACTAAAATTGAAAGGTATGATATAGATGAGCTATAACCCACAATTTGCAAAGCTAGGAGAAATTCTTGTTAATGAAAAAATCATTACAGACAAGCAGCTAGAAAAAGCGCTAGCTGAACAGAAAAAAAAGAAAGATAAACTTGGAAATATATTAGTATCAAATGGAACAATCACAGAAAATGATTTAGTAAAAGCTTTTTCACTTCAACTTGGAAGCAAGTCAATAAGTGAAGATGAACTTCTTAAAGCTCCCGAGGATACAGTGAAATTATTAGCAGAAGATTTCGCTAAAGAAAATAATGTAATTACCTTAAAGAAAACTTCTAATTCAATATATGTTGCTATGG
>CAZHKH010000008.1:0-32659 GCA_964532515.1 uncultured bacterium
CTACAGCTTCTTCTGCTGGAGCTTCTTCTGCCTTTGCAGCTTTCTTAGCTTGTTCCTTCTTTAATTTCTTCTTTTCTTGCTTATTCTCATCTCTATTCTTTTGTCTGCTTAAGAATTCTTCCATTTCTTTAGCAATTTCATCCTCTGATTTCCCTAATCCAATCAAATGATATTTATGATTAAATCCAATTTTCCCTAATAAATTCTTTACTGTTAAAGATGGAATCGCACCCTTATCAAGCCAATGAACAACTCTATTTTCATTAAATTTAAAAGTTTCATCTACACTACTAGGATTAAACCAACCTAGCTTTTCTATCTCACGACCATCTCTTCTTGATCTTGAATCTATTGCAACCAACCTATAAAATGGTCTATTTTTTCTACCCAATCTTTTAAATCTTAGTTTTACTGACAATTAACTAACCTCCTGTTTCTACATTTACATAAAAGGAAATTTAAATTTCCCCTTATTTTTGTTCATTGTTTTCATCATGTTTTTCATTTGTTTGTATTGCTTTAATAATAAATTAACTTCTTGAACTGGTCTGCCACTTCCACTTGCAATTCTTTTTCTTCTTGAGCCATCAATTATTGATGGATTAATTCTTTCTTTAAGTGTCATAGATGATATTATTGCTTCAACCCACTTTAAATTTTTTTCATTAAAATCACCCATTTTAAGCTTATTTGCACCTGGAATCATATTCATAACTTCTGATAAAGGACCCATTTTTTTTATCTGTTTAATCTGATCTTGAAAGTCTAATAGCGAAAAATCTTGATTTTTTATTTTTTCTTCAAGACTCTCAATAGATTTTTCATCAACAACTGATTGAGCTTTCTCTACTAGCGATACTACGTCACCCATGCCTAAAATTCTACTAGCAAATCTTTCTGGATAAAAATTTTCAAGATTATCTATTGATTCTCCTGTGCCAATAAATTTGATTGGTTTATCAATAATATCTTTAATTGATAAAGCTGCTCCACCTCTAGCATCACCATCCATTTTAGTAAGTATTATGCCAGTGATATCAATTGCATCATTAAATGATTTAGATGAATTAACAGCATCTTGACCAGTCATTCCATCAGCTACAAATAAAATTTCATTAGGATTAGATACATCAATTATAGATTTTAGCTGGTCCATCATCTCTTCATCAATATGTAATCGTCCTGCTGTATCTATAATTACAACATCTTTATCCATTTTTTTAGATTCTTTCAAGCCAGCTTTTACAACACTGATTGGATCTTTTATCTTTTGACTAAACACCTCAACATCAATATCATTTCCGATGGTAATTAACTGTTCAATAGCTGCTGGCCTTTGAAGGTCTGCTGCTATTAAAAATGGATTTTTTCCCTTATCTTTTTTCAAAAAACGTGCTATTTTACCACAAGTTGTTGTTTTTCCACAACCTTGAAGACCTGCTAAGACAATTATAGTTTGTCCTGAACTATCAAATTCTAATTGTTTAGAATCATCACCTAAAAAGTATTTCAATTCATCAAAGAGTATTTTTGTAAATTGTTGCCCTGGACTAATAGAGTTTAATACTTTTTTACCTAGAGCTTTTTCTTTAACATGCTCTACAAATTTCTTTGCTACTTTTAAATTTACATCAGCTTCCAATAGAGCAATTCTAATATCTCTAAGAATATCAGAAATATTAGACTCAGAGATTTTTCCCTGACCTTTAATGTTTTTTATTATTTTAGATAGATGTCCTTGTAATTGTTCTAACATTTTTCTTCTCAAAAAACAAATTTTACTAAAGCTGAGAAATTTAAGACAACACGACCTACTCTACAAGGGAAATAGTATTCTCGTTTATTTTCAAAAATATCTAATAAAGGATAAATAATCTTTCTTTTTTAGTTTACATATAAGCTGATAGGATTTAAAAGTCTCCTTTGGTCCTTCTAACAACTACATCTTCAATAACAGATGAATTAGGGGCGCTAATTGCATGAAAAATGGTATCAGCTAAATCTGAAGGAGATAACATTTCATCTCTTGGGAAATCTACATTAATTGTATCCCAGAAATTTGTATCAATAGCTCCAGGGTATATTGAAATTACTTTAATATTAAATTCCCTTAATTCCGTTCTTAATGTATCTGCAAATCCTTTCAATCCATACTTAGATGCGACATAACCAGTTGAATGGGAGAATGAATGGCCATATTTACCAGCAACAGAATTAATAAATATAAATTTTCCTTCTTTATTTTCTATCATTCTATTAACAAAGAGTCTTGTTAGCAAAAATGATGCTCTTAAATTAGTATTAATTTGTTCATCCCAATCTTCAATAGACATCTTATCTATTCCAGAAAATATACCTATTCCTGCATTATTAATTACGCAATCTACAAAGCCAAGTTTATTTGATTGCTCATAAAGATTCCTTACTTCTTTTTCAATCTTAACATCGCAAGAGATAACATGGCTTTTAAATCCATTTTTTTTTAACTCATTATGTAGAGAATCTAATTTTTCCTTAGATCTAGACGTAAGAATAACTTCATAACCTTCTCTACATAATTTTTTTGAAATTTCTCTTCCTATTCCGGATGATGCTCCTGTAACTAATAGAAGATTATTATTTTTCATTTTGCTTGGCTATTAAATTTAATGCACTACCAGCCTTAAACCATTCAATTTGATTCTCATTGAATGTATGCTTTAATAATATTTTATCTATTGTATCATCATTATGATGAATTATAAGTTGTAAATCTTCATCCTCTGAAAAATTAATTAGCCCATTGATGTCAAATGTGTCATTTTCTCTAATCTTCTCATAGTCATCTTTATCTCTAAATGTAAGTGCGAGGACCCCTTGCTTTTTTAAATTAGTTTCATGAATTCTTGCAAATGATTTAACAATAACAGCCTTAACACCAACAAATCTTGGTTCCATTGCTGCATGCTCTCTTGATGATCCTTCACCATAATTTTCATCACCTATAATAACTGATGAAATATTATTTTTCTTGTAATAGAATCCTAAATTTGGTGTTTCTATATACTCTTTTGTAAAAGGATTGAGGACTAGATTTGCCTTATTATTAAAATGATTAGTTGCACCTAATAATAAATTTTTTGAAATATTTTCAAGATGTCCTCTAAACTTTAACCATGGCCCGGCCATTGAGATATGATCAGTAGTACATTTACCTTTAGCTTTAATTAATAAACTTAAATTTTTCAAATCTACTCCATCCCACTCTTTAAATCTTTCTAATAGTTGTAATCTCTCAGAGTCGGGACTAATTTTAATAACTTCATCACCTGATTCATAAAAAGAACTAGGGAGTACATTAATTCCAACTTTATCACCTAGCTTAACAATGAATGGTATCGTAAACTTCATTAGTGGAATTAAAGCGGGAGCTGATAGCCCTCCAAGCTTCAATAAATCCTTAAATTGCTCTTTTACAAACATTTCATCTTGATCATTAAATTGATCTCTACTGGTTATGTATTTTTTGATTAATGTTAACATCCCCTTTGTTTCTTTCCCTTCATTCTTTATAGCATCAAAAACCTTTTGTATTTTTTCAATTACCCCTTTTTCTTTAAAGTAATCTTCATCTATATCAAAATCTTTAGTATCTAATTTGGGAATATTAATTTGGCTGGGAGCTTGATAACCTGAATCTTCAACTTCAAATCCATTCTCAGGTAATTCAAAACCTGATGGCTCATCTAATAAAACTTTTTCTCCATTTGAATTTAAAATAGTATCTTTCATTGGATTAAAGGTTAAATCTCCTGCAATAGCTAGAGCCGTAACAATTTCAGGGGAGCCAACAAAAGCATGAGTATTAGGGTTCCCATCTGCCCTTTTTGTAAAATTTCTATTAAAGGAATGGACAATTGTATTAACCTTTTCTTGATCTGCTCCTTCTCTTGCCCACTGACCAATGCATGGTCCACAGGCATTTGCAAATACACTCGCTCCAATACTATTAAAAATATCAATGTATCCATCTCTTTCAATAGTATATCTAACCTGTTCAGAGCCTGGAGTGATTGTTAATTTAGATTTTGATTTGAGATCTTTTTTAGACGCTTGCTCTGCTATTGATGCAGAGCGGGAAATATCCTCATAAGAAGAATTAGTACAAGAGCCAATTAATCCAAACTCTACCTTTGTTGGCCAATTATTTTTTTTGGCTTCATCTGCCATCTTAGATATAGGCGTTGCCCTGTCTGGAGTAAATGGACCATTCAAATGAGGCTCTAGCTCAGATAAGTTTATCTCAATTAGATCATCAAAATATTTTTCTGGATTTAAATATACTTCACTATCACCAGATAGGTGGTTCTTTACAGAATTTGCTAATTTTGCAACTTCTGACCTCCCTGTTGCACATAAATATCTATACATAGATTTATCATAAGAAAATGTAGATGTTGTGGCCCCTACTTCTGCACCCATGTTACAAATAGTTCCTTTTCCTGTACATGATAATGATTTTGCCCCTTCTCCAAAATATTCAAGTATCGAGCCTGTACCACCCTTAACTGTTAATATCCCAGCAACCTTAAGAATTACATCTTTTGCAGAGGTCCATCCATTTAATTCCCCAGTTAATTTTATTCCTATTATCTTTGGAAATTTTAATTCCCAAGGCATTCCAGCCATTACATCGACAGCATCAGCTCCACCAACACCAATAGCAATCATTCCTAATCCTCCAGCGTTGACAGTATGTGAATCTGTTCCTATCATCATCCCACCAGGAAATGCGTAATTTTCTAAAACAACTTGATGGATAATTCCTGCTCCCGGCTTCCAAAAACCAATTCCATACTTTTTTGAAACAGATGAAAGGAAATCATACACCTCAGAATTAATATCCAAGGCATTATTTAAATCAATACTAGCAGAAATTTTTGCTTGAATTAAATGATCAGCGTGAACAGTCGATGGAACAGAAACTTGATTTTTCCCTGCCATCATGAACTGTAATAAAGCCATTTGAGCTGTAGCATCCTGCATTGCGACTCTATCTGGATGAAAATTAGCATAATCCTTTCCTCTAGAAAAATCATTTACTGATTCACTATGGGAATAGAGAATTTTTTCTGTTAATGTTAGTGGTCGTGCCAACTTTTCTTTAATTCTATTAATAGAAGAGTCTAAATTTTTGTAGTAGAGCTTAATTTTATTAATATCAAATGTCATATTTTATTTTATTGGAACAATAGTTATAGTTATAAGATAAAAATTTATACTAATTTTAATGTAAATTTAGGGGTTTTATGATATCAACTACAAATACAGTAAAAAATATTTTAATTGTTTTTTTACAATTATTTAACATTGTGTTTGCAATTGAATATCTAATATTATCTACAGATAATCTTAAAGAATCTGCAGAAAAAATTTCTAGCATCTACTCAGATGTATCGCAATCCTATTATTTAGATACAGAAATTGCTATAATAGATACATTCTCTATTTCAATAAAAGATTTTGTAAATAATAAAATTGAAAATAATTCTAATTTAAAATATTTATTAATTATAGGAGATGAGGATGGAATCCCTAGTCTGACAAAATCGGTAAGTTGTGGAGATGGATTAGATGAATATCCATCAGATGATTTTTTTAGTTCTATTAATGAAAATAGTCCGCCAAGGCTTTCAACTGGAAGAATCCCTACCTCTAATTCTCAAAAAGCACTATCCTTTGCAACTAAGTTAGAGGAATACATTAAAAACCCTACAATTGGAGCCTGGAAAAATAAAATTCTATTAATATCTGATGATGAGATAAAAAATAATTCATCAGTTCAAAGTGAAATTCAACACACAATTTATTCGGATTCTATTTATCAAAAAATTTCATCGTTGACATTTTCTAAAACTCTATATGGTCCAATGTATGAAGCTGAATACTATGGATCAGAAAGAAGGTTGCCACAATTAACAGAAGATATTATTGAATATTTAAATGAGGGAGCTGCAATAATTAATTACATTGGGCATGGAGATCCCGAAACATGGTCCGCAGAAAATATTATTGATAAAAATAGAGATATTGAGCTTATTGATATTCCTAATTCAAAGTTACCTATATGGATCGCAGGAACCTGTTATTTCGGACGATATGATAATGTAGACTCTATGTCAGAAGCATTACTATTTGAAACTAATGGAGCAATTTCTGTGATTGGTGCAACTAGATCAATAAGCAAATCTATTAATAAAAAATTTTTAGAATATTTTTATGATGATTTAAAGACATATATAGAAGAAAATAATGAAATAATGCGTTTGGGGGATCTTTTCCTTAATTCAAAAATTAATTTATTTAATTCCCATTCAACTAATTATCATTATACAAGCAACTGTGATGGAGGCTATCTGTATGATATATTAGGAGATCCAGCTATTCCTCTTCCATTCCCTAACTTCAATCCAAATATAATTAATTTCACTGATAGTATTAGTATTTTAACTGCATATACTATTGATCCTGAAAATAATGAATTAAATGATTATCAGTATTTCCAGATACTTGATGAGGATGTAGAGATAATGCTTTCATATGAAGATAATGGAGATATTTATAATTATGAATTTAGTTATTCTCCAAATATAATTTTTGAAAATGAATTCTCAGAATCATCATGCTATACAGCTCCAATTGATTTGATTTCTAATAATTATATAAATTTTAAATTTTATACAGAATCTAATAATTATAATTATATAAAATATTCATCTCCTATTTACATTTCTTATAATAATGATACACTAAATGATTACTCTGGTCCAGATATAAATTTTTATTTAAATAATTCCATTATCAACTCAAATGAAATTGTATCTCAAAATGAAAATATAGTAGTAATTTTATTTGATTCATTAGGAATAAATACATCTTCAAATATCGGACATTTATCGAGGTATTGGTTTAATAATGAAGAGCATCAAAATAATATTCAAGCTGAAAATTGTATTGTTCTTGAATCATGCACCAATATATCATGTGCAATTGATATTCCTTCTAACATATATGATGAGAATGTCTTATATGTAGAGTCTTGGGATAATGCCAACAACATGGCTATTGATAGCTTAGAACTAACTGTAATAAATCCTAAAAATGATAATATTGTTTTTAATTTATTTAATATCCCAAACCCAATTACAGATAGAACTTTTTTTACATATCAAATTAAGAACAATCAAAATAAAAATATTGAAACAAAAATAAAAATTTATTCACAAACTGGAGAGTTTATAACTTCACTAACTGATAATAGAGCTGATAGCTTTGTTGCCATCGAATGGGATACTACTGATTCAAATTCAAATTTATTACCTAATGGGACATATTTATACACCATAGAGATTAAAACTGAAAACAAATCAGTGAAAGATACTGGGGTATTATCGATTATTAGATAAAAATCTATTCGCTGCTTCTGTTCCTTAAATAAGTTGGAACTTCTAAATCATCTCCAAAAACTGGAACTTCATCATTATTATTAATGATAACTTCTTCTTCAACACTAGAACCATTAACTTCATCTTGAATTTCTTTATCAGTTTCCTCTTCAATATTATTATTTAATATATTGATAGAGGTTTGAGGATTATTATAATCATGATCAGGTATCTGATATCTATTTTCATTTGTTTTAACTTCACCATCATTAATTTCAGGTTTATCTTCTTGATCTAGACCTGTAGCAATAACAGTAACTCTAACCTCATCATTCAATGTATTATCAACAGTAAAACCATGAATTATCTCACCATGCTCTTGATCATAATCATTATCTGAATCATATCCCGCTGCCTTATAAATTAAATCTGATGCTTGATTCAGCTCATGAATACCTAAATCTTCAGAACTAGTTATATTTATCAATACACCTCTGGCTCCCTTTATACTTTTATTTTGTAATAAAGGAGAATTGATTGCTTCTTGCGCTGCTAAAATAGCTCTTTCCTCACCTGTCGCCATTCCCGTACCCATTATCGCCTCTCCACCATCTTGCATAACTCGGCTGACATCAGCAAAATCTAAATTAATTAACCCTGGAACATTAATTAAATCAGAAATTCCTTTTGTAGCTTGCAATAATACTGTATCAGCAATTTTAAAAGACTCTTTAACTGTTGCCTTTAAATCTGTTATTTCTAGCAATGTCTCATTTGGAATAACAAGAAGAGTATCACAATTCTTTTTTAATTCTATTATACCTTTGTCTGCTCGTCTTTTCCTCATCGGTCCTTCAAACATAAATGGTTGAGTCACAACTCCTACAGTAAGAATCCCAAGTTCCTTTGAGATTGCAGCAATAGCTGGTGCTGCACCTGTACCTGTGCCTCCCCCCATCCCCGCAGTAATAAATACCAAGTTTGCATTTGATAAAGTTTTTATTATTAATTCCTTGTTTTCTTCGACAGCTTTTTCTCCAATGTCTGAGTTGGCTCCAGCCCCTAATCCTTGTGTCAATTCTTTCCCTATCTGTAGTTTTGTTTGTGAATTATTGTATTCTAAATCTTGAGCATCAGTATTCATTGCAACAAAATCAACACTATTCATCCCTTCCTCAATCATTCTATTTAATGCATTACCTCCACCTCCACCAACACCTACCACAACTATTCTAGCTTTTTGATCTATTAGATTTCCAGGTTCTATTAGCATGCTTTCTCCTTTTTTAATACCAATTTGTTAGTCGATTAAAAAACTTTTTTATTTTACCTATGATACTAATTTGATTATTACTAATAAAGTCATCTACATTATTCAAAGATGCATATTTTATTATGCCAATCGCTGTAGCATACCTAGGATCATTTTTATATTGAGATACTTCGTTATCTATAATTTCTGGGTATCCTATTTTTACAGGCATATTGAAAATTTCTTGAGATAAATCTATTATATTTTTTAACTGTGATCCGCCTCCTGTAATCACAACTCCAAAATTTAATTTATTAGCTACATTGCTTTTTTTAATTTCATCTAATGAATGGGATAATATCTCAATCATTCTAGGTTCTATTACTTCTGATAATAATTTTTGGGTTATTTCAATTGATTCTCTACCTTTAACCCCTTTTATTTTAATATTTTCATCAGATGCTAATGCAGACTTTGCGATACCATTATTAATTTTTAATTCTTCAGCTAGCTCTAGTGTAGTTTTAAATCGATGAGATATGTCCACTGTTATATTTTTCCCAGCTAAAGGAATCGCAGATGAATGCTGTATCCCTCCATCATAATAGACTAATATATCTGTTGTTCCACCTCCAATATCAATCAGCGCTACTCCTAATTCTTTTTCATTTTTATCTAATACTGCATAAGAAGAAGCGAGCGGTTCTAAAACAAATTGTTTTATGCCTATTCCTAATCTATTAAAACATGTTTCTATATCTTTTTCAACATTTATAAGACTTGTAACAAGATGGACATTGACCGCCAAGGTGTTCCCTGATAGTCCTACTGGATTCACTATTCCTTTTCTATCATCTACTTCATAGGATTGAGATAAAGTATGTAAAATTCTCTTTCCAGGAGATACATTTATAGCCTGAGAAGCTTCTAAAACTCTCTGAACATCTTTTTCAGAAATTTCCTCTCCAATTCCGCTAACTTGATTACTATTATTGATTGGAATTTTCCCATTGTAATTCATCCCCTTAATATGATCTCCTGTTATCCCTACATATACATCTTCAATTTCCTTGTCAGCTTTTTCTTCAGCTATTTTAATTGCGCTATCTAATGATTTTGTTGTTTTAACTATATCAACTACTATACCCTTTTTTAATCCATCAGATGGGTGCTGTCCTATTCCTAATATTTTAATTTTTTTAATATTATTACTTATACTGGAATCATCCTCAAAATAGATTTCTGCGATTACTGCGACAACTTTTGTTGTGCCGATATCAATCCCTGTTATTAATTTTTTATTTTCCATATTATTAAATTGTATTCCTACTTTTTACAATAACATCTAGATGAGAAAATTTTATATATTCATAGTTGTTCATATCGTTTAAAAAATCAGAAATGTAATTTGTTTGTTCGATATAATGATTTTTATCAAAGGAAATCCAAGAATTCATTGTCTTTACAATAATATTGTCATCATTTGATTTAATGGTTTTTATCACATGAAAAAATGCTGGAGTATTATTGAAAATATGATGGAGTATTCTATATTCATTTGAGTTAAATATATTTTTTATATTTAACTCACCATCTGATTCTAATTCTGGAACATTAATTGAACTAGATATATTAGAGCTACATAGGAATCCATTATTATTATTATCTACAAGGAAATTAGTATTATTTGATTTAAATATTCCAATAGGAGAAATTTCAATGATATCTAGAATAATTGTCTTTGGGTAAACCTTAATAAGATTAACTGAAGAAATAAATTCATTCTCCAAAATTTTATTTTCTATATCATCTAAATCTAAAGAATATATATTTTTATTAATTAAATAAGAAAATTGCTTTTCTAAACTTTCTTCTTTAGTAAGATCGCATCCACTAATTATTATCTGATCTACTCTGAAAATATTATTTTCTTTTCCTATTGAGTCAATAATACCAAAGACTAGAAATGAAATAGAAGTAAATAAAAGTAACTTATATATGATATTGTTTATATTTTCTTTCAATTATTCTCTCCATAAAAATGATCTCTTTGAAATAAATTTGTCATTTTACAATTTTCTTTCAACTTCCTCAAAAATACTATCTGTAATATTTCTAATATCTCCAGCTCCCATAACAATTATCATATCATTATCAGAGCTAATTTCTGATAATTTTTGAGGGATATTATCCTTAGAGATTAAAAATGAACTATCACATTTAAGTCTATTTAATATTAATCCTGAATTTACTCCATCTATTTTTTCTTCTCTTGAAGGGTATATGTCTGTTAGTACTACAATGTCAGCATTTGATAAAACGCCAGAGAATTCTTTGTAAAATTCTTTTGTTCTTGAATATAGATGAGGTTGAAAAACAATAATTAAATTATTTATATCCCAACCAGCTTTAGCTGAATTTATGGTAGCATTTATTTCAGATGGATGATGAGCATAGTCATCTACAATAGTTATATTGTTAGCAGTAATATACTTTATTTCAAATCTTCTTTTAACTCCTTTATAATCATATAACCCTTCTTTTATTATATCTATTGGAATATTTAATTCTCTTGCTATAGCTATTGCTGCCAATGAATTTAGAATATTATGCTCACCTGGGACTCGTAAATTACATTTCCCATAATTATTGTTATCTATAATTAAATCAAAAGAGGAGTTTGTTTGAGAAAATGATGGTTTTTCATACCTAATATCGCATTGAATTGATTTTCCATATTTTAAATATGGTCGTTTAATATTATCTATAATTGATTTTATATTTTCATCATCATAACAAATTATATTTATTCCATAAAATGATGTGGAGTTAATAAATGTTAAGAATGTATCTTTTAAACTATCTAAATCTTCGTAACAATCAGAATGCTCATAATCTATATTTGTAACAACTGACATAGAAGGCTTTAATGATAATAAAGTTCTATCATATTCATCTGCTTCTACAATAATTGTATCTCCATCACCTAGGAGTGTATTTGATTGGAAGTCTTGAACGATTCCCCCTACAATCAGTGTCGGCTTATGTTCAGATTTGCTCAATATTACGCTTAGCATTGATGCTGTTGTGGTTTTTCCATGAGTGCCAGCCACTGCAACACTATTAGCTTTAACTTTTAATAGTTCTCCTAACATCTCTGCTCTTTTAATAACAGGAATATTCATTTTTCTAGACCTCTGTATCTCGCAATTATCACCTTTAACAGCAGAAGAATAAACTACTAAATTTACTCCCCCTATATTTTGTTCGTCGTGACCAATTTTTATATCAATTCCAATACTTTCTAGATGTTTTGTTCTTCCTGATTCTGATATGTCAGAACCTGTTATAATAAGTCCAAGATTATGTAATAATTCAGCCATTCCACTCATGCCTATGCCGCCTATTCCAATAAAGTGAATTCTTTTTCTTTTACCTAACATCTAATACCATCTCTTTTATTTTTTCTTTTATTAAAAAACTTGAATTTCTATTTGAAAATTTGAGGGCATTCTTCTTTAAAAGATTTATTTTTTCACTTGAATCAATTATTTCAAAGATTTTATTTTCGAGGATATTATCTTTAAATTCATTTTCCTTGACCATTACTGAAGCACCTATATTGTCAAGGACTTGTGCATTTAGTTCTTGATGATTATTTGCTGCAAATGGATAGGGAATTAATATTGAAGGTTTACCCAAATATAATATTTCAGATATTGCGGTTGCTCCAGCTCTTGATATAATCAAATCAGATGCTGAATAAGCATACTCCATCTTATCTATAAAATCAAATTTCTTTATATTTGGATCATTTACTTTTTTAATTATATCAGCAGAATTGTTCCCAGTTTGCCATATGATTTGAATATTTTTATCTAGATACTGTCTATAATTAAGTTGGAAATGTTTATTGATTGATCTTGCGCCTTGACTTCCACCTATAATTAGTATTGTATGTTTTCCCAGATCAAGTCCAAGTTTTTTCCTTGATTCTTGTGTGTCAAGCTGTTTGATTTGCTTTCTTATTGGGTTTCCTGTTAAAAAATAATTATTTTTATTTAGATATTTTTTAGTGGCATCAAATGAAGTGAAAACTATATCTACTTTATTAGAAAATTTCCTTGTAACCAATCCTGGTAAAACATTTTGTTCTTGGATTGCTGTTAATATATTTTTTTTAATCGCAATATATAATGGTAATGCACAAGAATATCCTCCTGTCCCAATAACTAAATCAGGATTAAAATTTTTAAATATTCTTTTTACTCTCAAATAGGTCATTAAAACTTTAAATGGTAAAACAATATTTTTAATGATACTACTTATACTAAAATCTCGAGCGACTCCCTTTATATCTAACAACTCTATTTTATTTTTTTCAATAAATTTCCCACTTGATTCAATCCCATTTTTACTCCCAATATACTTTACTATAATTCCTTCATTCTCTAATTCTTGACCAATTGCTATTGCTGGGAATAGATGTCCTCCAGTTCCCCCTCCAGCAATAATTATTTTTTTTAATTTAATGTTCATTATAGCTTACCATTTTATTGGCTAAATTATTTTTTCCCATATTAAATATTATTCCCATCGATGCAAGACTTAGGATTAAATGTGATCCTCCATAGCTCATGAAGGGAAGAGGTAAACCAGTTGTAGGGAAGATACCAACTACATATGCAGAATTAATTAAAAAATAAATTACTATGTTCATTATAATTCCTAATCCTAAGAAAAAACCAAAAAGGTCTTGTATGTTCTGGAGTATTTTAATTGAATAGTAGAGAAATAAAAAAAATAGTATAAATATTGATAGTATTCCTAAGAATCCAAATTCTTCACCAATAATTGGAAGAATAAAATCAGTGTGAGCTGCAGGTAAATGACCTCTTTTAATTATACTCTGATCAAGACCATTACCTATTAGTCCGCCATTTGATAGAGCTAATAAAGAACCTGTGTTTTGGCTATCTCCTATCCCATAGTACCAATTTGTAAATCTTCTATATTGAAAATTAGTTGAAAAAATTTTCATAATAACAATAATGCTACTAGATAGAGTTGTATAATAAATATATTTAACATCTATTCCCGCAACATATATCATGACTAACAATATCAATGATATCGTAAAAGTTGTACTCATATCTGGTTGAAAGAAAATTAAAAGAAGTGTTATTCCTATGTATGGGATTAAATCATTTATAAGAATTTTTATATCATTAATTTTCTTTTTATTTATTTCTATAAATGAAGCTAAATATATAATTAACCCAAATTTGGCTACATCTGAGGTGCTAATTATATTCTTTCCAAAAATAATTAAGCCTCTTGAGGTTGGGAGGTGTTGTGATGTCAGATATCCGAAAAATATTATTACCCAACAAGAAATAATGATGATTCTTGAATTTCTATTATAAAATCTATAATCAATAAAAGAAACAATTAGCAATAATATGAATCCAATAAATAGTCTGATGGATTGATTAGTAAAAAAATATTTATAATCTAAAAATCTTGAAGCTGCATAAGATGAGCTGGCGCTGTAAAGTGAAATAATACCTATAGAGCAAAGTAGAAATATTAAAATTTTTAAGTTTGTTATATTGTCCTTCATCTTTAGGCTAATCCAATGATTATATCTTTAAATTTATTTCCACGTTCTCTATAGTTTTCAAATTGATCGTAGCTTGCACAGCCAGGAGATAAAAGTAATACATTTTTTTTCTTTGAATTTGAAATAGCTTTTAAAACTGCCTTTGAAAATATTTTATTATAGCAACAGCTGAAATCTGATTTTATCGTATTGAATATTCTTTCTCCACTTTCTCCATAGCAAGAGACAAATTTAATTTTATCTTTAAAAATTTTCATTGCAGATAAAAAATTTGAATTGCCTTTGTCAAGACCCCCAATTATAATAACAATATCATCTGGAAATGAATTAATTGCAGCTATCATTGATTCTATATTTGTAGCTTTTGAATCATTGTAAATAGAAATTCCATTTATTTTTTTTATAAATTCTAATCTATGTGGAAGTGATTTGAATTTTTTTAAGACATTAATAATAACATCCTCTTTTATGCGATACACATTTGAAATAGCTAATACGGCAGCGATATTACTATGGTTATGTTTTCCCTTTAGGTGAATAGCTTTAGTATCTATATTTATTTTAGATATATCTGAACATGAAAATTGTATAGCTTTTTTATTATTAATCTTTTCTCTTAAAATTTGATCGTCTTTATTGTACACTATTGAGCCACTATCTCTAGTTAATTCCATGATTTTTAACTTTGCATCTATATAATCTTGAAAATTTTTATGACGATCTAAGTGATCTTCTGATATGTTTAATAAACACCCTACATCAAGAGATAAATTACTAGTCTCCTCAAGCTGAAAACTGCTTAATTCCAATATATGTATTCCTTCTTTTTGTTTTGTTAATATTTCATCTAATACATTATCAGAAAAAGGGATTCCTACATTTCCCCCTAATATTGAATTATATCCTGCCTTTTTAAATATTTTGTTCAGCAATTCAACTGTTGTTGTTTTTCCATTTGAGCCGGTTATCCCTATAATTGGAAGTTCTGTAAATAAGCCAGCAAATTCTATTTCACTAATTATCCTTATCTTTTTTGATTTTGCTTTTTTAATAATTTCAATATTATTTGATACCCCAGGGCTTTTAATGATAAAATCTGATTCTAAAACTTTATCAGAGTGGCCACCTAATTCAATATTGATATTATTTAGATTTATTATATTAAGGTCTAATCTTGAATCACTTAGTAATACCTCCGCGCCCATATGACTTGCAAGTCTAGCTGCAGAGACGCCACTCTTACCTGCGCCAATAATAGATATTTTTTTTGATAATAGATTAATCATTGAATTTTAAATGATGTTAGTGATATTATTGAAAAAATAATGCCTATTATCCAAAGTCTAACTACTACTTGATTTTCATGCCAACCCAATAATTCAAAATGATGGTGTATTGGAGCCATTTTAAAAACTCTTTTTCCCTTCCCCGTTTTATATTTCGTTATTTTATAATAGGAAACTTGTATAATTACACTCATTGCCTCTATTACAAATACTCCTCCAATAATTATTAATAGAATCTCTTTTTTAAATAAGATGGCCATAACTCCAATTGCAGCGCCTATTGGTAGTGAACCCGTATCTCCCATGAATATTTTAGCAGGATAGGCATTAAACCATAAAAATCCTATACAGCTACCTACTAATATTAACGCAAAAACAAATATCTCTTCAGACTTAGGCACGAATACTATATTTAAATAATCACTGAAATCATATCTGCTGGTTGCATACGCAATAGCCGAGAAAGTTAAGCAGCTGATCGCAACTAGGCCTGCTGCTAATCCATCAAGACCATCAGTTAAATTGATTGCGTTTGATGATGCCGTAATAATAATGATCACTAGCGGGACATAAAAAAATCCTATATCAAATACCCCATTTGCTATAAATGGCAAAGATATTGAAGTATTGCTAACAGCCAAATTACCTCCATCTTCGATTATAAAAGAAAAATGATTAATCGATTTTAAATAAAACCCTAATAAAGAGCCACAAATGAACTGGCCAATTAATTTATATCTAGCAATTAAGCCTTTATTGTAAGATTTTATTACTTTTAAATAATCATCAACAAAGCCTATAAATCCCATAAAAATAGTTGTAAATAAAATTAATTGAAAAAATTCATTATCTAGTCTACACCAAAGGATAGAGGGGAGGATAATTGATAATAATAAAATTATCCCCCCCATAGTTGGAGTACCTTCTTTTTTTTGGTGAGATTCAGGCCCATTATAGATTTTTTCGCCAATTTGACGAAATTTGAGTGTGCGGATGATTTTAGGCCCAATGAAGAAACTTATAAATAAAGATGTAATTGCTGCACCAGCAGCTCTAAATGTTAAATATTGAAAAATATTAAATATAAAATAATGTTCTGATAATGGATAAAATAACTCGTACAACATTAAGCTATCCCTTCTATTATTTTTTCCATTTTCATGCTTCTGGAGCCTTTTACATATATAATATCATTAGTATCCATGACTTTTTTTAAATCAATAATCAATGAACTATGATTTTTATAATGCCTTATATCTAATTGAGAGGCCTTTTCCTTTCCCTCTAAATAAAGACTATGCATAAGAGTTCCGTAAGTAAAAACATGTGAAGCCCTACTTTTAAGAATATGTTCTAATAATTTTTTGTGTAACTTTTGTTCATCTTCTCCTAGCTCTAACATATCTCCTAACACTATTAATATTCGATTTGCTCCTTTTATTTTACTGATCATATCTAATCCAGACCTCATAGATGAGTAATTTGCATTATAGCTATCATTAATAATCATACAATTATTATGATTAATTATGTTCCCTCTTCCAATTGGTACTTGGAAAGAGGATAGCCTTTCATTAAAGCTATTAGTATCTATTCCTAATTCAGAAGAGATAGAAAAGACTGTTAAAATATTTTGAGGAAGAATCTTTGTTAAATCTGGAATGTTAATTATTTCATCATTAATTGTAATAACATCTGAACTGCTAATTTGATATTTAGCACTATAATCTAAGTTATCAGAAAAACCGTATTTAATAACCTTACATCTATTATATAAATTGGTTGAAGCAATAAAAGGATCATCCATATTTAAAAATGCAATTCCATTTTTTGTTAATGATTTTAGTAATTCTACTTTCTCTCTATATACTCCACTCATGTTTTGGAAATTAATTAGATGAGATTCAGAAATATTTGTTATAACGCCTAAATCTGGTTTTGCTATATCAGATAAATATTTAATTTCACCTTTATTGTTTGTTCCTATCTCCGCAATAAAAATTTCATCTGTACTAGATATTGAGAATGTTGACATCGGCATCCCTATAGTACTATTATAATTCTCTTTTGTATATGATATTGAAAACTTTGATTTTAAGATATGAGCTAATAATTCTTTTGTCGTTGTTTTTCCATTTGAGCCAGTTATACCAACTACTTTGCAGTTCATATACGAACGATATAATTTCGATAATGACTTCAATGTAATTTTAGATGATTTTACTTTAACTATATTCTTATCATTAAATGACTCATTTATTATTAATGCTGCTCCTTTTTTTATACATTCATCTATATAATTATGGCCATCCGTTGCTTTACCTTTTAAAGCAATAAATACATCTCCAGTTTTGATCTTCCTTGAATCAAAAGAAATTCCATTAAAAGATTCAGTATTAATCTTGATATTTAATATTTCAAATACACACTGAGAAAATATTTTTTTATTTCCTATTTCAATTCTCATTTATTGCTCTTTTTATAATTTCAACATCATTGTGAGGTATTTTTGTTTGATTTACCAGCTGATAAGTTTCTCTGCCCTTTCCAAGAATTAGTAAAATTGAATCTTTATTGAGCATTTTGATGGATTCTATTAATGCATCTTCTCTATCTTTTATGACTATATGCTTCTTATACTTAAAACCAACTAGAATTTCATCTATAATTTTATCTAAATTCTCTGTCCTAGGGTTATCGGAGGTGACAATAATTTTATCAGAATATTTTTCTGATATTTCTGCCATTTCTGGTCTTTTTGCTTTGTCTCTATCTCCACCACATCCAAATAGCGTTATAATTTTATCCTGTTTCCCTTTTATATTAGTTATAAGATTTAAAATATTATTATATGCATCGGGCGAATGAGCATAATCAATAAAAATTTTATTTCTTTTATTCCCTATAAATTCCATCCTTCCTGGAATAGATTTTATATTTTCTAATGATTTAATGATAAGCTCAATAGGGATATTGTTAATAATACATGCTGCGATTGATGCCATTATATTATAAATATTATGCTTACCTGTAACGCCTGTATTTATTTTATAACAATTGTCGAATAAAGATATTTCAAACTGCATACCTGAATAATCCATTTCATATGAGATTGGGTGGATGTCTGCATTATCATTAAATCCATATGTTATTATTTTTGATTTAATATTATTAATAATTCTTTCTGAATATATATCATCAATATTGATTACAGCATTTGCTTTATTAGATAATGAAGTAAAAAGTTTTAATTTTTCAGAAAAATACTGCTCCATATTTTTATGAAAATCTAAATGTTCTTTTGAAAGATTTGTAAATATTGCGGTATCAATAATAATATTATCTAATCTAGAAAGAGCAAGAGCATGTGAAGAAGCTTCAAGAACAACATGCTGAACTCCTCCTTGAGTAAGTTTATCAATGAAATTGTTTAATTCTAAAGATTCAGGGGTCGTAAATCCAGTGCTAATAATATTACTTGGCGATATAAACCCTAAAGTTCCAATGCTCCCAGTTTTCAACCCACAATCATTAAAAATTTTATTAATTAAATATGTTGTGGTTGTCTTCCCATTGGTCCCAGTTACTCCTATAGTGCCAATCCTTGAAGATGGATTGTTGAAAAAATTATTTGCTAATTTAGATAGGGTCTTTCTTGTGTTTTCTACTTCAATTTCTACAATCCCAGAACATATATTTGAATTTTCATTTTTTATAATTGCAATGGCTCCATTCTCTACAGCTTCGCCAATAAAATTATGTCCATTAAATTTTTCTCCTTCAATCGCGACAAACAATGTCCCATCTACTACTTTTCTAGAATCATATGAAATATTTTCTACTTCAAAATTTTTGAATTCCCCCTTGTATTTGATATCACTTAATATTTTTTTTATTTTCATTTTTGATTATCTATAACGATTGATTGCTGTTTTTTACAAAATTATTATTAATCATTTCTACAAATATTTCTCGAGCGATAGGTGCAGCTGTAATATTTCCCCAATGTTTATGATATTCAGGAGAATCAACAGAGATGATACATACAAATTGAGGATCTGAAGACGGGAATATTGATGCAAAAGATGATATGAATTCTTTCTTAGAGTATTCTCCATCTATGAACTTTTCTGCTGTTCCTGTCTTTCCTGCAATATCATACCCCTCAATTACTATATTTTTAGCAGTTCCATTGCTAACTGCCTTATTTAGAATACTTATAATATTTTTGCTGTCATCCAATGTCATAACTTTTCTTACTACTTGAACTTCATTAAAATCAATAAAGTTTTTAGATGAACTGATTTTTTTTACTATTTTAGGTTTTAATAAATAACCATTATTTGCAATAGCTGCATATATCATGGATAACTGTAAGTTAGTGGCTGATACTTCTTGTCCAAAGCTAGCTGCTGAGTGTGTTGTCTTTGACCATGTTTTTAAATTTCGAAGTTTTCCTTTTTCCTCGCCTGGTAGTTCTATCCCTGTTTTGCTTCCTAATCCAAACTTTCTTAATGATGAATATGTTTTTTCTTTTCCTAGTAAGTTTGATATTTTAACAATACCAATATTGCTTGAATGTATTAATATTTCATCTATAGTTAACTCTTTGTTAGGTTCATGATCCTTTATAATCCTGCTTGTATTCGGAATTTGAAACTCTCCATTCTCACAATTGATATACATATTTCTATCTAAATTATTTATCGCATCTATTATTGGAATTACTTTTATTGTTGAGCCGGGTTCATATTGTTTTGATATCCCATTATTTTTATATTTTTCAATATTATAACTACTAAAATTATTTGGATTGTAAGAAGGTGTCCCAGCTATTGCTAAAACTTCACCATTTAATGGGTCTACAATAATTCCATTTGCAGATTTTGCTGAAGCCCCATGCTGTCCTTTTTCCAAAGCTTCATACAAAAACTTTTGTATTTCTATGTCAATTGTCAAATAAATATCTTTTCCATTTAAGTCAAAATTAAAATTTTCCTTATTTTTATTTGTTAGTTTGCTGTTAATGCTTTTTTCAAATATTTCATCTATCTCGAGGCCTTTCAATACTTTATTGAATTCTAATTCTATCCCTGATTTTCCTATGTCTTTCTGGTTTACATAACCCAATAATTGAGAGCAAATATGCTCGTATGGATAAAATCTTTGACTGTATCTGTCAATGTGTAGTCCTTTAATTTTTGATACTTCTTCAGCTATTTCTTCTAAATTTTCTAAGATGATTCCTTTTTTAAATGGTAAATAATTTTTACTCTTATTATTTAGCTTTTCAATAGTAGAAAGACTATCTAAGTCAAAATATTTTTTAAAGAATGCACTAATTCTACCTGAATCATATTTTTTATTTGTATTTACCCATAAATCTACTTTTGTTATGTTCCCAGCCAGTAGCACTCCATTCCTATCATATATTCTACCTCTTTCACCTTTGATCTGCTTTGTATATTCAGTTTTCTTTAATATTTTTTTATTAAAATCCTGTGCGCTTATTATTTGGATGTAAAAATATCGAGATAAAATTATGACTCCAAAAAAAATCATTATGTTCACAATTTTTTTAACTCTAGTTTGATGAGATAGGTATAGTCTGCTCATTTATTTTATATTTAAAGTCAAATTTTTATTAATTATTTTCTGTTTTTTCATTCCAAGTGAATCTCTTGCAATTCCCTCTATTCTACTCTGACTCATTAATCTGTTTCTTTTTGATAGCAAATTTATTTTATTATCTTCAATTATCTTTTTTCTGATTTTCAAACTAATTATTTCATCATTTATTTTATTAGTTTCTCCTCTTATTGTCAAAAATGAAATCGAGAAGATTGTGATTAAACTTATTGTGAGCCATCTTTTTAATTTTTTTTCTGAATTCATGCGATAAAAAGCCTTTCTACTACTCGAAGTTTTGCACTTCTAGATCTTTTATTTCTTATAACTTCATCCCTACTCGGTCTTATCGGTTTTTTAGTCAGTATTTTTATATTTTTTTTACATTCTATTGAAAGGGTATAACCTATATTTTCAAGATATGATTTATTCCCTCTTGCAAATGATCTAAATATATTTTTTACAAGTCTATCCTCTATAGAGTGAAATGTTATTACAGCTAATCTTCCTCCGGGTTTTAATATGTGAATTGCATCTACTATAGATTGATAAATATTATTAAACTCATTATTTATCTCTATTCTAAAGGCTTGAAATACCCTGGATAGTGTTTTATTTAAAAATCTTTTTGGAGTAACCTCTTCTATCGCTGCTACTAAATCTGAATTTGTTTTTAGAGTGTTCTTTTTAAATTTTTCCTTGATCGATTTCGCAATTTTTCTTGAATTTTTTTCTTCGCTGTTATTATATATCAAGTTGGCTAATTCTTTATCATTAAGTGTTTTTAATATATCATTAATGTTTCTATCAGAATTTGGATCCAGAATCATATCTAATGGCCCATCTACTCTATAAGAAAGACCCTTATACCCTGAATCAACTTGGTAGGAGGAGATACCAAGGTCAAATAATATTCCACTCACTTCCTTAATATTTTCATTTTTTAAAAGTTCTTTAAGCTCAGTGTAACTAGCTAAAAAAAGCTCATATGATTTATTTAATTCAGAGAGCCTATCTCTTGAATACTTCAGAGCATAAGGATCATAATCAATTCCAAATAGCTTTCCATCATTATTAATTTGCTGCAAGATTTTAGATGAATGCCCTGCAAATCCAATGGTGCAGTCAACATATGTTCCACTCTTGTCTGTAATTAATGCAGAAACCGTCTCCTCTAATAGTACTGGCCTGTGAGGATGTTGGTTTCTATTTTCCATATTCTAAAAACTTATATCATCCGCTAAATCATCAAAATCATCAATGTTTATTTGATTGTTATCATATTTCTTAATTTTTTCTGGACTCCATAACTCTATTTTGCTTATCATCCCAATTATTGCAACTTCTTTTTCAATGCCTGCATAAATTTTTAAATTATCAGGTATAATTATTCTTCCCTGCTTATCATATTGGACATAAGAGGCATATCTGACAATTGATCTGACAAATTCTCTATTTCTATTTCGGATTGAACTCAAGGAAGCAAGCTGCTGTTCAACTATATTCCACTCTGAAATGGGGTAAAGCGAAAGACATGGATCAAATCCCCTTGTGATTACAAAAGTTCTATCATTAATAGGGTCTAGTGCTTTTCTAAATTTTGCGGGTATATTGACTCTATTTTTTAAATCTAGAGTATTAGAGTACTCGCCCGCGAATCTTAATTTTATCGAATTCATTATTATATATTTATTTTATAAAGGTTTTATTACCCACACTTACCCACTATTATATTACTATTCACCACCTATATGCAAGAAATAAATTATTTTTTTATTATTATATATTTAAATGATTAGTTCTGCAGACGGAGTAGGTGTAAATAAAAATAGATTTTTGAAAATTAAAAAATTTAAAGACTGAATCTTAGTGGTAGTGTTATATCCTAATCATTCTTATTGAAAGATTTGTTATAATTAGCTTGTTTGGTAATGTTATATGGATGGGTGTCTATAGAGATTATATGTGAGCTTAGAATCGGTGACAGTAAACCACCCACGTATAGATTTATCTGTAGATCCAAAGTGCTCGGTGAGGTCAATGTCGTTCAAAGAGCATTTAATGTGCTGAGTGCTCCATAAATCATAAGATATTTTTTTTTCAACTGAGAAGACCTCAATATCTCCTGCTTTTAGTATTTTATTTGTAAACATTGCTTTGTTCCCAACCTCATTGGTCACACTTATTTTTGTTTTTGTCAAGGCTTCAATCCTAAATGTAAAGGGCGCAGATAATATTAGATTTTTATCGAAACCTTCAACTAGGTTTTCTAGTTTAAAATCATCATCAGTCAACATTTTTTCATTAGGAAGTTCACTAAACAAAAATTGTTTTGATTCATTTTCTATAATGTCGCTACTATTGTTTTGCTCTTCTTTATTATTTCCTTCTGTTGGATTATTGTCGATTCTACTAATAAAGAAAAAGATTAATGCAAGAGCAGCTACAGTCGCCACTATTGTTATAATTTTTGTTGTTGGAACTTGAGGTAAATTTAATTCTTTCTCATTAACTGACTGTTCATCTTTTCCTGAATCATTTGGTATAATAAATGATTTGGTTTCAGTTTTAGCTCCAAGAGTATGAAATTCATAGTCGTTCAGTGTCTGTTCTATGTCTGCTGATATGTATTTGCAATAAGATCTTAAAAATAATCTCATATAGACGCTGGGGAGGCATGAAAAATCACCTGTTTCAATGGCTATTAAGAATTTTATATCAATTTTGGTGAAATCAGAAATTTCTTCCAATGTCAAATTTTGACTTTTCCTTTTAGCCCTTAATTCTTTATAAAATAATTTTTCGTCACTCATTAGGATGATAAGTTATTATTTTTATTTATAGTATTCAAGGAAATTGGACTAATTTAAATTTCTTCAAGTAATAGAATAAAGCAGATAAGGGTAATCCTACAACATTAAAGTAGCATCCATCGATAGAACTAACAAAAATTGAACTAAAATCTTGAATTCCATAACTTCCAGCCTTATCAAAAGGCCTATATTTTTTAATATAATATAAAATTGTATTTGGACTTAAATCATTAAATCTTACTAAAGTTTCTTCAACAAATGTAAAATTTATATCTTTTAATGGGTATAATATGTTTATCCCTGTTAAAACTTTGTGTGTTTTATCACTCAAGCTATTTAGCATACTAAAAGCTTCTTGCTCATTCCTTGGTTTTTCAAATATTTCATTATTGGGTGATACTACAACAGTATCTGCAGATATAATCGGTATATCTGGATATTCTCTGATTAAGCTAGATGATTTTCCCTCAGCTATTAATTTACAATAATTAGAGGGAGCAATATTTTTTTTGATAGAGGTTTCATCAAACATATGGTCAATAAACTCAACATCTATATCAAATTTTGATAATAACTCTATTCTCCTTGGGCTATTTGATGCAAATATTAATTTCATGAATTAGAAAAACTTATTCTTATAGTGGTTCCTTCTTTAGAAGATTCTACTACCGAAATATTCCCCTTATGTATATCTTTAATTATCCTCTGAGTTAAGCTTAAACCCAAGCCCCAACCACGTTTTTTAGTACTAAAACCTGGCCTAAAAATATCATTCCAATTATTTCTTTTTATCCCCCTTCCATTATCTTTAAAAAACAATAAAATTTGCTCCTCATCTTTCATCAATTTAATAGAGATTTTACCCTCTTCATTTTTTGTTGCATCAATTGAGTTTTTTATCAGATTCTCAAAAGCCCAACTTAAAAGGACGGGATCTCCCATTAAGCTTATGTCCTTCTTTATTGATAACACTATATTGGTTTTTGAGCTTTTTGGGAGCCTTTCAGACATATACATGGTTACCTTTTCAAGCAATGATTTTAAACTTATTTTTTTAAGGTGCACCTTCGAACCTATCTTTGAAAATCGATCGCTAATCTCTGACAATCTACCTAAATCATTCTTCATTGAAGATAGAATTTTATTTCTTTTTTTGACAAGCATCCTTTCCTTTAATAATTCAACCCAACCCATAAGCGATGAAATTGGTGTTCCCAGTTGATGTGCAGTTTCTCTCGCCATTCCTGCGTAAATTGAATTTCTCTCATTTATTCTAATTAATTGAATGCCAAATGTTGCAATCGCTATGAATAAGATCGCAAATCCAAAATTTAAATATGGAAGTAAGGAGATTGTTTTAATTATTTCTTGATCTCCATAGTGAATCCTATGATATACTATTTGATTTCCTCTCCCATCATCTCCCATTATATCGCATGGCATAAAGTTTTGATCCATAGTCTGGATAAGCTTCTTTACTTCTTTTATGTAATTTTCTGTATTTTCCTTATGCTTGATATCAATATTAATTGGAGGTAAAAAATTTAATGAAGAGTTCTCTTCTACTTCATTAGTTATAATTATTGGAAATTCAAAATTATGTAATATTGGAAGTATCATTTCAGCAAAATAGGTGTAATCTGATTTCTCAGTATTGCTTAGTTCTTTGCTATAATACTCAGCAATTTTTTCTATCTGCCTTCTATTACCTTCTCTTAAATTTGAAATTATTGTACTATTAATCCATAAAACAGCTATAGCCATTATTAACGCAAAGGTAAATAACACAAATTTTATACTTGTTTGTAATTTAAAATTTTTCATTTTTATTATATATAAATGAAGTAATAAACATAATTAAAATTATAATTAGTGAAAAGTAGGTGATTATTGAGCTGTAGACTAGGTCTTTAGGTTTAAATTCTAAAATGATTTCATTTTTTCCACTTGGAACGAAGAAACCTCTCAATAAATTGTTTACTTCTATTATTTCTAAGCTTGGAGCTCCACTTATTTCCCAGCCATGCGGAAAATATATCTCACTTAATAATACAAAATGCTGGCCCTTCTCTGTATCCTTTGCATCGGTTGTTATTATTATTTTATTTGGAGAATATCCTTTTATATATATCTCTGATGAAGGATTAAAAGATAATTGAGGACTATTGTTAAAATCACTTTTAGATATGAATGAATTTTCACTTATATTAAAAGAATCAGTATTTAATATTTTATATCCATCTTCTCTAGAATCTACTGAATTTATATTCTCTAAAAATTGAACTCGTGGCTCAAATTCTAGATACTCATAGATGTGTGCTAATCTATAATTTAAATTAGAGTAATAACTTCCACTTGCAACCAATTTAAGAGAGGGATGATTTATCTGATTGGAAAGTATTAAATATTTTACATTTAATATCTTAAATCTATTGAGCAGGGGAACAGAGTCAAATGATTCAAATATAGAGAGTTTAGCAGGGTGATATCCTCCTATTGATTCAATGTTAAAAGCTGCTAATCTATTATTATTATGATCTGGTTTAAGCTGTTGCTTCTCGAATGAAGC
Organism: uncultured bacterium; assembly: GCA_964532515.1. Taxonomy (GTDB): domain Bacteria; phylum Fidelibacterota; class Marinisomatia; order SCGC-AAA003-L08; family D37C17; genus TMED161. Next base: position 26,596 of record CAZHKH010000008.1, read on the forward strand.
TGAGAATACTCTAAACTTTGATTTATCTTTTTTTAAAAATTTTATTATATCATCATTTTCAAATTTAAATTGATTATTTATATCCGTAATATCTTTAATTGGAATATCCTGAGTGTAAGTTATTTCCTTTTGGGGATTTATGATTTGATAACCAACTACATATAAATCAAAGAAAGAAGCTAATATATAAACAGATAGAGCTACTTCAATTCGTATTTTATCTTTTATATAGCAATATGTAGCGATAATAATACTAGAAAGAAATATGGATACAAATATCAAATCATTTCTTATCATTTCATTCCTAAAATTATTTGTTGTCAATCTTTGATCCCAACCTAATGAAAAATCAACAAAGAAATATCTGTATAAAGCTAAAAATAATATGGCTCCTGATATACAACATATTATCTTTAAAATAGCTTTGTCTTTTTTCTTTAGTTTTTCTATTAAATTATTTAGCCCAATTGCTGCAAGTATTGATATAGAAAACTGAAATAATACTAATATCATCGATGGAACTCTAAACTTATTAAAATAGGGTAGCCAATCATAAAGCAAAGCATAGAAAAATGTATATTTCCCAAATGAAACCAATAAACTCAAAATTAGTATGGATAATAGTAAATATTTTATTTTACTTGAATTTTGATAAAATGCTAAGATCGCTAAAAGAAAAATAATTATTCCGATATAGTTAGGGAAATTAGTCATTGGCATATATCCAAAATATGATAATTCTCCAAAACCAAAAGAAGATGGAAGAATCATGCTGAGCATTTCATATGGATGTAAAGACCATGATGTCGCATAGTCAAATGCTGCGCCTCCCTCCGAGACTGATCTTTTTGAATATGGGGCGTAATTTAGAAGAGGAATATATATCCATAAAGACATGCAAAACCCAAGAGCAGAGGCCACTAACCATCTAATTAGAAACTTTAAATCAATATTATATTTAGATTTATAGCTTAGTACCATATCATAAATCAGATACATTCCCATTAAAATCCAAGAATAATACGCAATCTGAACATGGGCTCTTTGAAGTTGCAAGCCTATTATAAACGCTAAAATTGAAATAGATCTAATATCAGGCTCTTCTTTAAGTCTAATTAATGACCACATCACCCAAGGGATATATGAAGCGGTCATAACTTGGCTTCCATGCCCATGAACAATCATTGTTACCATCCATGGCATAATCATAAATGATATCGCTCCAAATAAAGAAGAGAAAAAATCTAATTTTAATCTGCTGAGCAATAGATACATTCCAATGCCTGCAAATAAAAAATGTAATAAATAATTCCAAAACCAAGGAACATTAATTGCCTTTATAAGTGATATGATATGATGAGGGAGGTAGTATTCAGATATATTTTGCATGGAGTGTGTTGAAGGAAGTCCTGAGAACATCCAAGGAAGCCAAATTGGATATTCATCAAACTCTTTAGTTGAAGCCTCTATCCCATGCTTTACTGATTTAGCAGATATGGTATCCTGTGTTAGGAATAAATAATCATCAAACATCACTCTATGAAATAGACTAGAACACACTAAAAATAATATTCCAAGAAGAATTAATATTCTATTTGATTTTAACATTAATATCCCATCTTATTTATTAAATTTTTACACGGTACCTCTAACTCCACTAATGAGGTTTCTTTTTTATATGCATATTTTCTAGATGAATCAATTTTAGATAAAATTTGATTTAGTTTATCTGAATCTACACTAATTTTACAATACTCCAATAATGACATAACCTCAAGCTTAGGATTAGATAATATATCTTCAAACCTAATAACTAGACTCTGCCCTGATTGATTGTTTACTATTTGGTCATAATACAGCTCAATTAAATTGAAACAGTCATTATGAGAGTTTAAAATCATGCTAGCGTTATAATTAGTATGGCTTATTGAAAGTAAAGCCTTTATAACATTAGATGTTTTTTTCTTTCGCTTTATGTCTAATTCTATCTCTTTTGTCTGTCTACTCAATAAACTAGCAGATATATCAATTGGATGTCTAATTATATGAATTGTTTTTAGTTCTGGGAAAATTTCTCGCCATATATTTTCTGTAAATGTGTTTCTGGGATCTTTCCATCCCCAAGGCTCAGAGATACCATTGAATGAACCTTTTTTTATTATACTACTCCAGCCAAAATAAAGAGTATTTGCTCTACTTCTAACTAGTTTTTCTAGTTGCAATACTATATCTTGTTTTATATCCTCGTTTATTTCATCAAATATTTTTGGATTATCCCAAGAAGATCCTAGAAGTGACATCATCCAAATATTAATTCTTTGAAAAAATAATGATTCATTGTTTGAATCCAGCTTATTACCGATAATAAGACCGCACTTATTGAGAATATCAGTTATCATGGAAGTGCCTGACCTATGCATGCCTGATAATAAAATTGGTGCTATTTTATTATTACTCATTAATTATATTGCCAATCATTTAGTTCTAAATCAGTGATAGATGAAAGCAGCTGTACTTGATTATTATTCCAATTAAAATATTTTTCCGGGAGATCTTTTAAATTTTTCTCAATCTGTTCTTTAGATTCAGATTTAGAATAATCTTTAGAGTTAAATAAATCAATAATACTTTTAAGCTTAAACTTTATTTGATCAGAGGGGATAAGTGCGTTAATTGCTTTTTTGACAAGTGTATCAGTGTACAACAGATCTCTTACTATCATTGATTTTACTTTTTTCTTTTTATTTGATTCTGGCACTTTAATTAAATGGAAATTGTTTTCAATATCAATAAAATTACATATAGAATTTATGATAGTATTATTCTGATCAGAAATTAAATCTTCAAATTTAATGAATAGAAAATTTGACTTGTTAAAATTATTCAGGTAAATCTCTAGCTGTTTAGTGTAATTCCCTCTTTCTAAATAGCTATGATTAATAAATGAAAATAATTTTCTATCTTCTTTTAAACGCTTTTTTTCATTTTCCAGTGCATCTGAGAATGACAGATTTTCATACCCTCTATAGCAAGACATTAAATAATGAGATAATGCCCTATCCAATGGCTTTCTAAAAATAACAATGAACTTAGGGCTCTCAATTGTTGACTTTATTCTAAGTGCTGAATTTTTAAAGAATAAATATGAGGGATCTACCTCACAAAATATTTGATTATTTGAATCAAACTGTTCTAGATACCAATTAACTCCTCTAGAAAAAATTTCATCATGACTGAAAAAATGAGTTTCTTTGATTTTAGGCAAAGAAATTTGATGGCTGGTTGATAAAAAATCATGGAGCGCAGTTGTCCCAGATTTTTGAGCTCCTATAGTAAAAATAAATTTATTATTATCAATTTTATTCATTTTCTATTAGTAATTGTGATGAAAAGCGATTTGAAAAAATATTTAAATAACAGTAAAAATGCCATTGGGTTTTTAAAATATTTTCTAAATAAAATATAGCTCGATTTAGATTTTAAAAATATTTTTTTAATTGAATAGTTTCCCCCGGTAGATAGAGAAACTTTATGATACACAATTGCAGAGGGAATATACAGGCAATTAACGCCAATTTTTTTTGCTCGTAAGCATAAATCAACATCCTCATTGTACATAAAAAAAGATTCATCAAATCCATTGAGCTTTAGATAATTATCTTTATGTATAATCATGCAACAACCCGTAACGTAATCTGTCTCTAGTCGAGAATTAAATTCATTATGATTTTTTCTGATTCCAATATGAGAGATTATCCCTTTTGAGAGGTCAACTCTTCCTCCGCCATACCAAAGTAAACTTTTATTGCTATCATATAGAATCTTTGTTCCATATATATAGTTCTGACCATTTTTGACTATTTGATCAGTTATAGACGTAATAAAATTATTATCTACTACAGTATCATAATTCAGTAGAATAATATATTCATCATCATGAGATAAGCATTTATTGATTCCTAGGTTATACCCTATTGAAAAACCATAATTTTTCTCAAGTTTAACAATTTGAATTTGAGAATCTAAGTTTTTAATAGAATCATCGGAAGAAGCATTATCAATCACTGTTATTTTAAAATTAGTAGCTCTATTTGATAATATTGAATCTATGCATTGAGAAAGCATTTCCCCGCCATTCCAATTTAGAATGCATATATTAAACTTTGGGCTTATATTTTTATGTTGATCTATCATAGGGATTTATAAAGGTCTAATACCTCCTCTATAAAATAGTTCCAAGAAAATTGTTTTCTAAAGTCTATAATATCCTCATTATAATTTTTTTTATTGCTAAAAAAATCTATAATTGATTCTGAAAGAGCTTCTGGATTATTTTTTTCAAATAAAAAGCCAGTTTTTTGATTTACGACCATTTCTTGAATGCCTTTTATGTCTGAAGCAACAACTGGCCTCTGATATGAATATGCTAGAGGAATAATTCCACTCTGAGAGGCATGCCTGTATGGAAGGACAACTATATCTGATGCAGAAAAATATGTCGATACTTCGCTATCTGGTATATACTCATTAATCCATCTAATCTCATTATTTTTTGAATGCTCTTTAATGAGTTTATTATATATATCTTGATCCTGATATGATTCTCCACATATTAAAATTTGATAGTTATTTAATTTTTCTTGTAAATATTTATTTGCTTTAATTAGGATATCCAAGCCTTTATACTCTCTGATTAATCCAAAAAAAAGTATGACTTTCTTTCCCGTTACCCCTATCCTGGCTTTAGACTCCTCTTTCAAGGGCATATCCATATTAGTTACAACTGGATGAAACATTTTTTTATAATTTGGTTTAGAGATAATATCTCTTAGTTGCTCTTCAACTGTTATTGACATCACAATAAACGCATCTATATGCTTAAACAGCTTTTTAATTAGGGGAATATCATAAAAATGTTTTTCGTGAGGAATAATATTATCACAGATACAAACGACCTTTGTACCTTGAAGCTCTTTTTTTACCTTACGAATGATATAAGAATGACAAAGAGCAAAGAAAGGATTCCAGAATCTAATTACGATTAAATCAGGGGAGCTCTTTTTTATAAATTTTACAGCTTTTATCCAGCTAAAAGGATTAATTGAATCTATAATCCTATAATTTTGGTCTTGTTTTTTTAATGATGTCTTATCATATTGAGTCTTCCCTGGAAATAAAAGTGTCGGGTATTGACGTTTGAAATTAATAATATTTACAGAGTGATTATCCTTTAGCTGATTGTAGAGATGATATGTTTGCTCAGATATTCCACCTCTATATGGAGGGGCAACGCTTAATAATGAGATTTTCATTAACTAATTCTCAGATTTTGTTATTTCTTTATCAATTTTTTCATTTTTAGATAAATAGCTGACAATTAATTCAGCAATAAATCCTATAGAAAAAATCTGTATACCAATTATTATTAATAGTATTCCAAGGAATAATAATGGCCTATCAATTGAGTAGGGTAAATCTAAATAATATCTATTTAGTATCCATTGATAGCTTAAAATTATATTTACAACTAAGCCTGCCGCAAATAATAAAAAGCCAATGAAGCCAAATATATGAAGCGGCCTTTTAGAATACTTAGTAATAAATAAAACACTTAAAAAATCAAAAAAACCTTTAAACATTCTAGAACCTCCATATTTTGAATCCCCAAATTCTCGGGCACGATGATTGACAGGGATCTCTGTTACACTAAATCCTTTAGAAATAGCCAAATACGGTATAAATCTATGCAATCCCCCATAAATATTTAATGATTTAATAACTTTAGCTTTATAAGCCTTTAAACCACAATTAAAATCATGAATCTTAAGGCCACACATCCATCTAACAACAGCATTGAATATTTTTGATGGAAATGTTTTTGAAAAGGGATCATGCCTTTTCTTCTTCCATCCTGAAACAAGATCCCAACCTTCATCTAGTTTAAGAATTAAATTATTAATTTCATGAGGATCATCCTGGAGGTCTGCGTCCATTGTTATCACAACATCCCCAATTGAATGCTTGAAACCCAAGTTTAAGGCATTAGATTTTCCATAATTTTTTT